>OMYM01000357.1 GCA_900315225.1 uncultured Erysipelotrichaceae bacterium | reverse complement strand
TATTTGGAAGATGCGCTGTTTTTCGAATGCATTGACCCCAAGAAATGTGATTGTACCGATTCGCTTTGAGTATGACTGTAGAGACGAGGTAGTGAAAGCATTGAATCATCCAGAATCTCATGTTACGATTGGTCAGTATCATGACTGTAGGGTCCCCGTCAATCGCCCATTGACACCAAGCCACTTTGTGGATTATATTGTAAGTAACTTCTATCATTTGGCATATGATGATTTTAAAGATAAGGTAACATTAAACAATGATGTTTTTCCAGAGACGATCAAGCCTATCGAGAGAAAAATCCTGCATATGGCAATTCATCCTTGAATTTGATACCTGTACGCTTGATGATGAGAATGCTAGGCTGAGAGGTTAAGATATCGCCAAGTACAGCTATCGGAACATAGAACAGCTTGTCCCACTCTTTCCTGAAAAAATACCTTGCATAAATGGATTGATTGTTCTATAATATAAGAAAACAATGAGGTACAGGCAATATATGGCAATAGTGCAGATAAACCCTGCGAACACTATTGATGTCTCAGAGATCAAGGCCAAACTTGACGAGTGCGCAAAGAGCCTCATCAGGCACAAGGCGGTCCTTGCGCGCATCCTGAAGGAATGCGTCGATGAGTTCAAGACCTTTGATGTTGAGTTCATCCAGAACGAGTGCATTGTGGACGAGATCCAGACTGGTGTTGTCGCGCCGGACCAAGATGCGATCAAGTTCGACGTCCTGTTCACGGCAAAGGTGCCCAATACAAAAAAGGTCGTTGGTCTGACGATTAACGTGGAGATCCAAGGAGACGCAAGCCCCAGATACCCAATCGCCGCACGGGCGGTGTACTACGTTGGTCGCCTGGTCAGCAGGCAGAAGGGGACGGTGTTCCAGAACACAGACTACAGGAAGCTTCAGAAGGTCTACAGCATCTGGATCTGCCCCGATCCAACGCGCCAGAAGAGGAACTCCTACGCGGAGTATGGAATGAAGAGAATCGCCGAGTCATGCTTCATCGACGAGAACGATGCCAGGGAATGCGACAGGATGAGGATCATCATCGTTTTCCTGAACGATGATGGAATGTGGTTCCGCTCGGACATCATCAGGTTCCTGAGCTGCCTGCTTTCAACGAGACCCGTGAAAGACCGGAAGAGTATATTGGAGAATGACTACAGGCTCCCGATGACAAAGGAGATTGAAGAGGCGATGGAGGGCATGTGCAGCTACTGGGAAGCCATTGCGAAATACAACAGGGCGGAAGGCATGCGGATAGCCATGGAACAAGCAAAGATCAAGGCAAAGATTGATAATGTGAAGACAAACCTTGATTTTATCAAGAATGCCATGAACGCTTTTCATACGACTGCTCAAGGTGCCATGGATATCTTGCGTATCGACGATGGGGAACACGATAAATACATGACGTTGCTTGCGAGAGAGAAAGCAAGCCAGGGCATTGCTGACAAAGACATCGCGGAAGTGTTTGGAATTGAAATACCGGATGCTGGTGGAAAATAGCAAGACGAGATGGAGGGGCTTGGCACATATCAGCTACAGTTCAAAGGCTCCAGGAGATATTCCTGCTGGAAGCAATTATGCGGGAGTGATTACAAAAGCAATAAAGAAAGCAAAATGCTTGGCGTTGTTGACTGATCAATCCCAGAATTCAATTCGGGTTGACAAAGAAGTTGAACGGGCGCTGTCTTATGGCAAAACAATTATTCCGATTGCTTTGGGAAAAAGGAAGGAAAGCAATTCCTTTCTGATCAAATTCCTGAAATATAAGGACTTTGCTGTCTGCGATGAATCAGATAACGATATCATGCTGTGTCATCTGCCTTTTCTGCTGATTCTGAACCACCGAGATTCAAGGAATGTGCTAAGCATCCTCATATGGATGAAGAGGGGTATGTCCTGTACTACACCAGTCAGTGTCCGTTCAACGAGAAGTATGAACCAATGATAGAGCGGACTGTGAAAGAGCATAATTGAAAGCAGAAAAGAAGCGTAGAACGCTCCGCCACCAATCACTACTTATACGCTCTTTCATGGTGAATACCTGGCCAACGAACAGATGAACGATACACAATTTCTGAAGCTGGTGTCGAAGCAAAGGGAAATGGAGGCACTTACATGGATAAGATCACAAATTATGATAAAGCCGAAGAAATCATCAAGACGGCGATCCTGCAGAGCCAGTATGATGCGGCACGCTCTGTGAATGAGAAACAGCTGATGCTCTATTACGGCATTGGTAAATACATCTCTCTGAATTCCAGGAAGGGCTTCTGGGGAAAGGGAGCCATTGATGCCATCAGTGAGAGGCTGGACAAGGAACTGCTGGAATTGAATTTGGCAGATGCTTCTGCCAAAATGGTCGTATCTGGACAAATCTGAACCAGAGCTTCTTGCATCAAGAGATGTGCTGATAAAAAATACAGCCGCGAGGCACTGATCGCAAGCATTGCCCGTGACGACTATCACCACCAGGGCAGCCTACCGAACAATTTCCTGTAGACGTTGCCAACGGCGGAGCAGGCTTTCCATGTCATCAACACGTTCAAGGATGAGTATCTTTTGGATTATTTCAATGTGGAGGAATTGGGAGTCTGGGATAAGCAGGATGTGGACGAGCGGGTTGTGGAGAATGCCATCCTCCATAATGTCAAGAACTTCATCCGCAACCAGTATCACTTGGACGCTTTCGGGTAAGACCAGTATATTGACCTTCTGTTTTTCAACCGTTAGTTGAAGTGCCTGGTAGCGGTGGAACTGATGACCGGGAAGTTCAAGACATCCTATCTGGGACAGCTGCAGGGCTACCTGAGCGTACTGGATGGGTTTGAGCGGAAGCCACATGAGAATCCGTCCATCGGTCTTATCCTCTGCAAGGATATGAACAAGTCTTTCGTGGATTATGTGATACAGGATTACGCGAAACCGATGGGCGTGGCTACCTATAAGACTTCCAAAGACATGTCGGATGAGCTGCGGAAAGCCCTTCCCGATGTTGAGGCATTGAGAAAGCTGCTGGAAAGCCAGGAAGAGTGAAAGCAATTTAAGATTCTGTTTGTTTGTGACGTAGGAAAAAGAAGGACAAGGCATATTCTTACCTGAATGAACCGCTGAAGGATGAACTCAGAATTTCGGATGATTGACAAATCGGTATTTGGAGAGGAATTAACATGACAAAAGAAGAACAGGAAGCCTATTATGCAAAGCGTGAACAGGAACTGCTCGACAAATGCAGAATCAAAACCAAGGAACAGTTTCTCAATGAATGCGCAAACGCAGGCATAAATGAGGATTGGTACGCCTTCACCTGCGACCGGTCGAAGCCCGTGTCGATAGATGAGGACACCGTCTATTACGGAAAGAGCGGCGAAACGATCGTCGCATATCCGTTTCACAAGTGGGATATCGCGTTTGATAAACTGCTCATCTACAAAGAAGAATGTGAATGGGAAGCGATCGGCGCATTGTATCGGATCACATCGGTCAAGTTTGAATCCAATGCCAATATTACGTCCTCCTTCGGCCATACAATGAGGCTCCGCGAGTATCGGTTTTCCGAACAGCCGGAGCAAGAGATGCTCGACGACGGTTGGGTGTATGACCACTACGACCGGTATCTGGGCTGTAGCGTCTATCACAAAACCGTTTCGACGGGCAGCATGATGAGGAACGCCTCTATTGTATTTACGTTCACGAAAAGGACCGACAAGCGCGACGCGGAAACATTCGGTTTCATTGAAGGCAGGTATCTTCGAGGGGCGTATCGTTATCCCGTGCCGCAGGACCTGCGGGCGAAGATTAAGTCCGAACGGGATTTCCCGTTCAGGCTCTCCGATGAACTTCGCAAAACGCTGACGGAAAGGCTCGCCAAGAATCTGATCGAGGATGAGTTTGAGGATCTGCGATCCTTTCAGGAAGCCGGGCGGAACGCGCTGTCCGCCGCGTTCGATCCAAAGCTCTCGCAGCGTGAACAGAAAACTGCGTTTGCGAAAGCTTCCAACAATGCAGAAGCTGGTCATCCCTCGGTTGACAATCATGAAGGAAGCCGTTGCCATATCGTCATACACAACAATCTTCACCGAGCATACGATCAGGCGGGACTCAAATGGTGAACGAGCAGGAAAGATAGACAACTTCCAGTTTATGTCTCTAAATGAATCACGATCACAAGAGACTGATTAGGTGGTGTCCTTGCATCAGGCGTGGATCATCGTTGCGACCTCATAAATCATGGTTCGACAGGAATTATCCTGTTGCCAAGAAGGAACTGTTCTTACGAATAAAGAGAGGATGATAAGCGATATGTTGAAAAGATTTGAAGTGGAGAACTTCAAGGGATTCCCAAAAAGGCTTTGCTTTGATTTAAGTGCTGAAGGCTATGGTTTTAATCAAAATCTAGTTGAAAACGGAATCGTAAAGAAAGCGATAATATATGGGAAAAACGGTGTTGGAAAGACTTCACTTGGCATTGCGCTCTTTGATATCATCTCACATCTTACCGATAAGGAAAGGGTTCCTTCAGCCTATCAACAGAACTACATCTCCTTGGAAGACATTCAGAGACCTGCTTTGTTTAAATACACTTTCATGTTTGGCGATGACATGGTGGAGTATGAATATCAAAAATGGGATCCCGATAATCTTGTTTCCGAAAAATTGACATGCAACGGAAGAGTGTTGATCGACTATGAATACTTCAGTGATGCAAAGGAACATCAATTCATTGATACAAGTCTGAAGAAGAGTTTGAACATAAGTCTTGTGGACAACAAACTATCGGTAAAAAATACATTTACCACAGACTCCTTATATATTAGGTAACAAGATAACTATTAGGTAATATTCGGTGTAAAAACATCGATGCTTATTGACTCAGAGGCATTTCACAATATTGCCTAATTGGTGTATAATCCATCATTGTATTAGGTAATACCACATTCGGGAGGGATTATACATGGCAAGACATGCGTCAAATGGAAGGTATGCAGTACCGAAGGAGATAGATGCCCTTAGGCCTTCAGATATGGACTGCTTTGTGAAGGTGGTCTATACGCATTCAAAAACTATTGGGGGCAAGAAGCATTTCTATGTGTATAAAGCCGCGTACAAGCCGGATCCGAAGTATCCAGGCAAAGGAAAGCATGACAGCGGTGACACGATAGGGAAAATCGAGGGAGGGTAGTTCATCCCCAACAAAACCTATCTGGAACTGAAAGGAAAAGACTCCGAACCGGTGGATGGTCCATCGGGGCTCCGGGATTCCGAACTGGCAGGCGCCACGCCGGATGAGATTGCCCGTGTCACTCAAGCGGCAGTCAACATGAAGCTAGACCTCAGGGACATCGACCTGCAGACCAAGAACTATGGTGAATACGCCATGGTTTTGGCATGCACGCAGCCTGTGCTGGCGGGACTGGAAAAAGTCTTTAGCGACAGCGACACCCGGACGATATACGCGTTGAGCATTATCTACTTATTTGTTCGTTCAAGTATAATATTACACATAGAGTTATGAACTTGTCGTGAAATCACACAAATCCCCTGCCGATTGTCTGTTGACAATTATTATGCGCTATATATTACTAATAACAATATAGCTTGCGTACAGGCATATAGGTTTCGAAAGCCAAGGGCAGAGGACACCTTTAAATCATCATGTTCTCTATAGCAAGCTGCACAGATGATTGGAATTTACAAATAAGAAAACATGATGATTTTAACTCATTTCCACTATGATACGCTGGCTATCTTGACGAGACATAGGGGAATTACCAATTTCTTATTGTTGATATTTCAGGCGTCCCCCCTCCACCGAAAAAATTGCATTCTCTGGAAGCTTGGCAGGTCTACTCTCCTCAGAATAGAGAACCAGCCAAGAAATGTTTTGGACACAGGTTCCGAAAGGGCTAATATTACCTAATATTTGCGGAGTCTGTGATTTACAGGAACACACCAACGGATAATGAATCGGTTATTACAAAGCTTATCCAGTTCTGTGAAAACACGCTATGGTATCGCAGGCTTTCGGAAGGAAGCAATTATGCAGGGTTTATGAATGGTTCGAATAACTTCCTTGATCGGACCAATTCTTTGGTCTGGGGGACCAAATGGATATGTGGATTTTGGAAGCTTCCAAAATGCATTGGGGAATGGATCGGAAAAATTGGAAATCTCATTTTTTGTTAAAAGCAATGCTACGAAAACAGATGAGACGATCAAGAATAACGAAGAAATAAAGTATTCGTTTGTCATCGCAAGACATAACGAAATAGAACAAGTTACCAAAATAAGCATGTCTATCCAAGGATGCGAAGTTTCAGTCAACTATATGGATGACAAGCTTGTTTCATATACGATTCACGGCGATACCTATGAATGTCCAGCGGATTCCCAGATTTCTTTTGGAAACACCAAACCATCATCCGATGATGGTTTTATGAACATGATTGCGAGCATTCTATCTGATAAACCAAGTCTTTCCAATTTCCATTACCTTACATCATGGCTGATGGGAAGTGGTTATCTCAAAAGCAATGTGATGTTTGGGAAAGGCTTTTTTCCCGCCACAGGACAGTTCGTTTCCACCTTTGACAAACTGTAGCAATTGTGATTGAATGGTAGCCAGGTCGCTGAATGTGCAAGGGTTTTAGGGCGCTATTGGGCTTTTGGCTATAAGCAAACTGATTGGAAAGAGTTCTTTTCAAGCCATGCTGCTTCGTCCATTTATGGGTATGGTAGTTTGTTTGGTCGTATGGTTGGTGATCCGGAATGTACGGAACTGCTTAACTGCATGGCGCTTCTTTACTGTTCAGGCATGTTCAATGCTGACGCTGTGTATTTGAGCAACTTCCTTGAAAATGTATGCTATATTTCTCCTATGCGTGCCACGGCGGAACGCTATTATCGTGCCAGCAATGAATCCATTGCGGAAATAGACAGCCAGGGAAAGAACCTGGTGAACTATCTGGGGATGATTGATGAGGCGGCCAACTATTCGTTGTCAATCTCGGCAAATGGCTCGGAACACATGAATTTGATAGATGCGGGCTTTGGCTATAGCCAG
>OMYM01000257.1 GCA_900315225.1 uncultured Erysipelotrichaceae bacterium | reverse complement strand
TCACTCGTCATAGCTGCCACAGCAAATGCTTCAGGTGGATATTTGTCGCATAAGCCTTGTAGTGCTTTAAATTCATCCTTGTCAATCATGAAATGTAATTCATTGTCATGGTCATAAGAAGCTAGAGTTTCTTCATATGACAAGCCATTTCCAACGTTTGCTAAGAGATATGTAGCTGTTAAAACACGGTAGTAATCTACTTCACTACGCTTACGCAGACAACGTTCAATATCCCCAAGAATCTCTTTGCGCATGTCAATTAGTTTCGTATCCGTCAATAATTTCTTTTCTATCACATCAACACTCTCATTTGGTTATGTATAACCACATATATACTACTCTCGTTGTCGGATTATGTCAAGTGGTTTTTGATAACCAAATAACTTTTTTAGGTCGAATAGCGCGTTTTGTATTTTTGTATTGCGCAGGAATATGCGCGCGCAAGAGAAATGAAAATGCGCACAAAAATCAGAGTATATATGGGGGATTCAGCATTGCCTATGCTTAAGGCATAGGCAAGATAACCGAAATCATGTATAATGAAAGCTCTTACATTTTCATCGTAAAACAGTAAGGAAAATAAAGGAAAAAAAGAAACTGCGGGGTTTCAACGAAAGAATACTGATGATATAATCATCAGTAATACGGAGGTGTGCATGTCGGAGATCAAGTATGAGAAGAAAGTGACGATAAGAGAGATCAAGGATTTCTTTAAGCTGGAGCAGGTCACAGGGAATGAGCACGCATTGGATCGCTGGACAGTTGTACCGGATATCAATCGTCCGGGATTTGAACTGTGTGGGTTCTTTAGACCGGCAGAACCCAGAAGAATCGTCATTATCGGTAATAAGGAATCTGAGTTCATTAAGAAAATGAGCGAGAAGGATCAAAGGGAGAGATATCCATTGTTAACGGATGGTTTGACACCTGCCATCATTATAACAAAGAATAATATTCTTCCACCGATCTTGAAAGAAATTGCTGAAGCGAATAACTTTCCAATCCTGAAGACACAGATGGAGACCTATCGCATGATCACGGATATCATCACGTTCCTGGATGAGAAGCTTGCGCCAGAGGACACGATGTCTGGCGTGCTTATGAATGTATATGGGACGGGTGTTCTCCTTCTAGGAGAAAGTGGCATGGGTAAGTCGGAAGTGGCGCTTGAACTGATCCGTCATTCCCATATACTGATATCGGATGATCGGGTGGATGTCCAGCATATTCATAATTCTGTATATGGACATGCGCCAGATATCATCAAGGGTTTGTTGGAGATTCGTGGCATTGGCATTATTGACGTTGAGAAGATGTTTGGTGCTACCGCCTTGGCGGATAGCCAAAAGATTGAACTTGTCATTCGTCTAGTGCCATATGAGGAAGAGGCAGAGTATAATCGTATTGGAGATGAAACATTGCGTTATACAAGGATCTTGGATGTCTTGGTTCCTACGATGACATTGCCTATCAGTGCAGGAAGAAATCTATGTGTTTTGGTAGAATCCGCTGTGACAAATTTCCGTCTTGCCCAGGCGGGATATAACAGCAGCGATGAGATTCGTGAAAGGTTCCGTGACTTTACCAAGCAAGGTGGGAACACATGAGCGGGATTTTCTTGGTGATAGCGATAGCCAGTGCCTTTTGCTGGTTTGCCTGGCGACGTTATCGCCAGGGGTATACATTGGATGACTCCACGGAAGTGCTTGTCATTGCCTTGATTGGAGGCATCCTAGGTGGACGTATATTCTATGTGCTACAGAACTTTCGGGAATACATGAAGTATCTTCCATACATCTTTCGAGTTACCGATGGGGGATATGGCATGATTGGCAGTGTCCTAGGTGTTTGCGCAATATCATTCTTTCCGTTAAAGAAAAAGAAGATGTCGGTATTCAGGACATGGGATGCGCTTGTGCCATGCATCCTGTGGGTTACAGGCATAGCCCGTATCGCCCGTGCAAACACGCAAGAGATGTGGTATGTCATAGCCATGGATCTCGTAGGATTCTTGATTGTCTATTTCTTGCCAGGCACTCGAAGAGGAGACAAGGTGTCGTTTACCTTGTTGTGGATTGGGTTTGAACAAATGTTGTCAAGCATCATGGGGTGGGATCCCCAGGCGAAGACAGTATTTGTGCCAAGCATATTCATCGAGGCAATGGGTTTTCTCTCATATATCCTATTGCGCTTTAGAAAGAGAAAGAAACCCGTTGTACTCTTCGACTTGGATGGGACACTGATGGATTCCAAGCCAATGGTAGAAGAATGTTTCAGGCATGTGTTTGAAATGTATGGGAAACTGGAGGAGTTCACTCCCCAAGTAGCTGGGGAAGTCTTTGGTCCCCCTCTGATAGACATGATGAAAAAATACTTCCCCGACCAAAATCCCGATGAGTTGGTTGAGGAATACAGGCAATACCAAGAAACAAGATCTTGGAATGGGTATATGTTGTTGTTCGAAGGAGTGGAACAAACACTGGAAAGTCTCAAGGAGAATGGCTTCAAGATGGCTATTGTATCATCTAGATTGGGCAATTCTTGTAAATTATGGCTTACCCAGCTACATATACGCCAATACTTCAATCTTGTCTTGGGACAAGACAAGATTGAACATGCCAAGCCTGCTCCAGATGGGCTGCTCATGGCTTGCGAGAAGCTTGGATACGGTCATGACAGCGCCATCTATGTAGGAGACAATGCTTCGGATGTCATCGCCGCAAAACGAGCAGGAATGTATGCTGTGGCATATGTCACAGATTCATCAAAGCTAGAAGATGTCAAGAAAGCGAAACCGAATAAAATATTAAACAGTATCCCCGAGATACTGGAAATGTTAAAAGAAGACCATGAATGGACGTATGAGAGGAAATAACATGAAAAACATCGAAGAAGTAATTGTATTTTTGAAGAAAGAACAGAATCTCAACGGATTCAACGCCTACGACCTTAAAGCTTCATACCTTGCAAGGCTCTTGGATGAAGAAAACATGGACGCTATTGTAGAAGCAATGAAAAGAAACCTTCTTGAAGGAGACCGCATCCTTGATGAAGAAGACTTCACGGTACGCTACTACTGTGATAATCTTAGCGAACACAGAAGAAGGATTTATCAATAAGAAAGACCTCATGGTCTTTTTTTATCATCGCAAGACTCTTGCTC
>OMYM01000342.1 GCA_900315225.1 uncultured Erysipelotrichaceae bacterium | reverse complement strand
CCTCGGAGCGTGATAGGCAATCGAGTCTAAGTTACCGCAAGTTTCGCGAGAGAGGGAAACCGGGATGGTAACGCCCGGGGAAAGCGGAAGAAGCTTGCTGGTTTAAGTTACCGCAAGTTTTACGGACGGCATGCTTTTGGGGAAATGTGGCGGTTGCTATCGTTTGGAAAGGCCTCGGAGCGTGATAGGCAATCGAATCTAAGTTACCGTAAGTTTCACGGATAAAGATATAGAAATGCTATAGTGTTTGTGGAAGGAATGGAAATGATCGCTCAAACAACGTTTGCATTCATTTGTGCTTTATGCTATAATATTATTCAATAACGGAGGTGACCATTATGAATTATCCTGTAGATTATTGTAAGCAAGTGGTCAAAGAACTGGCTATGACGAAAGAAGAGTTGGGGTATGTTGCATTTGAAGTGAATAACAAAGATCCAGAAAGAATTGCAAAGTATATTTCGGGGTTGAGCAATGCTGCAACTCTTATGAATATGCCGTATGCTTATATTATTTGGGGAGTTGAGGATGGAACATATAAGATTGTTGGGACAGAGTTTGATTACAGAAAAGAAAAAAAGGGGAATATGGAGCTGGAATTATGGCTGAATCAGCAGATTTTTCCTAAGATCAACTTTAAGTTTCATCAATTGCCCTTTGAGACGGAAGATGGTAACACAGTGCAAGTTGTTCTATTGGAAATTCCTTGTGCTGAAGATGTTCCGACAAGATATGGGAGTGTTGGGTATATTCGTATAGGAAGTAATCTTAAGCCTCTTGCGGAGTATAAAGAAAAGGAGGCTGAATTGTGGAAGAAGCTTGATACTACACCATTTGATCTTCGTATTGCTTATCAAGAAGCGAGTGCTGATGATGTGACTGCGATTTTGGATTATCCTGGGTATTATCGGAAATTGGGAATGCCGATTCCTTCCAATCGAGAAAAGGTATTGGATGATTTGATGGATGAGAAATTCATTGTTCGCAATGATGGGGGAACATGGGATATTACAAATTATGGTGTGCTAATGATTGGACAAGATCTGAAGAAGTTTGATCATTTGGCTAAACGAGGTGTAAGAGTGATAAGATACGTTGATAAATCACGTTTGGAAGGAATCAGTGAAGAAACCTTTTCGGCTGGGTATGCTATTGCGTATGAGCAGATAGCGTCTTATATCTTGGCTGTGATCCCACAGAAAGAGACGATGGACATTTATACTCGGAAACATGAATTTGCTTTTCCTGAGAGTGCCATTAGGGAATTATTGGCAAATATGATGATTCATCAAGACTTTGAACAAAAGGGGACTAGTCCTATGGTTGAAATCTTCTCTGATAGGATTGAGTTTTCTAATGCAGGAGCGCCATTGGTAAGAATTGAGAGAATTGTTGATTGTGTTCCTGTATCGAGAAATGAAAGGATTGCAGGATTTATGCATCGCTGTTGCCATTGTGAAGAGAGAGGAAGTGGATATGATAAGATTATTTCCGCAACAAGTGCTTCTTCTTTGATGGCACCAAAGATTGAGAATCAGTTCAATCAGTTCACCAAAGTGACGTTATATTCCAAGATCCCTTTCGATATGCTTACAAAGGAAGATCGTGTTAGAACGTGCTATATGCAAGCGTGTCTTTTGAATGTAATGGGGGATTGCTTGACAAATGCAAAGGTCAGGAGTGTGTTTGGTCTGTCTGAAGCAGAGAAGACAAAAGCCTCTCGTATTATTCGCGATACTCTTGCGGCTAAGATGATTAAGCCGATTGATCCTGATACAGCACCAAGATACATGAGGTATCAGCCTTTCTGGGCTTGATTGGCAATTATGATTGGTAACAATGGGAGTCATAAGCAAGGGAGCGTGATATGAATATGACAAGTTGGAAATGATGAATACGGATGGCACATGGGAAGATCTTATGGATGAGGTCATGAGCTATGCCAGAGAGAACCAGATAGATTTTCATGAAGATCCGTTTGATGGGCTGCTTACACTAGAGGAAAAGAAACGGATCGGTGAAAAGATCCTTCAGGATTACATGGTTGCCATGGATCCTAAAGAAAGAGAAGCAGCAATCCAGACGTATCTTTCCTATGGCTTTCTGCTATTGTCTTCTGGTGCAGAGAATGAATTGGACAAGACTGAACTGATCGACAAACTCTGCAACAAGACAGATGAATTGTTGAAGCAGTATGTTCATATCGACAGCAAGTATAATCATAAAGATTTTCTTACCAAGCCTAAAAGCATAAACGAATGGCTCGATTACTTTAATCGGTATTATCCTGATTTAACCAAGTTAACAAACATACAGATGGATTCTGTTGAGAGTGATGATGACTCGGAGAATACAATCGGAGCTGCACTACATGTATTGGCCAAGAAACCGACATGGTTGGGATTGGCATTTTCCATGATTTGTCAGTTTGTCTCAGAGGATGAATGTCCTGACACTGAAAAAGATCTGTATATTTTGAAGAAGCCAAGTGGTTCAGAACTGGCTGGAATGACTTCGACAACCAAATGTATTGCTGGATTTGTAAACTGGATGGATGCTCTATGCAAGGAATCTAAGAAGAAGATCAGAGCGAATGATGATGAAAAGGATATAAGAATCCTTGTCATGGATATGCTTGGCAAATGTGGATTTGGTGAATCGGATCAGGAAGGAACCATTAAAACCATTCAAGACTTCGCCATAGATGTCTATAACCTTACGCATGAACAGCAGATTAACAAACAGGAAGTTCATACAATTGTCTGTGACTATATCATGAGTTTTCTGGCGGCAGTTCGGAAAAGATCTCAAGGAAATTCTTACGCAAAGGCAATTGCCGAAGCGGAAGATAAGTTTGTTAACAGATGTCAGTTGATTGGCTATGGCATGCTCAGTCTGCTGAAAAGCAGCTCTAAATATCTTGAAGGTGTAACATCATTGAAATCAACTTTCATACTCGTGGATTCTGTTGATGTTGATGAATGGGAGGAACGTACATACCAGTTTCTTTTCCGAGCACGTACAGTTTATCTTGGTTACTACATCGATCTTGAAAAGATGGATCAAGATTTGGAAGATGACTGGCAGAAACTACGAACTCCTATTCCGATTTCAAGAGGATGGGGCTGTACCAAACATCTAATTCATGAGCATAAGATTATATCATAAAAACCGTCTGATGATCATAGAGTCTCTGCGACCTTGAAAAAATGAGCGCGGGCAGTGCTACATCTGCTAGCGCATGCAAAGAAGCGTGAGGAGCGCTATGCATCTCATGGCGTGTCAATCGTTCATTTCGCGGAATGTATTTTCATTTTTAAGATCTTTAATAAAATACTGCATAAACCTAATTCATTATTTGTGGTTATACGATTTAAGATAAATAAATGAAAGCGTTTTCTTGTCAAAATAGGAAAGTGCGGCTTATAATCTTGGTCAGGAGGAAACCATATAAATTCGTTTTTTAAGAAATCACTTGCGTTCTTCTTCAGCATGATGATGGCGATCGCCAGCTGGGCTACATCTGTCATTGCGAAGGCTGAAGGAGGGAATTCCCAGAAAGTCGTTGTTGTGGGCGATGACTGGGGTTCCGCAGTCACCAAGACGATTCTTGGCTTCGAAAATGAGATTGACGACACGACCGTTCAGGAAGATGACTTTGTTGTCACCGAAACCAAGAATTCAATTGATTGGACCGATCCGTCGTACCCGGAGGTTGAAGTATCCGTGGAACGTCAGGTATTGGACGTTTACTGCTCCGATGAATTTGGTAATCGCGTTGGGGGCAATTCTAAATATGTTACAATCGATCTTTACACATCGCCTAGCGAGGGTTCTCCGTTTATCTACCGTGTTTCCAGCGGCAGAAATGACTGGTGCGATCCGTATAAGCTGGCTGTCGCTCCAGCTGAGAAGCTGGATGCCGGCATAAAGTACACGGATGGAACAGATGCGGATGTTTCGTGGACAGGTCAAGCGATCAACTTTGATACAGACATGATCTGCGACCAGTTGGCAAAGTTTGACACAACGAAGACATTCACCGCTTTCGATGGCACAAAGTACAGCTATGCGGACTACACAGGAGATTTGGCAAGCGATGGTCATTCTAATGGCTTGTTTGTTTGGCTCCATGGCGGTGGCGAAGGCGGAACAGATCCGTCCATCGTTTTGTTGGCGAACGAAGCTGCCAATTTCGCGAGCGATGAATTCCAGAAAGAATTTGATGGCATCTATGTCCTTGAACCTCAGTGCCCGACAATGTGGATGGATGGCTATGACTGGAATGGCGAAGGCGGCGAAGGCGTTGGCGGCAGCATCTACAGCGAGTCTTTGATGGAACTCATTATGGCTTATGTGGATGGGAACAGCGACATCGATCCTAGCAGGGTCTACGTCAGTGGTTGCTCAAATGGCGGATACATGACGATGAACCTTGCGTTCTTGTATCCGGATTATTTTGCGGCATACATTCCGGTATGCGAAGGATACAGGGATGAGGACATCAGTGATGACATGATCGAAACGATCAAGTACTTGCCACTTTGGTTTGTGTTTGCGGATGCGGATACGACATTGGCTCCTGAAATCTTCAGCAAGCCGACCATTGCTAGGCTTCAGGAAGCTGGCGCAACGGATCTGCATGTTTCCGAGTTTAAGAACGTTGTGGACACATCCAACCGCTTTGACGATTCGAAGGGCAAGCGCTATGAGTATTCCGGACACTGGAGCTGGATCTACTTTGACAACAACGAGTGCTACGATGAAGAGGGTATCAACTGCTGGAAGTGGATTGCGACCAATTATGCGACCAGTGCCAACAGCACCCAGGTTGTGCATGTCGTTGGCGACGACTGGGGTCCTGCCGTTGATAAGACGACTGTCACCCTGGATACGGCTGTAAAGGCTTCCGACCTGGCTACAGCCAACCTTACCGTCAAGGAAGTGAAGGAAGCGTTTGACTGGAGTACAATGTCTCTAACGACTTCAAAGTCATTCCGTACTGTTCTTGATGTCTATCTCTCGGATGCGGATGGAAACAAAGTCGATGACGCTGAAGGAACGATCATTACGGTTGAGATGTATGTATCGCCAAGCGAAGGTTCTCCTTTCTTCTACGATGTATTCACAGGCTTCAACAGGTGGGTCAGCCAGTATGAATTGGTTGTCATGGGAACGATTGGTGGATTGTTCGTATTCGATGATACAAACATTGACTTTGGCAACACCAGTATGTGGGCTTCCGAGCTTGCGGATCAGTTCAATCAGGATACATATACAGCTACCGATGGCACACCAATCGTCTATGGCGAATATGTCCCTGCAACAACAGGAACAAAGCCTCTGGTTGTCTGGCTCCATGGCACCGGCGAAGGCACCAACAAGGGTGCAAACGACAACTACATCGACCTGCTGGGCAATGAAGTAACGGCACTGGCTTCCGAAGACTTCCAGAAGAACTTCGAGACAGGCGCATACGTCGTTACGCCACAGGCTCCGACAATGTGGATGGACGACGGCACAGGCGCATACCAGTCTGGCGACAAGGGTTCCTGCTATGAGGCGGCCCTGTTCGAGTTCATCGACAACTATGTCAAGACACACTCCGACATCGATGCTGACCGTGTCATCGTCGGCGGCTGCTCCAACGGCGGATACATGACCATGGAAATCACCATGAAGCACCCGGGCTACTTCTACAAGGCATACCCGATCTGCGAGGCGTTCTACGATGAGTACATCAGCGATGAAATGGTTGCGGCAGTTGCGGAAGGTGGAACAGCCTACTGGTTCACATACGCATTGACAGACACAACCGTCAACCCGAATGTCACATCGATTCCAACGATCAAGAGATTCCAAGATGCGGGCGTGGAAGTCCATGTTTCCGAATGGGCAAAGGTTGAAGACCTGACCGGCAGATACACCAATGAGGCAGGCAACCCTTACGAGTACATGGGACACTGGAGCTGGATCTACTTCGACAACAACTCCAACTACGAGGGCGACCTCAATGAGTGGGAGTGGCTTGCTTCGTACTTCATGGGCTTCAAGATTGCGGATGGCACAGAATACAACTACGCTGATAAGGAAGCTGCGATTTACTGGTATGAGCATGGCAGGAAACAGGGTATCTACGGCGATAAGAAGAATATCACCGATGAGATCTATGGCCTTGAAAGAGGACGTGAAATCTATGATCCTACTTCCGATGCATGGTACTGGCTGGATGCAGTGTATGAAGGCGCTGCCGCAAAGAACAAGGAAGTCTGGATGCCGTACATCTATCAGAATGAAGTTCCTGGTTCAACGGAAGGCAAGTGGGTGCGTTACGACAAGTATGACCAGATGATCAAGGGTTGGTATGCGAATGACAATGGCGTATATTACTACGATTTGATCACCGGCGAAATGTACAAGGGTGTTCGCACAATTGAAGGCAAGACCTACACATTTGATCCTGTGACGGGTGTTCGTCAATAACCATTATCATAAAAGGGATGGGGCAACCATCCCTTTTTTAATACCAATGTTGACATTCCCGCACGCTAGCCAACACTCTTTGCGCGTATGCGCATGCCCGCGCATCCGCGATGATTCATTGGGGCGCGGCTTTTTGGGGATTTGTACTGCTTGACCTGTGTTTTAGTGGTATTTCTACTGTTTTTTTTCCTTTACAAACAGGACGGGATGAGGTACACTCAAACTGTAAATTTTGCCATAGGCTTTTCGACCAGCAGTTCCTCTTTTTTGGGATTCAGAGTCGGATGCCATTTTTTTTTCCCATTTTAAAAATGCATCTGTTTTTCTTGACAAGAGAAAAAGCAGGTGCTAGTATTTGTTTGGTTTTATAAAAGAATAGATGGAGGTGTGTTTTTATGGAATCGAAGCAAGACGAGTTGCTATTTCTGGTGCAGGCAAAGTATCCCAATGAATGCTCTGTGCTTGGGCTGGACATAGTTCAAGAACTCATCCAGGATTGTTTGGATGGATGGACGGATCAGGATGTGGATGAAGCTTACCAAGATGATGGAGAAGGATTTAGTTTTAATGTCGTGGAATCGATCAAACTGGTTTTTTCTGGCATCCAAGTGTTAAAAACAATTGTGGATCTTATTGATAGACGAAAGAAAAAGGAAGCTGCACATCAATTGCATGATGAGGTATTAAAGGCATTGTTGGATAATGGCATTGATCAACAAAAGGCTGAAGAATACTGTAAAAAGTATATCGTATGAAGAGTGTGATACAAAAAGGTTTGCTTGTCATGAGGGCAAGCATGCAGCTGATTGCAGGCTTTCTTCTCTTTTGCCCACTAGTTTTGATGGCGTTCATTAGATTGGTTCGCCATTTTTCTCTTTTGTCTTTAGCGATTTTTTTGGCGACATTGATCATAGAGGCGTTGATCGATGCAGCAATCAAGATAAGACATGATTGGAGAATCAATCAGGAGCTATACTCTTTTCTTTCAAAATACTGTAATTATCGTTTTAAACTCATTGACATGAAAGAATTGGTGAATCGTTATTCGTCATATGATGCTATCAGAGGCATTCTGTATCAAAATGATTTGAAGGAAATCGGAGAATTGTACGTTGCTGCGTTAGAAGATCGCTCTATAAAAAAGAGAATCAGCAATTACAAGTCTTTCCCGAGAATCTATTCTTCCAATGTTGTTGTCTTGCCCAATGATCCTGGTGACGATGTGCTTCGGCAATTCTTTTTCTTCCATGAGCTTGGACATCTTACTACAGTTCATACAAAACTAAGTCTTCTTGCGCCTCGCTCTCTCATTGGGGCTATTTTAACAGTAATGATTTGCTTAATGTCATTCCCATGGTATATGATACTTATTGCTTTATTCTTGGTTCGAGCATGGCATGGAAGCTGCATTGGCATTTCTTTGATTATGGGTGTTGACGGTGGCGAGATAGAGCGCTTGGCTGATGGATTTTCAATCAAAGTGCTTCGATCAAGCCCATATTATCAGGAACTGGAAGATAAGCTAAAAAGCTTAAATGAAAAAAGGTTTTTAATGATACGTGAATCCATGGCATTTTACAAAAAATGGTTTGATAGTCCATTGGATATAAGAGAAATCCTCGATTTTGTGAAAAATAGAGAAAATACCGTTAAAAACACGCATATTTCATTTATTTATAAACATGGTTTGTCATCTGATGCGACTACATATAATTCAATGGTCGAAAAGAGTTGTTTTCCTAGTAATTATTGGCCTGCGTATGTTTTGTGTGTTATACTTTCTACTGGATTGTTGTTACATGAACCGACAGATTTCAAGTGTATTATCATTATCTTGATTTCATTGATTGTTGCAGTCGCAATGTTTGTGAAATACACTTCGCGACTGGCATATTCTGAAATCATGGTAGATGCCGTGATTAAAGGCGAGGCTTTGTCTATAAAATCAATGAAACAACAGAAACGACTAGAAAAATCCGTTAAAAAAACTGATGGCTTATTTAGTTCTATTATAAAAAAGGAGTGCAAGGAATTATCGGAAGGATTTGGCAGTCGATTTGTTGTTAATGAGGAAAAACAGAAGTGATTGATTTGGGTGATATTCAGACCAATCAAGTTATTTGAGCATAAAATAGAAATGATCGCTTCACTGCTATCAATAATCATTCCTGCCAAACAGATATCCCTTCTGGCAAAGCATTGAAACCACATTGGTCGTCATACTCGATAGAAGGAAGGGACGAAGCCATATGGCTAGGCTAACGTTTTATCCGAGCTAGACAACTCTCATCCGATGCATGATCCATGTCATGCGCAGATAATTCTATGCTCTGTAGACGTTAATTTTCCAAATAAGCTAACTAATATTTTTGGCTATTATTTTTGAAGCAGCTTCCCATACGCTTTTCTTTGGTCACAAGCCCCAAAATAATGCCAAAATCTATTAGTTAGTGGTCTAACCAATAGATTTGCATATTATTT
>OMYM01000338.1 GCA_900315225.1 uncultured Erysipelotrichaceae bacterium | reverse complement strand
TGAGTGGGCAAGCTGAAAGGAAGCTTGGATTTATACTGGATGATGGTGTTAATGTTGGGAAGAGGCTGTTAATTGTTTGTAGTAAATGCCGAATTCTTCCATAGCGGAAATGATTGGACGCATAGATTCGCCAATATCGCTAAGTGCGTATTCGACATGTGGAGGAACTTCTGGATATACTGTTCTTGTGATAATGCCATCGGATTCCATGGATCGCAGGCTTTCGGTGAGGACTTTCTGGCTTATTCCATCAAGGCTTTTTTTAAGTTCATTGAAACGCCAGGGGCGTATGAGTAGATTTTGGAGAATCAGGAGTTTCCACTTACTGCCAATCAGTTGGACAGTGGTCGCAACTGGGCAATCGGGTAATTCGTCTTTCGTTTTCATATTTTACCTCTAATGCGGTATAGCTGAAAAAGCTGCTATACCGAGAAGTAATATAGCATATGTTTGAATGCTTTACCATTGGTTACAAAAAGGTGACTAGGTATTATAAAAGTGCGTTCTTGAATATTTTCTTGTTATGAGTAAACTAATAAATGCAGAGTGAAGATGCTCTTTGACACATAAGGAGGAAATGTTTATGTCACTTTCTAATTTGGTTGGATGGAACAAGTACGGGGCAGATGCTCCAAAGTCTGCATGCGGAGCTGCTTGTGGAGCGGCTGAGAAGCCAGTGGAGACACCTGCTGCGTGTGGTGCAGCGGAAGCCCCTGCAGCATGCGGAGCAGCTGAGAAGCCAGCAGAGGCACCTGCTGCGTGTGGCGCTGCAGAGGCTCCCGCAGTATGCGGAGCAGCTGAAAAGCCGGCAGCTTGTGGTTCAGCTTGTGGAGCAAGCGATAAGTAATTGCAGCTTTCCATCAAGATTGATCCCGATGGGAATATGATTTCCATCGGGATCATTGTATGATCAAGGAGATAAAATGAAGCAATACTTTTCTTTTCAGTGGCATATCACAGATGAATGTGATCAACGATGCAAACATTGTTATATTTTCTCTGGCGATCCTTGTCGGAAACTTGATAGTATGACATGGGAACAGATGCAGGATACATTCTACAACTGTCTTGATTTCTGTGAGGTGTATGATAGGCTTCCGTATTTCTACCTCACGGGTGGAGATCCAATACTTCACCAAGATTTTTGGCGTTTACTGGAATTGTTCCACGAGCATCATATCCCTTTTACGATCATGGGGAATCCTTTCCACCTTAATGATCAAGTATGTAGGGAGTTAAAAGTCTTGGGTTGCCAGAAGTATCAGCTATCATTGGATGGCTTGCGGGAAACGCATGATTGGTTCCGCAAGCCAGGGAGTTTTGACTGTACGTTGGATAAGATCGGTTGTATCAATCGAGCAGGCATTAGAAGTGTGATTATGACGACAGTGTCAAAGCAGAATTATCTGGAGGTTCCAGGCATCATTGACGCTGTTGTGAAAGCTGGTGTGAATATCTTTGCCTTTTCTCGCTATGTTCCTTCGGGTGGTGAATTAGACACAAGTATGACACCCAATGAATATAGGGAACTTCTTTCCATGTGCGATAAGAAGTTCAGGGAATATGAATCAGAAGGTTGTGATACTTACTTTAACAAGAAGGATCACTTATGGACGCTGTATGAATATGAAACGGGAGTGTTTAAGATTCCCGCATATGCAGGTAATGGAATGATCTATGGTGGGTGTAATTGTGGGAATTGCCATATCACGATACTGCCTAATGGAGATATATACGCTTGCAGGCGTGTTGCGGATAGCATGGTGGGAAATGTGTTTGAGTCACGTCTTGCGGATGTATGGGTTACAAGCATGGAAGAGTATCGTGATTATGATAGATTTTCCAAGTGTTCACGATGCAAGCTTCTACAGTTCTGTAGAGGCTGTCCTGCTGTCGCAAAGGGATATACAGGAGATTTCTATGGCGATGATCCACAATGCTGGGCAAGTGAAGGAAACGGATTGTTGAGACCTAAGAGGGAGGAGAATGTGTGATGGATATTGCGACATGTATTAAGAAACTTGGTTATGTTGGAGTGTTGGAATTTGCGACTGTGGATGAGGATGGAGCGCCACAGGTAAGAAATATCAGTGCTATTCACTATGAAGGAACAACACTGTATTTCCTGACCGCGAGAGGGAAGTCTTTCGCAAGACAGCTGAAAGCAGATGGCAGGGTGCAGATTCTTGGATATACAAGATACAAGGAGATGATCCGATTGTCTGGAAGAGCTGTTGAAGTTCCTGAGAATGAACAGATCAAGTGGAGGAATGTCATATACACTGAACAACCATATCTAGAAAACGTGTATCCTGGGGAGACAAAGAATATTGATACAATCTTTATGTTAAAGGATTATGCGATAGAGTATTTCTGTTTGTCTACACGTCCAATTATACGGGAATATTTTACGGTTGGTGATGCCAAGCCTATTGTCAAGGGGTATTACATCAGTGATGAATGCATTGGGTGCAGCACTTGCCAAAGTGTTTGCCCACAGAATGCGATAGATGCTGGAATGCCTTTTGTCATTCGACAGAACAATTGCCTGCAATGTGGAAACTGTTTTGAGAACTGTCCTGTAGGAGCGATCAGGAGGTACTGAGTATGGAGACTATGAGAGCTGTTGTCTTGCGTCAGGTTACTGAGGGGAAAGATATTGTCTTGTCTGAAATCCCGGTACCAAGAGTGTATCCGGGATGGGTATTGGTGAAAGTGAAAGCCTTTGGCATGAATCATTCTGAACAGATTCTTCGGTTGAGTGAAATCAATGCATCGTATATTCAAAAGCCAATCATACCAGGGATTGAATGTGTGGGTGAAATCATTGATCCTTCGGACAGCGATTTGCCTATTGGACAGAAAGTCTTTGCACTGATGGGAGGAATGGGTCGTTCTTTTAACGGAAGCTATGCGGAATACGCCCTATTGCCCAGAAGAAATGTGTTTACCGTGGATAGTGATTTACCATGGGAAGCTCTTGGGGCTATCCCAGAAACATACTTCACTGCATGGGGATCATTGTTTGAGTGCCTTCATCTAACAGAAGAAGACACATTATTGATTCGAGGGGCGACATGTGCCCTTGGATATGCAAGTCTTCAGATCGCAAAGGCTCTTGGTTCCAAGGTGATTGCGACAACCCATAGGGAAAACAAACTGTCATTCATCTCTGAAGCAGATGAAACGTTGATAGATGATGGAAAATTGACTGGCAAGGTTCATGGCGTAACAAAAGCGCTTGACTTGATTGGTCCACGTAATCTAAAAGATACATTGACAGCCATGGAAACAGGAGGCATTGTATGCCAGACAGGGATTCTTGGTGGAGTGTATGCATTGAATGGGTTTGATCCCATCAAGGATATACCCAATGGTGTATATCTTACCGGGTTCTACTCGAATTACCCCAGCCAGAAGACAATCGATGACATACTGTCATTCATTAACACAAAGAATCTGATTCCTACTTATGGCAAGGTATTTGATTTTGTGAATATCCGTGATGCGATTATTGCTCAGGATGAAAGAAAGATCAATGGCAAGATCGTGGTTAAAGTGGAATAGAATATTATGATAAGCTTCCTGAAGGGGAGCTTTTTTATACCGATTTTTTGGGTATAGACAATATATCTTGTTGGGCTATTATGTGTGCGGGCAAGGAGGTAATACACATGAATAACAGCCTGGAAAGAAATGTTCAATCACAACAATCATTTAAACCAATTTTCTGTACCAATTGTGGGGCACGTATTGACCACCAAGCGTCATTCTGCCCAGAATGTGGCGCTAAGCTTGTACAAAGGCAAGAGAATGATGTTGATTCAGTGCCTGAAGGGCAAATGATGAGTCGCTCAAGCGTTGATAATCATATGGGCTTCACGGAAATTCCCGTAAATACGAAGAATGTCCCGAAAAAGAAAAAGAAGAAATTGCCTAAATGGGCGATTATACTCATTGTTCTAGTTGTGCTTAGCATGTTTTCGAACCTGGGAAATGGTTCCTCTAGCAATGATGAACGTGTTGTTGTCACAACCCAACAGCCTGCAACACCTGCGCCAACGCCCACCCCTACACCTGAACCTACGCCAGAACCTACTCCCGAGCCACAAGTGAATGAGGTGGAAATGGTGAACAATGGGGATTACTCTCTTGTCACCCCTGAATTCAAACAATGGATGGATTCTTACGAGGCATTCTATGACAAGTATATCGCTTTCATGCAGAAGTATCTTTCGGGTGATGACAGCAATTATGATCTTGGCATGATAACGGACTATATGTCGATGTTGAGCGAGGTTGAAAAGTGGAATGCATGGGAAGAAAGCTTTGATGAATCAACGCTTTCTCCAGCAGATGATGCATATTACGTGCTTGTTACCATGAGGGTTGCGACTAAATTGATGAACGCATCCTTGCAAATGCAGTAAGTATACTGAATGATGAAGGGGCATTCTACATGGTTGTAGAATGCCCCATTTTCTGCTGGTGTAAGATACTTGACTCATCAAGGAACAAGAATTGGCTAGAATGAGAGTGTTAGTCGTAATTGGGTGTTTTCATAGACTGCTTCAATCTTGCCTCCCATGCGTTCTGTCAGACCCTTTGCGATTGACAATCCTAGTCCGGTGGAATTGTGTCCCGCTTCTACAGTGAAGAAGCGGTCGAATAAACGTCCAGTTGTGACAGGGGAAAGCTTGCTGGCGGTGTTTGTGAAGGTGATGATACCATCTTCCTTCATTGTTACCACGAGATCTCCATCAGAGTATTTCAGGGCATTGGCGATGATGTTGGAGAAAATACGATTGAGTGCATTGGAGTCTAGCTCTTTCCATACGGGGGTTTCTGGGATATCGATTTCTGGGGTGATGTTTCTTTCTTGCATGATGCCATAGAAAGAAACAAGGGTTTCTTCTAAGACTTTAACAATGTTTACTCGTTCTTGTTTTAACGTTTGGGTGGAGGATGCCATGCTATAGCGGAATAGTTCTTCTGTCAGGGATTTGAGTGTCTCTGTGCGGTTGTGGATTTGTGAGAGATAACGTTGCACAGTCTCGCTTTTATCCTCTTTGTCTAGCAAGTATAGGTATCCATTGATTGCGGTGAGTGGGGTTCTTAGGTCATGGGAAAGGTTGGTGATGGCTTCTTTAAGTTCTCTGTCTCCTTGCTGGAATCGGTGTCTTTCTTTTCTGAGAAGACGTAGTTCTGTGTTAATGTCATTAGCGAGTTTTAGCACATAGGGATCTCTGGAAGAGACATCAATGAGAGTATTGGTATCTGTTGTCAATCGGTCATGGAATGCCTCGGTGATTTCCTGGAGGGATCTTCGCAGAAGATGTATTTGAAGTATAAGTATCAAGATAATTAACAATAGTGTGCTAATGATGATGCACAGAAGATACGCCATGACAACCTCTTACTTAATGTCTTGCCTATGGAAAAGAATGCATCCAAGGGAAGATGATACTATGATCATAATGACATTGATGAATAATGCACGGATGGGATGGAACACTTGCCAAGAAGATAGCTGGGCAGCTTGTCCACATGGATTGAGATCATGAAGAATACTACAGAGGGTTCTACGTATGCCACCTACGTAATGGGGGTTTATGATACCGTTCTTGAATTCTGTCTGTACCAGTATTTCGTTGGTATGAAGACATAGGAATAGCATGCAAAAGGCAAGTCCCATGCACAAGATGATTGCATGTGTCTTGTTCCCACAGAGCATTGTCAAGACGGAAAACAGGCATCCTGTGACAATGCTCATTAGCAAGCCTAACAGAAAGAACTGCAGAAAGACAATGGTATCTACGTTGTTCTCAAAGAAGAAGCGACCTATGCTTGCGGTAAAGATGGTAATGAGAGTGTAGACAATGACACAAGCAATGCTACTGACAATTATCTCGGAAATGACAAAACTGCTACGGTCTCTAGCAACGAGAAGCTTGTTGCGGATAAACCCATCGCTAAAGTCTGTGCCAACAAAGACACTGACAAAGGCAGCCATACCAATGCCATACATGCTCATGGGAAGGAAGATGACACGAGAAAGAGGAACAGTGTAGTCCATGCCTGTTGCTTGCATGGACATAAAGAATATGGCTAACACAAGCATGCCAAGAAGAGTAAGCTTGAAGGCAAAGCTTCTCTTTAAGCGTATCAAGTCTGCACGTAGTAGTTTCATCATTTTCCACCTCCTACCAGGGATATGAAGTAGCTTTCCAGACTTTCATCATGTTCCTGCATGGATAACACTTCACAGTTTTCTTTTGCTAAAGCAATGGCTAGCTGGCTTACATTTACCCTTGCGAATATATCAGTTGTTGTCTCTGAGATGATCTTGTACTCTAGATGCATTTCATCTAACACATGAGCCAAGGCAGATGTATCGCTTACTTCCACTCGAACACATTTTCGACATGCAGCATCGAGTTCTTCAGCACTGAGTTCCTTCACAATGCGACCATGGTCAATGATACCGTAATGGGTTGCTAAACGAGACAGTTCATCCAGGATATGACTAGAGATGAGAACGGTAATCTGTCTCTCACGGTTTAGCTTGAGTATCATTTCTCTCATTTCTACGATACCTTGGGGATCAAGACCATT
>OMYM01000443.1 GCA_900315225.1 uncultured Erysipelotrichaceae bacterium | reverse complement strand
GTAGAGGGATGGCCTAGGCCAAGCACTTCCTCACTGATAGCCAAGGCCTTTTGGTAGTATTCCAGCGCCTTGCCGTAGTCGCCCATCTCTTTGTATACCCCGCCGATGTTGTTGTACGTCGTTGCCGTAGAGGGATGGCCAAGGCCAAGCGCTTCCTCATGGATCCCCAGTGCCTTTTGGTAGTATTCCAGCGCCTTGCCGTAGTCGCCCATCTCTACGTATACCCCGCCGATGTTGTTGTACGTCGTTGCTGTAGAGGGATGGCCTAGGCCAAGCGCTTCCTCACGGATCCCCAATGCCTTTTGGTAGTATTCCAGCGCCTTGCCGTAGTCGGCCATCTTAAAACATGCATTTGCAAACAAAAAATAATGAATACTATGCTCGCTATCTGTAAACCTCCCATTATCTTCTGTGACTTTTAGCAAACGTTCACTCAGATCCAATTGATACTGCCAGTTCCCCTGATCATCCAACCAATCACAATAATTTGTCAAACTATCGAGAATTGCCGATTTATCAACCTCCTTTGTATACCAGCTTTCATTGTCCAGATTCAGATAATACAGCAGTACGTCAATTCCTATTTCTGTTATTGTAGCATTCTCAACGTCCTTAACAGAACTCATATAGTATGCAGCATTTGCCTGCATGTGGTTCATAAAGCCAAACATGCCTTTGTTTAAGGCATCAGCCATCAGGACATCCTGAATGACATCATGAAAGGAACAATTACCCTTCTGATCGTACTGAAAGATACTCTTTCCTCTTGAAAGGGCATACCAGTCTTTGGTTGCTGGAGAAATGCTGATATGACTGTCTTTTAGAACTTCATCATTCCATTTGAATGCTGCAGCTAGTTCTCTGATTTCATCTGCATGGTCTTCTGCCCATCTCTGAATCAGCTTTGTATGATGCTTGTACTTGCCGTCTTTGGATATTTCAATATTGAATGCTTCTTTGGATGGCTCATTGCCATGGTTTACCAGATCGACATGGATGCCAACACAAAGATACATGTACAGAGGAATACCGTCAGTCAGTTGATAAAGGTAATCAAGGTACTCATAATGATTTTCTTTAGCAACTTCTGCTTTCAAAAAATAAGCATCTGTATCTTCTTTGGAGAGCATCGATACGGCTATGGGAAGAAGGTGTGGTATATCTTTTCCAGCTTCCATCTTCCAGATTTCATCATCCCATGTCAAAGCATCTCTTCCCGCAAGAACCCAGTGAATGTCATTGCTTTTCTTGATTATTAGCTTCAGCCAGTCATCATCAACCTTATACTTGTAGTAACGATCAAGACCATCTAAAGCAATCACCAGTGGTTTGTCCTGTTCATCTAAAAGCAGCCTGAGATCTGCTGAAAAGGCATCTGCCAGTTCTTTAGCCAGTGTTTCCTCATTGCTGTAGAGCCTACTGTTGACGCTGTCTTTCCCGCCTAATTGTTCACCGATTGCTACGCTGTTCTTACGCAACGATTTAATCGTATTATACTTCTTGTTTAGTTCATTTAGTGTTTTCAGCATGGCTGCTCCAGGGATAAAAACAGAAGCCACAGTCAATGATGTATCAACCAGTCCTGCCCCTGCGTCATATAATTTAGTGATATTTCCGAAGTCCTTTTCCAGAGCAGAAGGGTCTGCACCGTATTGTTCCAAAAGAGCGTACGTACGATCCCAGATATGTCCTCCATAAGCCTTTCCGATTGCTGAGGCAAGATAGAGAATTACAACTGCTGGGTCGGAGGATGCTGTAGAGTCATCAAACTCATAACTGATGAATTTGATATCATGATTCTTAGCTTCTACGCTCAGTTTTCTTAACAGCCACGTCTTGCCAATACCGCCAAACCCCCAGTAGTTGCTAACAAGAGCATCTTCGTGCATATTGTTGCGCAACCAGTTGGTTCTTTCATGGAAGATTCTAATCTCATCCGATCTACCTTGAAAGTTATCCTCCGTACGTCTGATTACTTCATTTCCAGGATTATCCCATTTCACATTGTCTGGTTGTTTCATTTGAATGTCTCCTCTCGCACATTTGTCTTCACACCATCATTATACACTATGCTTTATCATTTCTTTCACATCATGATGAAGACTGCATACATACGTCAGTTTTTCAACATTTTTAAGCATCATCGAAAAAAGTATTCCTTAACCACCCCGTCCAGTTGTTTCCTGATCTCAGTAAACTCTTGATTCAGATCCAATGTCTTGACAATAATCGGATTACCCGACATATCGTAAGTCACATTTTCCTTCCTACCGTTCTCTGCATACAGAAGCATGCCACCAACCTTGTATCCTGGGTTTTCAATAGCCTTGTTCTTCACATAGGCAAAGATCTGATATAGGTTGGCTGAATGAACTGTTTCCCGTCCGAAGTTTGTCTGGAACGAGTGTTCGTAATACTTGGCATCAAGAATAAGTATTCTGTCATTTGACTTCAATGTGACATCACTCTTCATTTTTGGCAAGAGACTACGTTCATCAGAATCCAACTGACGTTTTTGTTTCTCAGTGCTTTATCAAACGCACTTGCAAATGCATCTCTGTTTTCATCATGATCAAGATCGACAAGCCTCAGTGCAGCTAAAAACACTGTCCATAAATCTTGAATTGTATTCTGTTTGTCCCTCCAAAAGCATAGAATGTCGAATTCTGTGGCGTAAGTCTTGGTACGCCTTCAAATGCATGAGGAACAGGAGCATTAATCCCAAACTCTTCTTTGAATGCCCTGATGATTCTTATTCTCTTTTCATCCGCAATTCCTTTGTTAAACAATCCAACGACTGTAAAAGGATCGATATCTTCT
>OMYM01000399.1 GCA_900315225.1 uncultured Erysipelotrichaceae bacterium | reverse complement strand
GAATACACGGTTGTATTGCCATGTTGGTAGAAATTCTTTAACATGCTATATCTGCCATTCTCTTCTAGATATTTGATATACGGCATGAGTTCATCTAGACAAGTATTCATATTTGTCTCCTTTCGGCGGAAAGTGTATCATTGATAGGGAAACTGAACGATGGTCAGTATTCTATATTATGTAGAATATTCCACAGAAAGGGGAATAGTGGTGTGCAATGGATAGACGATATAGAAAGACAAATGAAGCAATCCGCCAGGCTTACTTCGGCATGTTAATGAGGAGAGAAAAGAAAATCACCGTGGCAGAGATCTGTCGAAGGGCGGATATTGACAGGAAGACATTCTACCTGCACTTTGATACAATCGAAGATATCATCGTATTGTTCTGTCGGGAAAAGATGGATGAATGCATGAAGCACATGGAAGAGAAAGGATTCCGTGATAAGTCATATGACATTAAGATAGCCTTTGAAGCACTCAATGACATGGTGGAAGAAAACCGTGAGCTATATAAGTTCATGGCAAGTGGGAATGACTATGAATACTTCTGGGATATGATCACCCAGCTGGTTTCTAATACATTGGAAGATGTATTAAAAGAATATACGATTGCTGATGAAAGGGAAAGAAAGCTCTATGCCATGTTCTATGCTTCCGCAACGCTTTCTTCCTACCGCGCTTTCTTATGCGGTGAAGTGAAGTTCAATGGCGAAGAACTGGCGGAGAAACTGGCTAAGATTGCCTGGTCTGGCATCTCTGGCATCATGAAGCCTATGAACGATTAAATATCTTGCATCACCCCGTAGGGACACCAATAGCTTGGTGTCCCTTTTTTGATTTTCAGGGGTATAGAATGTAATTCGTGGGCGGGGGAGAGGGCAAGATGATTGGAGACGCATGTATGGCAAGGGAAATCATACGTATCGCAGCATTCGTTGCCTTGGCTGTGGTCGTATACATAAATGCAAAGGTAAAATACAAGTATAAAAAGCGAGACCTTATTGCCGTGGTGGTAATGACGAGTGTGCTGGAAATGGCGAACGAGGGATATGCTGTTTTTTTTGCAGATCCCACATGGTCAAGTAATTCAGCAAGCGAGGTGGTAGAAAACACCCACGATGAACAAAGAAACTATGAAATGGAAAGTAAGTATATCCACATATCCGAGTATATCGAAGGATGGTATTCGGGAGAGATGGAGAACGGGATGCCCAATGGCATTGGGCATCTTGAATACGATCTTGAGGAAGATGGATATGTCGGATGCATATGGTTAGATGGGATTCGATACAGGACATTGTCATATGAGGGTGAATTTGTGGATGGCTACAGGAACGGAGAAGGAACACTCGTCTATGAAGGAGGCATAAAGGACGAAGGAACTTTCTATGGGACATGGCAACAGGGCAAGACGATCTTCTCTGGCAAGAGGTATTTTCCTAGCGGGAATGTTGCGTACATTGAGATGGTAGCAGACAACGAAGAACACGCCAATGCAGAATGACATATGCAGGAACAGATATCTGTTCCTGCATATGTCATAAGCATACGTAGGGACACCAATGGCTTGGTGTCCCTATTTTTGTTTTATACTGGAACGATTATTTACAATCGTTCCGCATATAACTGTAGGTAGACGATGCAGAATTCCACATCATTGTGCCTGTGATGATAAGGACAACAAAAACGAAACCTCTGCTTGAAAGAGAAAATGGTCAGGTTCATTTCAAACACACTTTCTTGGCTTTGGGGTTGACATCGGGGATAAACGGAGTAAAATCATAGTCACGCACCCATTGCGAGTCGCAGGAACCGATCTCGCGAAAGGGGAAGAAAAGATTGACCACAAGATCGCTGCCATGCCTGCATGCATGGTCGGCTGGATCTAGCGTGCAGCACGGTGAGAGGGAAGGAATGCCAAAGGGAGGATGGCATGAACTTCCACATGATTGGTTGGATAGCAAGGCTTTCGATACATTTGCAAAAAGCTGTTTTCATCATGCCCTTGCGGAAGGAAAGAGCGCTTTTCGATGCACTGTGGTGGGCAATGTGACTGTAATTACGCATGTTTCATTGCGCCTACAGGTGTTGTTTGCAGGGAAATGGTCAGGTTCATTTCAAACACACTTTTCTGGTTTTGGGGTTGACATCGAGGATAAACGGAGTAAAATCAAAGTCGCGCACCCATTGCGAGTCGCAGGAATCGATCTCGCGAAAAGGGGAAGAAAAGATCGACCGCAAGATCGCTGCCGTGTCTGCATGCATG
>OMYM01000337.1 GCA_900315225.1 uncultured Erysipelotrichaceae bacterium | reverse complement strand
TGCACCGTGACATAAAACCAGAAAATATATTCATTGATCATGATCGCTATCTCATCGGGGATTTTGGAATCACCTGCGTTTTGAATTCCGACCAACTACGTGTTACAAGAATTAATCCTGGTTCCCCTGGCTATATGGCTCCAGAGGCACGCAATCCGTCCGATACCGACAGGGGTCAATTTTATCTGCTGCCACCAATAGACTATTATGCTTTTGGCGTTACATTGGCTTCGTTATTTGTGGGTGAATATGTTTATGAGGGGATAGATTATGTACCATTTAGTTTGAAGAGTACCATACCTCTACCTCCAGAAAGAGAAGATGAAAAGAAAGAACAATTTCAAAATCTAATCAATGGTTTGTATCAATATGATGCTGAGCTACGTTTTGGGTATGAGGATGTTAATGAATGGCTGAAAAACCAAGACTACAGAGTTCATTTTGCAAATCCTGTTGAAAATGGTCGTTGGACCATACCATATAAATTCAACAATGAGCAACTCACAGATGCATATTCTATGTTTCAAGCATTTTCCAACGATTGGGAAAAAGCGATAAAACATTTGTTTCGAGGGTTGATCGAGGATCATTTCCGCAAGATCGGCAATCAGGAGTTAGCTTCTAAAGCAGCAGACATCAAGGAAAACTACAGTAAAAAGAGTGATCTTGGCTTATATTACTTCCTTAGGAAATTGTATCCTTCTGGCGGGCTTTCTTGGAAAGACCATGTTTATCAAAGTCTTCAAGAGCTTGGTCAGGCGATGCGTGATCAAAGTAACCAGGAGTTTTTGATGGGGTGCTTGCTGGAAGGGGTCGTATCTGATTGGCTTAGGACAGCCGAAAACCTAACTGTCGATGATAATAGAAACATAGAAATGGTACAGAGAATAGAAAAACTGGCAGCTAAATATCCTGAAACTGCCAGAAATTGGTTTGTTTTCTCCTTTGGTGGAAACAAAGCATTCTCATTTAATGGAGAGCAAACGACAGATACATCGTCCTTCATTTCGGCGGCATTATTTTCTGGTTATATGTTTTATGGTGAAAACGGGACATTGGATATCCTGTGTGGGAGAACACCAGAATATTATGAGCCAACAATGGGTTTTCTGTGTAGCCTTGGTCATGAGCAAGCCGTTAGTTATCTTCGCAGCAACCTTAAAGCCAATCATTCCGAAGACCTCACAAATGCTGAAATCATCTTTCGTTTCATGGAAATGATTGCGAACATTGAAGGTAAGCGTTTTGTGAGGAAAAAATACCTGTATTTTGGTCCATATGCATATGTTGACTATGTTCGAGAGCTAGCCAACGCAGGTTGCTACAGGGTAAGGCGGCGCACTGCTTCACAAGAGGAAGAACTCATCAAACAAATTTGCAATCAACCGCAAATAGAGGAATATCTGGAAAAGCCTCTTGGTAGTATCTACCAAGACCTATGCGAAAGAAGCAAAGATATCGACAAGTTGAGAAATTCCATCCAAAACAATCCGTTTCTCGTCAAAGCTGGCATACACAAGGGAAAGACGATAAAAAGTGTTAGTTTAAAAGGTCTTTTTTGCAAAGAATTTTTGGGAATACAGGTTCCGATGGGCTTTTTTGAACGGTTGCACTAAACGAGAAAGCATATGATCTGGAAAGGGGAATGAATGGAAAAATATATCGCTGAAGCAAGAAATGAAATCAATCAATTGATATCTGATCTTGCGACAAAGCAAGAATATCTCGAAAAAAAATTAAATGGGAACACCAGAAGAAAAGTTAATGTGTATATGGCGGAAGCCATCATAGGGATTGTTTTGAGTGGATTGACAACGGTTTTTCTTTTTTGGGGAGATTTTGGTGTAAATGAAGACACGAGGATCATCGTCGTTATCTCAACATGGATTAGCTGTACGGGTTATTTTCTAAATCAGTATTTGGCTATGAAAGAAATGGAACCTAGCCTCAACAAACTGTTCACCGCGCAGGAATACGTGAAATATAAAATGGATTGGCTTGGATCATTTCTTGTGAACATAGATGCATACAAGGACAAGATAATGAATATGGAAAATTCTGATTTTGACGATAATTTTACGAATGAAGATGATATCCGTGAAATCGCAGATCGAAAGTTGGAGACCATAACCCATATCAATAACAAATCTGACAATCGAGTGATTCAAATGATTGTTCTATATGTTTCTACGATATGTCTTGGCCTTTTCACAACCATGTTGCTATGGCGACCAATTACATCTCTTGGCTTATTTGGATTTCGACAAACAGTGCTTGACATTGCAATTCCGTCTTTTGTTGTCGTAGGTGTTTGCGCCACTAATTACTTCTTATATTCAAATCAAAACCGGCAAATACGGTTGCATTCAATTGTTTGTGGATGGCTGGGCATGCTTGTAGGATTCGGTGCTTTCCTCCCTATTGGTTTATTGATATATATTGTTATAAAGATCATAGAAGCAATCGTTTATGGCGTAACGGTTGCTCTTGCATTAATCAGTGCATTAATTCCGATTCTTGTAATTATTGCAATATTGGCGGTTTATTTCTGGGTTCGAAAAACATTCGGATAATAATACCAAGAACAATTTGACAATCAATGCAAAGGGAATAAAAACGGATTTTGCATAATAGAGCCAATTTCTCATTTTTCACGAGAGATGAAGTAGTAGCACCTATGATAGACCATGGGTGCTATTTTAGCGTTCAAGAGATCTATGCGCTTGAAATATAGCGTATTTTTCATTATAGCAAAAAATTTCTTCCTATCAGCACCTTTTCCAAGGAAAAGTCCTTGACAGATTGCACACTTTGCATTAAACTAGATAATGCAAGGAGGGCAAAGCTTATGTTAATGACATTTGACTTTTCCAGCCCGGTCCCAATCTACATGCAGATTAGAAACCAGGTGATTGTTGGAATCGCCGAGGGAAAACTGAAGCCGGGAGAGAAACTTCCAACGATACGTGTCTTGGCTGAAGAATCTGGTATAAACATGATGACTGTTTCTAAGGCCTACCAGTTGCTTAAGCAAGAGGGGTATATTGTGACAGACAGGCGCAATGGAGCAACCATTGCGGGCAAGGAGATTGTCCCTGCGGGGAAAGAAACCCGTGAAGCATTGAAACTGTATATATCCCAATTGCGTCTATCAGGAATGCGCAAGGAGGATATTCTCGCATTGTGTGAAGAGCTTTACGATGAAGGGGGAAATGACAAATGAAGTGGACATTATGGGGAAGCGTGATATGGTTGGCACCTTTGATGACGTACTTGATCGTCAATGAAGCAAAGTTCAAGAAGAATATTTGCCTTGGGGTGACCTTGCCACAGGAAGCGCATGAAGATGAAGAAGTTAAGAAGATACTTGCTGTCTTCACAAAAGAAAGCTGGATCGTTTGTCTGGCAATAGTCATACTTGGCGTTGTGTTCATGTTTGTGGGTGGTATCAGCGTGATGATGACGCTTTGGGGGATATGGATAATGATATGCATTGTAGGACCATATGTACCGTATTTTAGGGCGCATATGCGTTTAAAGCAAATCAAGCAACAACGTGGCTGGATAAAGCCGAAGGCTGCTGTGTCAGTTGACACATCTGCCATATCCTACAGGAAATGGTTGTCTCCATGGCTGTTTGTGCCTGCGGTACTGTTATGTTTGGTACCTTTATTGGATAAAAGGGATTTCTGGCAATTGTCGCTATTGTATGCGATCATGTGTGGTATGTGTTGGCTAGGGTATCGGTATCTCTACCGCAATAAGGCAGAAATGGTGGATGCGGATAGTGAATTGACAAAAGCCTTGACAAGTGTACGACGCTATAACTGGGGAAAGGTTTGGCTGATGACAGCGTATTGCATGGCTGGGTATTGTATTGCCCAATATCTAGGTCGCAAGAGCATGCCTCTTTCCATTGGTCTCTTTATGATTGTCACACTGGCTGTTTGTGTTTTTGCCCTACGCATTGAGATGACCACTCGCCGCATGCAGGAAACATTAACAAAAGGCAGTGGCGGTGAATGGTATGTGGATGACGATGAATACTGGATCGGAGGAATCATATACTACAATCCGAATGATACAAGATTTTTAATCAATCAACGTGTTGGGGTGAATTCCTCGATCAACCTAGCGACAGTTCCAGGAAAGATAATGGGATTCTTTGCTGTGGCAGTACTGGCCTTCCTCCCATTTATGGGCGTATGGTTTGATGCCATGGGAACCAGCGCAATTAACGTAGAGATAAAGGAACAGACACTTATCGCTAGCAACGGGATGTCTTCCTATAAGATTGACATGGAGGACATTCAGGAAGTCATCTTGTTGGATGAATTGCCAGAAAACCTACAAAGGGAAATGGGAACAGGCTTGCCAACGTTATTAAAGGGAAAATTCTCTTCAAGCCAATATGGCGCAATGACACTTGTGTGTGACCCTACGTGTCCACCATACATCGTAATCAAGACAACAAAGAAGATATACATGATTGGAACAAAGGATGCCAATCAAACGGAAAGAATATATGAGGAGTTGAAATAATATGCATGAAGAAAGAATTGTAGTAAATCAAGGGGGAGCATATCCCTTGGAAGGAATCTTGACACTGCCTGAAATGGATAAACCTGTGGCAGGTGTCGTGCTTGTGCATGGATCGGGTTCATCCAACAAAGACGAGAAAGTCATGAAGCTGACCCCATTCAAGGACATAGCGCAAGGATTGGCACAAAGAGGCATTGCCTCCTTGCGCTATGACAAACGATCCTTTGTCCATGCGCGTAAAATGCTTAAGGATGGCATCATTGATGTGCGTAAAGAGACGATTGAGGATGCCGTGGAAGCTACTTCAATCCTGAAGAAAGACCCAAGAATCGATAAGAACAAGGTGTTTATCATTGGTCACAGCATGGGAGGCATGCTAGCCCCACGCATTGACAATGAGGGAGGAAACTATGCCGGCATCATTATCATGGCGGGTTCTCCAAGGAATCTTGACGAAATCTTGATAGGGCAAGTAGAAGAAATGATATCCAAGCAACGTTTCATTGCTAAATGGATTTTAGAGAAACAGCTACACAAGTACCGCGATCTTTTTAACAAGCTTCCAAACTTATCCCCAGAAGACGCAAAGAAAATCAAGTTTGGTGGAGGAACAACTCTCTATTATTGGAAGGAAATGAATGAATATCCCGTCAGTGCATATCTAGAGGATCTTCAAAAGCCACTGCTTCTTTTGCAGGGAGCCAAAGATTTCCAGGTAAAGATGGATAAAGATTATGCATCATACCAGAAGATGCTGGAAGGACATGAAAACGTGACATTCAAACTGTACCCTGACTTGAACCATTGCTTTGTGGAAGCAATTAGCGATGACATTACGCGAGCCTCGAAGGAATATGGCGTGGAACGCCATATTCCAGGCGTTGTCATGGATGACATTGCAGCGTGGATCAAGGAAATACAGTAATTTTATAGAAGATTTCTTCTCTTCGTTTGCCATGTGTTGAATTAATCTGTATAATAGAAACAAGAAAGATTCCCGCGTAAAGCTGGAAAGGAAAACATATGAATAATGAGGAGAAGAAACAACTGAAGTTGGCAGCGGTAGATATCCGCAAAGGAATCATGGCATCCACGCATGCTGCGAAAAGCGGTCATCCTGGGGGAAGCCTGTCTTCTGCGGATATCATCGCCTACCTGTATTTCAAGCAGATGCGGATCGACCCAAAAGATCCAAAATGGCCGTTGCGTGATCGTTTTGTCCTTTCCAAGGGACATGGTTGCCCAGCCGTCTATGCTGCATTAGCGATGAAAGGATTCTTTGCGGAAGAGGAATTGCTGACATTGCGCAAGTCAGGATCTATCCTGCAAGGACACCCAAACATGAACATGACCCCTGGCATTGATATGTCCACGGGTTCTCTTGGACAAGGCCTCAGCGCAGCTGTGGGCATGGCCAAGGGAGCCAAACACATGTGTCCGTCTGTCAATGTTTACGCCCTTTGTGGCGATGGCGAATTGGCGGAAGGGATCATTTGGGAGGCATTGATGTTTGCGAACAAGTACAAGCTTGACAACCTGTGTGTCATTGTGGATGTGAACGGACTTCAAATTGATGGGAAGACCGAGGATGTCATGCCTACAGAACCATTGGTGGATAAGTTTGCTTCGTTTGGCTGCACTGTCGCTTCCATTGATGGACATGATTTCGATGACCTCGAAAGAGGCTTTGAAAGCTTCCTGAAGAACCAAGGAACAGGCAAACCATTTGCCATGCTGTGTCGCACCCTGAAAGGGAAAGGCGTTGCCTACATGGAGGAAATGGCTGGCTGGCATGGCAAGGCACCGAATGATGCACAATTTGAGATTGCCATGGCAGAACTAAATGCCCACCGCAAGGCATTGGAGGTATTATGAGCGAAAACAAGATTGCGACCAGAGCAAGCTATGGCAAGGCATTGCTTGAACTTGGCCAAGAACACCAAGATGTATTTGTACTAGACGCAGATCTAGCAAACGCAACAAAGACAGAACTCTTCCGAGATGCATTTCCTGACAGACACATCGAGTGTGGTGTGGCCGAATGCAATATGATCGATGTCGCTGCAGGTCTTAGCACCATGGGAATTGTTCCCTTCGCTTCAACCTTTGCAATGTTTGCGGCAGGCAGAGCCTATGAGATGATCCGCAACACCATCGGATATCCCCATTTGAATGTGAAGATTGGCGCTACCCATGGCGGAATATCCGTGGGAGAAGACGGAGCATCACACCAATGCTGTGAAGACTTTGCTCTCATGCGGTCAATCCCTGGCATGAGTGTGCTATGCCCTAGCGATGATATCGAAGCAAGGCAAATTGTCAAATGGGCGTATGAATACGAAGGACCGGTATACATGCGATTCTCCCGTGCCGCATCCCCTGTGTTCCACAACAAAGACTACGTGTTCAACTACGGAAAAGCCGAACGCCTTCAGGAGGGTAATGACGTATGTATCATTGCGACAGGAATCATGGTTCCCGAAGCAATCGAGGCAGGTCGTCTTCTTGCGATTGACCACATCCGTGCCAGAGTCTTGAACATGCCCACAATCAAGCCAATAGATGAAGAAGCAGTTATTTCGGCAGCCAAAGAATGTCGCTTTATCGTCACTGTGGAAGAACACACCGTCATTGGCGGATTGGGCGAAGCCGTATGCTCTGTTGTATGTGAGAAGCACCCTACAAAGGTGTTCCGAATGGGAATCCAAGATGTATTTGGTCATTCTGGCTCAGCCAGTGTACTGTTGGATGAATATGGACTTACCGCAAGACATATCGTTGCGACAGTCATGAAAGGCTTCGAATAAGTATATACTTCAAAAGCCTGACGTATGTCAGGCTTTTTCTATGCTTGTGGCTTTGCGAGTTCATCAAGATATTGCTTGATATACTCTGACTTTGTAAGGTCATAGGCAATCTGCAGACAATACCTTGCGCCTTCCCGTTCCCCTCTTTCAACGCAATGCACGCCATATCCTACGGCTAATTCAAGGAGCGTATTGTCTGGACCAATGGGAAAACCAAACCTGTCCCCATATTCCTCCATTTGTTCTTCCGTGAACTGGGGAATGGTGGTGTTGGTGATGGATTGAATGTAATATAGCTCAGATTGCGCTTGCTTGGATTGTTCATGCTGCATGCTCAAAAGATAACATGCTGAAGCAACATCCCACATCTTCATCTCAATGAAGTAATACCCCAGATTTCTATAGCAACGAGC
>OMYM01000353.1 GCA_900315225.1 uncultured Erysipelotrichaceae bacterium | reverse complement strand
GCGTATGGCGTAGGTATGCATTGCCTTGCTTCATTGTTCGGGAAATACCTCTGTGCTTCCTCTATGCTCAGCAGGAACACCCTGTCCTTTGTGGCACTCCCGCCTTTCGTTCCATATTCAGGATTGTCCTCGTTCTTCAATTGTGTAACTCGAATCATCCCCTTTTCCTCTTCCGTAAAAGCAGTATTCAAGAAATCACTGTTCAGCCATTGCCTCAGACTGCATCCCTCCCATGTGATTGGCTTTTTCTCTGTGTTGTATGGCTTACCGTCAAGGGCATATCTACTGATTAACAATAATGTTCCATCTGCTTCTTGAGCCAGTACAATCCACTCAATCGAATTCTTTGTCTTGCCTTCGGAATCTTGCCAATAACTACCAAATTTTACCACATCGCCTTTCTTGGGTTGTTTCTTTTTCCTTTGTCCAAGAGTCCATTCTCGGAATAATGCCACTGGCTCAGGACCACTCCATTGCACGACTGTCTCTAATCGTTTTACCGCCGCATCGTATCCCTCCACATTGCCTCTGTACATGTTGTCTATCATGTCAACCAGCGCTTCAAATCGACTTGTTTCATTAGCGACCTTTCGACTATACCTAGCAAGGTATTCCGCATCCTCATATTCCTTGATCGCTTCCAGAAGAGTAGAAGCAGATTCGTATTGCTTGCTGGTGGTTGCGACCAGAAGTTCGCTCCTTGCCTTTGCATAGGTGTCTGCCTTCAGCTGTGCTATCGCCTTTTCACAGTTCTCAATGCAATCTTCCGATTTGCCAAGAGAACCCTCAAATCCAGGAATGGTCTTAAACACCTTGATGGCTTCATTATAGCCTTCAATGGTATTCTTTCCCATTAACATGACTGCTGATTGGTAGATTGGCTCTTTGCGGCTTTCTTCAGCTTTTTTCAAGCATTCCGCATGGAGCTTTGATGCTTCCTTAAATCCCAAGACTTCCTTGAATTTCTCGGCAGCTTTAAGGAATTCTTCTTCCGTTTTAGCTGTGGTCATCAATTGAATGGCTTCGTTGTAAGTTTTGGTTTTCTTCTCATTCTCGATTCTGTCTTCAATCTCTTTGTTGTAAGTTTCTAATTGCCTTTTTAACCGTTTGTTTGCAGAACGATATGACATCTTATAGCATTTATGCCCCTTGATTGGCTTTTCGCACTTTCCCAGTTCCTCAGGTGTCTTGACATTCATCGCTATCATCAGGCGAATCATATACACCATACCAATGTTCGGATTTTTCTTTTGCAGTTCCCCTTTGCACAATTCTTCTGCCTCATCTTTTTCTCCGATGATCAAGGCATCCAATGCGGCTTTCAACAGAGGAGGAATCTCATCTTCTTCCTGCACCGACTTAATCGTTCGAATTGCGCGGCTTGTGAAGCTTTCAACTGGATCAATGGGGAACGCTTGTTGACCCGCCCTTAGCTCGTGAGGAATGTCCTCTGGCCTCATGTTTTCATAAGCAGGAATCAAGACTCCCTTGCCTTCTTGGCAAATGGGAAGGTATCTGCTCCATTCGTTCTTCACCCATGGAGCATTGAAGTACTCTGGTTTTGTCCCAATGACAACCATGAACTTTGCCTTGTGGAGCGCCGAATAGATGATCGGCTCGTAATAGCCTGCCTTCTCTTTCAGCGACTCTGGGGCATAGAACACTTTGTATCTTTCTTTCGTCAATTCCTCATACAATACCCTTGCGCGTTGGGAGTCCACGGTTGGTTCACCGTTTTCACCTGTCTGCTTGTAGCTGATGAAGACATCACATTCGATTGTTTTGGATAAAGATGCGGCTTCCGTCTGGATGTCCCTGATGACATTCGCTTCTTGCGTGAACAGGATTTTCTGTTCATCGCTGGCGCACTCCATCGCCGCATTGTAATTCTCTTCCTCAAAGATCGGAGCAAACGTTCTTTTGAACAAAGTCGGCACATATTGGTTCTTCTTTGGCTCAAAGACATACTGGATGCCATACTTGCATAGAACCAAATCCCAGTATACCGCCGCATCGGCGTTGCCCTCGCTGATCATGAGTTCAAAAATAGAACATGCCTGATCAAACTCATTCTTAAGGTAATGCTTCATGGCGGAAGCATACAGCTTTTCCAGTTGTTCATTGTTTAGGACGGGAAAAGCATGCCTTGTGTTACAATGCGTGCATTTAACCACTCCGCTTACGGGCTTGATCTTTTCCCCGCATATCCTACATTTGTATTCCAGCATAAAACCCCCCAAACATTAACATGATTGATTCTACCACAAACAGCCACCAATAGAAAGAGCAAATTTAACCTGATCAAACCAAATGTTCATAAAGGAATATTCCATACATCCTTACATGTTGGCTTCTTTGATCTCCTGCCTGAATACGTCAACGATTGTATTCGTCAGTTTCATTTTGTTTGCTTTCGCGAGATTCACTTTCTTGCCTAAGCTATAATGATACAAAAGAATCAAAAATCAATTAGACTTGTGATGCGGAACGAAGCAGAAAAGGATGGACGAAAACTGGCAAATGACGTTACAACGACAGCACTGACGGCAAGCGGAGCAAAGCGCCCCGGGACACTTTCGCCAGCGACACCTAAGGACATCCTGGACAAACGTTCGTTGATGCTGCCATGCCGACTCAGGCGTTTCACCTGCCCAGAAAAT
>OMYM01000303.1 GCA_900315225.1 uncultured Erysipelotrichaceae bacterium | reverse complement strand
CTCTTTCTCATTGAATGTCTATGGTGGAACAATCAATGTCAATGCGTCAGGTGATGGCGTTGACTCCAATGGCGCATTGAACATCTCTGGAGGAAAGATGACGGTGTTCTCTTCCAGTCAGAATGACAATTCCCCATTTGATTGCGATGGCGCATTCTCCTTGACGGGTGGTGAGATTCTAGGCATTGGAATGTCTGGCATGGCACAGAACCCAAATAACGTCACGCAGGCATATGTGGTATTTGGTGGATTCTCCAACAACATGAGACCAATGTCCATGGAAGCAGGCACCAATAGAGGCCCTGGTGGTGGACCAGGCAACAGTGCCATTAACATCAAGCAAGGAGACAAAGTCGCAATTCTTGACGCTAATGGAAATACAGTCATATCCACCACTGCCCTTAGGACAGCCTCATACGTCTTCTACAGCGCATCTTCTTTGACCAATGGAGCAACATACACCCTGTCCATCAATGGCGCAGCCACGGCTACTTCTACCGCCAATACGCAGGGTGGTGGACAGGGTGGTCAACCAGGACAACCTAGTCAACCAGGACAGCCAGGAAGAACCCCGATATTTGGCTTCTATGAAGAAAAAGGCATGAAGTACTGGTACGAAGAAGGAACAAGACAAGGTGTATATGGCGATCCAAAGAACATCTGGGACACGAAATACGATAAGCTGGAAAGAGGTCGTGAAATCTATGATCCAAATACAGATGCATGGTATTGGCTCGATGCGGTAAACAATGGTGCAGCAGCCTATGGCAAAGAAGTCTGGATCCCCTATATCTACCAGAACGAAGACACCATGACAGAAGCAGAAAAGCTTGAAAACGCAAACAAGGCCGATGCAGGCATGGAAGACTACATCTACCAATGCATGGTAAACAAATACGGCAAATGGGTGAGATACGATGAAAACGGCGCAATGATCAAGGGATGGGTAACCATCGAAGGAACTCTCGCTACAATCTACCCATCACAAGTAGGCAACACATACTACTACGACACAATGACAGGAGCCATGGCAAAGGGATATATTGTCATTGATGGCGTGCAATACCACTTTGACGAAATCACTGGTGCATTGATCAAGTGAAAAAATGAAGCTACGGATACATCCGTAGCTTTTTTAGTGGAAAAGAGAAAACATTCTTGTTATACTATATGCAGGTCAGGGAGGAATGAAGATGAAGACAAGCTACGAAATACTAGGCATCGAACAAGATGCGGATAAGACAGAGATCAAGAGAGCCTACAGCAAGTTGATTAGAAAATATCGCCCCGAGACAGATCCCGAGAAATTCATGGAGATACGCAAGGCATATGAAAGCCTGACAAAGGGACATAAGGAAGCAGATACACTAGAATTCTCGCTTGAAGACAACCCCGAGGCAGTCCAAGCCAAAGAACGCATTGAAGACTACCTCACGAGGAAGGAATGGGTGTATGCTATTGCGGAATGCCAGAAAGCAATGAAACGATGGCCAGACTGCGTCTATTACGCGTATTTACTCACCCAGGCATACCGTGGCAACAAAAACACAGGCAAAGCCGTCACCCTAGCGGAAAAACTGTCAAAGAACGATCCAAACAACCGCTTCTTCGTTGCAGAACTAGGCCGCTGCTATAGAGCCAGAAAATTCAACAACAAGGCATATGAAACAATGCGCAAGGCATATAACATGGGTGCCGTGGACATGGACTTCATCAAAGAGTTCTATGAAGTTAACAAGGAAGCCTCGGTCGACTCCATGAGACCACGCGACATCATGAACAAAGCCATGGAGATATATGGGGATGACCCCAAGTATGCCCTGGATCTAATGCCTATGACAAAAGATGAATGGAACAGATTGAATTGGCTAAAGAAACAGGGATATACCGGCTTTTTTGGCCAACGACACTATACCGAAGAAGAGTATCTTGATCTGTTGGAGTTCTATGCCAAGCATGGGAAAATCCTTGCTAAGGAGATAGAACCAATGATGCCTATGATCGGAGAATTCATCGCCGATTCATCATTGTCTACCCAAGGCGAAAGAATTGTATCCCAATTCGTGGATTCTGTCAAAAACTACATGGATCCCAAATCATTGCGCAAAGTAGGCTTCTGGGCAGATCCCGAATACAAGAAAATCATGGCTGATCCAGATCTATCCTCAGCAGTCAAAAAACTATACGAAGCAACAAAGAATCCAAATCTTGACCAAGCACATAGATTATTCTTGATCGTAGACAAGAAATTATGCATGATCGAAGATATCGAAGAATCATTGGATGACTATATTATTCTTAAAAAGCGCTATCCAGCTTTCGCTTTTGAATACGAGAGCTTCTTCGCCTTATTGCACAAAGGAGGCAAGAAGTTGAAGAAAGAAGAAAGATCACTAAAACAGATATTTGATAGACAACGTTCGAAATACGATGATTATGACTATGGTAGATTTGACTATGATGATATGATTGATACTTTCATGAATATGTTCTATAGCAATATGAAGTGGTAGAAGGAGTAAGACATGATGGCAAGTTTTGAGGTACTCAGTGCTTCCCAAGCAGCAGACACATTGCTGTTTTCCCTTGAAGACAACAAAGAAGCAGTAGAAACAAAAATTACCATTGAACAACTCCTTGAACAGAACCAACCCAGTCAAAGCGATTGCCTTGGCGGAAAAACTGGTCAAGAAAGCCCCAGAAAACCGCTTCTTCGTTGCTGAACTGGGAAGATGCTATGTCGCAAGAGAATACAAAAAGAAAGCCAAGAACACCCTAAAAAAGGCATATGACATGGGTGCCAGCGACCTTGATTTCCTACTCGATTACTATGAATTCTTAGAACGAAAGGACCCAACGAAAAGCAAGCAAATCTATGAAACGATCATGGAGAAATATGGCGATGATGGAAGGTATGCTAAAAAAATACTACCCATGTTAAAAAGAAAGTGGGATATCCTGAAATTCACCTTGAATTATGGTTTCTTTTATGATGATAGTGAAGAAAACTACATCCCTCTGCTACAGTTCTTCCCAAAGCATGCGTCAACCTTGAAAAAAGAATTACAACACTTCATGCCTCAGACCGGTTCTGTTCTACCCAAGGTGTCCTTGTCATCCCATGGCCAAGGAGTAGTAGATGCATTCATCTCCACAATAAGAGAACTCTTTGGCCAAAGCCTTGTAGACATTGTCTGCTATTGGTCGACCGATGGAATACAAACAGATCATGAACGATAACAATATCTCCAAGAGAATGAAGGGACTATACAGAACCGTAAGGAAATTATACTTGCACATCACAGCAGAAAGCCTCCCGCTTGTTGACATTGAAATGTGGCCATTGATGGATGACAGAACAAGATCCTTGGCACATATTGATTACATCGAGACACACTATCCTAACGTTGCGGAAGAATTCAAAGCATGCTTTGACGCAATCAAGGATGAAGGAGAAAGAAGTAGATATGAGGTAATATGGGATTGTATTTGAATCCAGCAACCGATGATTTTGACAATCTGATTTATGATAAGACATTTATCGATCATACAGAAATGCTTGAAGTCATCGCAAACACACTGGCAAGACCAAAAGATAAATATATTTGTGTATCACGTCCAAGAGGCTTTAGCAAGACTACAGATGCTAAGATGATTGTTAGATTTTATAGGCATGGTGCAACACTTTCTCAATTCAATGGCTTGAAAATCAGTGAAAATCAAGAAATCTGTAACAAATACCTTGGAAAATACAATGTCATATACTTAAACATGTCAAATAACTTGGATCCCAATGTTAGCATTGACACATATCTTGATAATCTAAAGCAACATATCTTCCTTGACCTTCAAAGTTCTTTCCCCAATGTTGACATATCAAGATTTAAAGATCTTTCTGATGCTTTCGGTGTAATCTACGAAACGCTTCGTAACAAAGACAATCAAGATTACTCAGTAGTAAAAGAAAACAGCTTCATATTTGTGGTTGATGAATGGGATGCTCCTCTTGAATTATATGAGAATGATGAAGAGAGTCAAGTATATTACATGGGTTGGCTTAACAGTCTATTCAAGGGAAAGAACTATCTTTCCCTTACCTACATGACAGGCATTCTTCCCATCAAGAAGTATAGCAATGATTCTTTCATGAACATGTTTACTGAATATTCCATGGCTGATCCTGGTGTGTTCGCTCCCTACATGGGCTTCACAGAAGCTGACGTTATGATGCTTTGCGATAGGTATCAGGAAGAAATTGATGACTACAAGGCATGGTATGACGGCTATCTCATGACCACCTCCAAAAAGGCAAAAAACGGGGTCTTATGCAGTGATGGAATCAAAAGAATATTTACAAAATTTCATGTCTATAACCCAAAATCCATATCCATGGCATTTTCTATGGGAGATATTAAAGACTATTGGGATAATACAGGATCATTGTATGCCTTGAGGGATTTCATTGACACAGACATGTTAGGAGTGCGAACATCGATCATTGAAATGATAGAAGGGGCTAGGATTACTGTAGACACAAGTACATTCCAGAATGATATCACGCGTTTTTCTTGCATGGATGATATTTTGACCATGTTGGTTCATCTTGGTTACCTGACGTATGACGCAGAGACAAAAGAGGTTTACATTCCAAACCGTGAGATGATGAATGCATTTTCAAAGATCCTTCATGCCAACTTATGACAAAATCATTGTCGCAAAGGTATGGCATATGCTATACTTATTTTCGAGGTTACAAACATGAAAGAACGTTATGCATTCATCAGCTATGCGCATGCGGACTACAAACTCATCCGCGATGACATCTTGTCTATTGCAAGAGAGCATGCTATATGGCTCGACAAGGCAAAATTGATTGCTGGAGATCGCTTTGACGACGAGATCAAGCAGAGCATTGAAGGATCCTCTGCATTCATCTTGTTTTTGACAATGAACTATGGTGATTCCGCCTATTGCCTGAAAGAAATCAGGATGGCAAAGAAGTACGGCAAGCCCGTCTGCGTCATCTACAAGGATGACATGGAGAATATAAGCGATGCTACGTATGGGGAAAAGATCCTAGAGGAAGTAGAGGATCTTCATCAGATCCTTGAGGACAACGGCAGGAGCATCCAAGATGAAGTCAACTCATTCGCTTCCAAGTATGATCTGACTTCCAGAGACTGCACGGAAGGAAAGCCAGAAAGCTTCTTCCCAAAGTACAATCCTGTCTTTGTCGTGCCTGAGCAAAGAGCGACACAATACACCTACAACTACATGCCCGATGGGAAAAATCTGCTCTCCCTGATTGGCAGAGACAAGGAAATGAAGATCCTACAGAGATTCCTGGACAACGAAGACGGAAAGACATGGTGCATGTTGGTGGGACCTGGAGGTTCAGGAAAAAGCAGACTTTGTCTAGAACTTGCGGAAACGATGCATGAGAGAGAATGGGACGTATGTTTCTTGGAAGACCACATTGACAGTGGAGACAAACGAACCAACCGCCTTGAAAGGCTCAAGAGAAAGCAAACCAACGACAGATTGATAATCATCGATTACGCTGTCACCCATTCCCAGAAAGTATCGGAATTCCTCCACCACATAAACACCCATCCAAGCAGTGTATTCAAGACAAGGGTGATTCTGGTGGACAGAGAAATGAATGAAAACTCGACAAGCAGGAATAGAGAAGAATATACCGATACCACCAAATACTTCTTCTTTGTGAGCGAATACAAGAAGGAGCTGGAAGACTCCAGATACGGAGCGCTTCCCTTGTTTTCCCTCGATCCACTCTCCCCATCCTCCCTTCAGCAAGT
>OMYM01000060.1 GCA_900315225.1 uncultured Erysipelotrichaceae bacterium | reverse complement strand
TCTCAGGTCAATGTCGCTGCCCTCGATGTTTGTGCCATACCCATGGCTGCCACCTAATCCAAGCAGGATGATGTTGTCCCCAAGCCGCTTTTCCCTATGGAGGAAATCATAAGCCGGGGTTTGCAGCAAATCTTTGTAGTTCATATGTATGTTCGTCCTTTCTGCTTTGATTATTATACTACGTTTTCCTGTTGAATAATGTTATAATATAGTGCAAGAGTGTTTTTCTTCAACCGATATCTTCCTCAGAATCAACTAGATATCTTGGATTTGTTGCTATGTGAAAAGCCCAAAAGGTCGAAGATTTCCATATGTGTGCAGGCAGCCATGGTAATGCACATGAGCTGGCTTCTTTCACAAATACAGCCCTAGGAAACCGTATTCAGCGGCGCAATTGCGTGCAATCAACCCATGGCTGCCTGTAGTAATATGGGAAATGTTTGTTTAGTTGTCAGAGAACCTGGTGCTTTCACTATACGTGTGCGCCATGGGTGTAAGCTTGCGCCTGAGCAAAGAATGCTAGCGGCGCAAGGACGTATATATATATTTCGCATGCCTCGTACCTCGACTCATCCCCAAAAGCCGTGAATACAGGCAAGATTGTTTGGTTGTGTCCCAATCCACGCAAGGACTCGGAACACATACACTATACCAGATATTCTGGCCATTTCAACCAGTAAAATGAAATTTATTTTTCTTGAAACTTAAATAATCTATTACATTTTAACATAAATGATGTATTGTACGAAATACAACAATATAGAAATGTAATATGTTTCAAACGCTTAATACAAAGCTATTTTGGCGCGCGCCAGCGCATTTTCTTAAATGGCTGATCTCGTAGATCCTGGTCTCTCTGGAACTTTTGTGAATGAAGGAAATATGCTGGTTAATCTGGCTCTCGTTGCCATTTCTGCTTGCCTATGAAGCGATGAAAAAAGCGAATCGGATAACGATTCGCTTTCTTGACATGTTTTAAGATTCTTGCTTGATGGTGCCAATGGAGGTTTCTTGCGGCGCCTTTGCCTTGGCATAGGCATTAGCTCCTGTGGCAATGTCTTTCTTCATCTGTGTGTCTGCCTGCACGTTCTGTAGGCGATAATAGTCCATGACACCAAGATTTCCACTGCGCAAAGCATCTGCCATGGCACGTGGCACTTCTGCCTCTGCTTCAATGACAGCGGCTTTCATTTCCTGTTCCAGCGCAACGGCCATGGCTCTTCTTTCCTCGGCCTTTGCCTGGGCAATCTTCTTGTCCGCTTCTGCCTGCAAGCTTCTCAGGTTGGCACCGATATTTCTGCCGATATCGATGTCTGCGATATCGATGGAGATGATTTCATACGCCGTGCCAGAGTCTAGCCCCTTGGCAAGAACGACTTTCGAGATCTCGTCAGGGTTTTCCAGAACAGCGGTATGCGATTCAGATGAGCCAACGGTTGTGACAATTCCTTCGCCAACCCTTGCCAACACCGTTGCTTCACCTGCGCCACCAATCAACTTGTCGATGTCGGTTCTAACGGTTATCCTGGCCTTGACTAGCAATTCAATGCCATCCTTGGCAACGGCAGAGATCATGCTTGTCTCAATGACCTTTGGCGTAACGCTCATCTTGACTGCCTCAAATACATCTCTGCCTGCCAAGTCGATTGCGGAAGCTTGTTCGAAGGTCAAATCCATGCCGGCTCTTTCGGCAGCGATCAACGCATTGACAACCTTGTCAACGTTTCCTCCAGCAAGATAATGCGCTTCAAGATTATTTCCCTTCAAGTTCAAACCCGCCTTGGTACTCTTGATCAGAGACAAGACGATTACCGAAGGCTTGACGCGCCTTAAGCGCATGCCAACAAGATTGAAGACACTCACTGGCACACCCGAAGCAATCGCTGAAATCCAAAGGCCAACCGGCACAACCCAAAGAAACACAATGACGATCATCAATAAGACGATCAATACGACAATCTTGCCAATCATTCCACACTCTCCTTTACAATGATTTTACGATCATGAATCTGTGCAACATAGATGGCGCTGCCCTTGGCGATATACGTGCCATCGGACAAAACGTCATAGTCTTCCCCTTCCAGCCTGCCTCTGCCTGCCGGACGCAAATCCGTCAATGCCGTTCCCTTGGAGCCGACAAGGTAGCGCAGGTCCACTAGGTCAAGAGAGTTCCTTTCTCCCTTGACGTCCTCTTCCAACACCCAGGGTGCCCCTTTCCGTTTCTTGAGCCACTGCATGACAACGAACAACATCAGAGCCAATATGGCAACCAGGACAGCGACAATCATGATGCCACGCCCGATTGAATTTGCGCTAAGTATAACGCCTGCGGAAAGGGAGACAACCGCCGTGACGCCGGCAATGCCAAACCCAGGCATCGTCATCTCGATGCCCGCCAGCAACAAACCCACTAGCAACAGCCCTAGGCCAATCAATTCCATGCTTGTCAATTGAAACACCTCGCTTTCTATCAGTACACTCGTTTTTCTTGCGTCTATTTTATCACAGCCAGCGTAAAAATAGAAGACAAATGCATTGAATTGTACTGGGACGATTAACAATCGTTCCAGTATATAATGCCTAGTGAACAAGGAGGCTAGCCATGAGAGTGAATGCGCATTGCGCCGCATGTCTATGGGACAAACAACAAAAAAGATCGCAACATCCCGACTTTCTTGAAGAAACAAGGAAGATCATCGAAAACAGGAAAGAAGACGATACCGCGCCATACTTGGTGTATCTATTCAACCAAGCATATGCCAAATACTTTGGCAAGGTTGATTCCTACAGGGACATAAAGCGCACATACAACGATTTCGTTTTAACAAGAGAACAAAAGATACGAGAGAAGATCCAGTCTTCGCCCGACCCACTGGCATTGTCCATTGGCTATGCCAGGGTCGGAAACTATATTGACTTTGGCGCAATGAACCATGTGGATGGCGATGTGTTATTGGACATGCTAGAAAATGTAAAGCTAAATGAACAAGATCTAAAGACATATCATTCGTTTGCCAAGCAATGTGAAAACGCCAAAAGATTCCTGCTTGTGGCGGACAATTGCGGCGAAATTGTCCTCGACAAGCTGTTTCTAGAACAACTTTCTCTAAGATATCCCCAGCTTTCCATGACGGTGATGGTACGTGAATCCGAAGTACTCAACGATGCAACGATGGAAGATGCATTGTATTGTGGCATTGACCGTTGGGCGGATATAGTTACCAATGGTTCATCGGTAGCGGGCGTTGTGCTAGGAATGTTAACGGAAAGATCCAGGAAAGCAATCCAACAAGCAGATGTGATTCTATCGAAAGGGCAGGGGAATTATGAATCGCTATGTGGGCAAGGGCTGCATATCTTCTATTCCTTGCTATGCAAATGCGAATTGTTTACCGAAAGATTCCAGGTACCAATGTTAACGGGGATATTCATCGAAGAGTAAACAAAGACGGCAATTCATTGCCGTCTTTTATTCCAGTATGCCGGTAATTTCGTTGAAGTGATAGTTATTTCCTTTGATACGGATCCACCCCTTTGCCATAAGACCAGTGATGGTGTCGTAGTAATAGGTGTTTCCTGCTTGCTCAGGGTAAAGCTCTGCCAGTTTTCCCGAAATAGTCACCCATCCCTTCAACATCTTTCCGTTTTCGTCATACCTGACCCATTTGCCGGATTTATTTACCATGCATTGGTACACATAGTCGCACATTCCCTCATCGGAAGTTCGTGAGACAATCCACTTGATGTCATTGGAACAGTTGTCTTCCTCTTGGTAGATGTATGGCATCCAAACTTCTTTCCCCACAGCCTTTGCGCCATCAAAGATGGCATCAAGCCAATACCATCCCTCGCTTTTGGGATCATAGATCTCCCTGCCTCGCTCAATGCCAAAATGCTTGTCCCAGATATTCTTGGGATCACCAATCACCCCTTGCTTGACACTGTCTTCAAACCAATAATACTTGGCGTTAATGAGACAGAAGCCAAATACCGGGGGCTTGATCGCCAAGGCAGGATTGTAGTCGGTGGAAGAAAGGACAAGCTTTTCCGACAGATAGTAGTCTACTACATCCTTGTCGTATTCATAGGTAACAACATCCTTTCCACAGCGATATGTATACGATCCTTCTGTCTTGGCATAGCATCCCTTGAGAAACAACAAATCGGGATATCCTGGCGATCCCTTGTCACAATTGGTCACATCCACCAGGTAGTTCTTGCCATCGTCCATATGGGCGATGTTCCACATGTGGTCGCCTGCGTGACCGTTTGTGCTCATCACACCATCCACAATATCCACATCCCATCCCGCTAAGTCGCAAAGATACTTGAACGCCTTGGCGTATCCTTCACATACAACCGTGGTTTCAGGATCGCCATCGAATACCCAGATGATTTGCCAGGGGTTTCCGTAATCGATATAGTCGCCAAATAACGCAACGTAGCTGTTGTAGTTGGTCAGTTCACAGATGGCGTCGCGATACGCAACAAGCTGTTCATAGCAACTTTTCTTCTTGTTTTCCTCATGGATTTTTTTAGCGTTGTCAATGGCCTGGTTTACCCTATTTCCCGTGGCAGGATCAAGCGTATACATGTCGTAGGCATGCAAACGGTATTCATAGGCAACGGAGAAACCGATCTCTAAGCCAGTAAGCGTTACATGGACAGGATTGTCGTATTTAGCATCGAATAAGGCAGAAACATTCATGCCATTGGTCTTGTCGAACCAATAGAGTTCATAGGGGTGTTCATACAGAAGGAAATCGAAAAACTGGTCAGTGTCGATGTCCAGGTTGGAATATGCGTTTTCGATTGCTTCGTTTTGCGTAGCTCCATAACCATCCGCATAGATACCCAAGGCTTCAAACGGAATTACAACGGTTGTATTGGTACGTCTTCCTGCCGCCCAATCCTCGATGTATGGCGCCAAATAGTCGGTGCAAAGCTTGGTGTTAAGGTTTAATACCATTGGCTTTGCGCCTGACTTTGGTTTGCCTGTGCCTAGCAAAGCTGCGTCTAACTGTTTTTGTATGTAGCCCTGCACAAGTATATCTTCTTCTTGGCTACTACGGGTATTCTTTGTTTCCTCTGCCTTGACAGGGGAAAGGGTTGTTGTGAGCGTCAATAAGGCTAGCAATACCTTGATTTTCTTATGCATATTTCCTCCATATTCAAAATGCATTGAGATATCTAATTTTATATTCATTTGATTAATTCTGTTTTACTTGGTAGCGTATCGGTCGTTTGCCATAGTCAAAGAAGACAATGAGATCATCTTTTAAGACATCTATAGCAAGAAACGGATACTCAAGTTGATCGTTTATGATTGGAACGGTATCACTGTCTTGGATAACGTGGATTGTCTGGTGGTCGGTATAGGTATTCCCTCATACATTAAAGGTTACTTTTTTCCATATCACTTGGTTCCTGCCAGTACCTATCTCCCACTTCCTTATGCTTTTTTCTCGCTTACGGTAATCTGCGGCAATTCACTTTTGACCAAATCTATTGCGCCAATTAGGATTCAACTCATTGGGCATGAAGTTATTGAAATACTTTACATTTGATGTATCAAAGTTGCTTATATCCAATTCTTTCAAGGAATCACAGCCTTCAAACATTGCAGCCATGTCTGTCACGTTTGATGTATCAAAGCTACTGACATCTAGGGATTCAAGAGATTTACATCCCTGGAACATTCCTGACATATTTTTTGTACTCGTAGTGTTAAAAGAGACTGCAAGTATATTCAGGGATTCACAATCTTTGAACATGCTGCTAAAGTCCTCTACATTTTGTGTATCCCAATAATAACCAGCGTTTTCTAAATTAAGAGAGTATTGTCCGTCATTTTGGAACTTTGTTTTTGATGGTAGTGTGATATTAAAGAATTCCAAGTTTTTGCAACCATTGAACATATAGCTCATATCTGTGACATGACGCGTGTCGAATTTTCCGACATATGCATTTTTCATTTTTTCACAATTTTCAAACATATGGCTCATGTTTATCACATTTTCGGTTTCAAAAGCACTTGCGTCAACTGTCTCTATCATTTGGCAATCATAAAACATGCCTTCCATGCTGGTTACATTATCGGTGTTGAAATCTGTCACATCAATTTTTTCTAATTCCTTGCATCCAGAAAACATATAACTCATATCCGATACATTTGAAGTATTAAATCCATTAACATCAAGGCTTTGCAAATGGGAGCATCCAGAAAACATACGACTCATATCAGTTACTTTCGATGTATTCAATATCACTGCTTCAATTTCAGTCAATCCCACGCAATCCAGAAATAACGCCGACATTGTAGTGACACTGCTTGTGTCAAACCTTCCAAGAACCAAATCGGAAAGTTCCATACAACCGCCAAACATTCCCTCTATATTAGTGGCATTCAATGTATTAAAGCCGCTTAAATCCAGCTTAGTCAAGCTTGTGCATTTATAGAACATTCCACTCATTTCAGTCACATTCGAGGTTTCTAAGGCATCAAGTTCCAAGCTGGATAACCCTGTACATCCGCAAAACATACAACTCATATCATTTACATTCGTGGTGTTAAATGAGTCAAGATTCAGATCAGAAAGACCAGTGCAGCCATAGAACATGAAACTCATGTCTGTTACGTTCGAAGTATTGAAGCTGTTGAAATTCATTTTAGATATGTCTTCGCATCCGTAGAACATTGCTCTCATGTTGGTAACATTTGTAGTGTCAAAATTATGGATATTCATTTCAGCCAATCCAGCGCATCCATAAAACATAAAGCTCATATCAGTTACACTTGAAGTAATGAAACCTTCTAAATCCAACTCCTCCAGTTTTTCACATCCATAAAACATAGATCCCATGTTTGTCACATGTGAAGTGTTGACAGTTCCTTTTAAGCTTCTCATATTGGCATACCCTGCAAAATAATATGAACAATCTTCTGGCATGACAAAAGGAGCATCGGATGCGACAAACAAATCGTATAGATCATTCTCGGCTTTTTTATACCATATAAATGTGTTGTTCCCAACAAGTCTCACTCCTTCATTTTTTAGCTCATTTGATTCTATGGAGTTAGAGTCCAAGAAGGTTATTGAGGAAATCTTTTCCCTTCTTATTGAGTCGTAAATTGAAAACTCATTTCCATAATATAAGCCTTCAATATAATATGGCAAATCAAAATCCAAAATAAAACCTCTGCCTGAACCATTGCTTGGGGGTCTAGTGGTTATGCTCGCTGTACGTTTTTTGTTGAAGTAATCATTTTTCGTTGAACTTTCCCACAAAAAAGGATAGGATAATTTTCGGCTATTTACCGCTAAGGCAAGTAACATACCACAAATGACAATTAATGTAAGGATGACAGTTGTCGGTTTTTGAACTCTGACAGTAAAAGCATGACTCTTTTTAAGCTTTTTGCCGCTTATGCTGATGAAGATTTCAATAATACTTTCTAAACGCTTTGAAGGAACTGACTTGAGAACTTCTTTGGTTGTTGGTGAATCATTCGCTTCACTAGGGGAGCTGTAGGATACCTCAATGAACTCATTTTGCAAAGTATTCTCTTCCATTCCGCCAATTTCTTCGGCATTTGTAGAAGCCTTGCGTGCGTCAGTAGCTTTTTCCTGGCATTGTTCTTTAAGTCTTTCTGCTTCTTGAAGTTCATCGTCAAGGTCAATCTCTTCTTCAGCGTTTTCATCAAGTGCATCATTGGCGAATGTGGCAATGAATTCAGCAAATGGTTCTTCTGCTTTTATATACTCCGTTTCTGTCTTTGCACGATATATTGAATCCTTAGCATCCCGAAAGATCTTCACCCTACCATAATGATTCCCGTCTGTTTTCTTTATGCCTGCCTTCTCGAACTGTTCTTCAAATTGTTTGTAATAATCTTCGCTGTCAGGATAAAACGATAGTGGCTTTATTCGGATGCGATCATTGTTTCCTTTGAAAGGTCCATAAATAAAATTGTGTACAATTTTAGAATGCTTAGTTTGCATATCCATTGGAATTTCACTTGAGGGCAGTTCGTCAATGATTGTTTCGCCAAGGTTTTTGATGTCCTGAATATCATTTACCTCTACTGCAATGAATCCTACTGACTTCCCAAGATGTGTTTCCTTGACCTCCATCGAAGACATATGCTCGATCTCCTTGTAGCAGTTCTCGCTGCGCAGGGAGTTTTCGCCCACGTAAAACAAGCCAAGACGGCAAGCGACTTGCTCAATTGCCACAAGGGCATCATTTCTCCAACTACTCTTCGTCTTGTCTAGGTTCTTTTCATCGAGCCAAACATTCCACCCCCTCCGCTGGAGTTCGTATACATCCCGATAGACGACTTCTTTGTCCTTTGACGAATAGCTGACGAAAATATACTTGTCATTTCTGCATGGCTTGATCTTCCTCAAAATTTCGTTTTCCATACCGCCTCCTTGCTAAATGATTATACCTGATCTCCAAGTGAATTTGAATATCATGGCTAGGAATTGATCTCAAGGTTAGTTCTCACCGCAATATGTTGTTTTTTCGTGCATTCTCATCTTTGATCTTAACCTGTCTTTTCCCATGTGCCTGTTCTTTAACAATATTTCTTGAATAGTCTTTCCCGCAAGAGTGGCGCATGGGAATAAGGGTTACTGCTCAACCAGCTCCGTGAGGCATGTGTGCTTCTTTGTTGAAGTGCTGTAGTTGATCCCCACTAGCAGGATGTGTTTGAATCCTTTGAAACGGGCAATGTACCCACGCTTGTGGATGCATTCCAGTGCGTTCTTCGCGGAGTGGTTGTACTTCAGCTCCATGATGATTGGGATATCGTTCTTTCTCAGC
>OMYM01000336.1 GCA_900315225.1 uncultured Erysipelotrichaceae bacterium | reverse complement strand
TCAAATTTCTAATTCAATTCTTCAATGATTGCTTGGTAATCCTTAATATCATCCTGAGCTTTCTCCAAGGCATTTTTCAGACGCACTATTTCGCTATCTCGATCTTTGCAACAAGTACTTGGTGCCTTTACCTTTCTGAGTCCGCCAAATTTATCATCAGGATACATATTGTGTAGTGGATCCAACCAGATGACATAGAAACAATTTTCTCTTAAAACACCATGTATTCCGCCTTTGGACGTACTGATCCTCATCTGGTAAATGTCTTTGAGTTCGATTCCTTCAGGTAAAGGCGAAGGACACTTTGCATTTTCATGAGAGTGAAATCTAAAAGTTGAGAATCTTCCGTTTCTTAGTTGCTTTACGGTAAGTTTTGACACTTCTTTACACATATCAAGCATATCGGAAGACCAGTTTTGACATGTTCCATCCAAATTGAAATATTCTGTTCTTTCCAATGCTTCAAAAGAAAATACAATTCCATTGTCAGTGACATGGAGAGGCCAAGTTTTTGGAATAGATGGTGTTTCTTGCATTTTTGCTTTTGGTATATTTCTCATTTTCTACAACAAACTCCTGTAATATGATTTCATATCATCCTCGGTAATAATGCATTCGCAACTTTGCCATGGCTTAAGATCACCTCGTGCATTAAGCCATGGCTCTTCCGAATGATTCAACTTCTCCAAGTCATATCCATCCAGATGTCCATATGATGCGTATACCTCTCTTGCAAAACTCAAGAATTCTTCTGGAATTCCAGAAGTGTCAAACACCATTGGGATATAGCCGAAGCCATATGCCCTATACTTATGATAGAGATAGGGCTGCACAGCTCCATCGATCCATGCCTCAAACGACTCATCGACAATATTCTTATCGTAAAGTGCCAGGTACCACGCTTTTGCATAATAACAAAGTTTCTGTAGTTTTTTGTGAGTCATGGAATCAATGTTTAGAAATGCATTCGCCAAGTCGAATATATCGCCTGTTCTTCTGAATGCTTCGGTACATGTGAATTCTGCTTTTTCATTCACTGGCACAAAATCTTTGTAATTTATTCTACTCATTATTCTCTACTCCAGCCAAACCTTCAGGCAAATCATTTTCGCTTGTCAACAACTCTGCCATTTGATCTGTTAGTGCGCCGCAATAAATAGTGAAGAGCATTTCGTTAATGGATGCCATTTCATCTTTATTCTCAATAATGGAATGGATTGTGACTTTATCGACAGAATAAATGTCAGAGTCTAAAGTAACTTTATAAAATGGTTCTTTGTCTAGATTCCCTTTCTCAACAGCATATCGAAGGTTAAGGTTCTTCTTGCCATAGGAAAGAGAAGAAGTACGATTGATGGTTTCAATGTCAAATCCAGAAATTGGTTCTTCCAAGTCAAAATACTTTGAATCAAAGTATTTGTTAATATCGGATACTCTTTTGACAAAGCAATAGTTAATCTTCCTAAGCCCAAACCTTTTGACAGTAAAAAAATCAATTTCTTCATTATATAAAGATGCAATATATGAAAAGATTTCAGAATAATTCTCGAACGGTGAATATACTTCTGATTGTATGCTCATAACAATGCTTGTAGTCGATAAAGCCAAAGCAAAACCATAATTATCATCCATAAAGGTATAGGTAATGGGGCTAGAGAAATCTTTAGGTGAAGTTCCCTCAACAATCGTTTGGTTATTGACTATCTCGTTGTATCGTTTGAAAGATTTCTCTTTAAGGTAAGGCTTTGCGATGAGTAAAACCTTTTCCATTTCAGGCTGAAGAACACCTTGGAAGTCTAAACGTATAATGATTTCCTGTAGAAAATTCTTCTTTAATTGATTTCTCTCCAATTTTCTGTTCATCTTTCCATACTCCTTATCTCATGTATTATAGCACAGATTAGCCACGGTTATGTTTTTTGAATGGGGATTCAAAGATGAACACATAGCAATTGACTTCATGCTTGAATCAAACTATAGTTGTCATGGGGAAAGAAACTGTTGCTTTCCCATCAGGCATTGCCTGAGTGCATTTACATGCTTTCGATGGAAGAGAGGAATACGATGGTATTTGTTGTTGGATCGGATCTCAAGGGAGAAAAACTGAAAGAGATCGTGAAAGACTGTCTTTGCGAACACGCTTATGAAGTGGTGGACGCAACGGAAGGAAGAGAATATGATTTTGTGGACGCAACACTTGCTGTGGTTCGCGAGGTCAAGAAAGGGGAAGATCGCTTTGGTGTTGTTGTGGATGCCTATGGGGCTGGTCCCTTTATGGTTGCTTCTAGGATCAAGGGAGTAATTGCTGCGGAGGTATCGGACGAAAGAACCGCCTATATGACGCGTGCGCATAATAACGCCCGGATTATCACGATTGGGTCGGAAATCGTCGGCGAGGCTTTAGCGAAGAATATTGTGCTAGGCTTTGCGGGTGGTTCCTATGATGGAGGACGTCATCAAGTCCGGGTGGATATGTTGAACAAGATGGGAAAAGAATTGGAGGACTTGGCATGAGGATTGCGATTGGATGCGACCATATCGTGACGATGGAGAAAATCGCCATATCCAATCATCTGAAGGAATTGGGACATGAGGTGATTGATGTCGGCACATACGACAACTATCGTACCCATTATCCAATCTATGGGAAATTGGTGGGCGAAGCTGTCGCTTCAAAGCAGGCGGATATTGGCATTTGCCTGTGTGGAACCGGCGTAGGGATAAACAATGCCGTGAATAAAGTGCCAGGGATTCGCTCTGCCCTGGTCAGGGACATGACAACGGCAATCTATGCCAAGGAAGAATTGAACGCCAATGTCATTGGCTTTGGCGGAAAGATCAGCGGTGTCTTTCTGATGAACGATATCATTGATGCGTTTCTTGCGGCGGAATACAAGCCTAGCGAGGAAAACAAGGCGTTGATTGAAAAGATCCATCGTCTTGACACAGCGGCAGATGGGCAGTATGAGCCAGATTTCTTCGCTGATTTGATCGACAGGTATAAGCGTGGGGAATACGCATGATCTAGACGTATCCTTCATTGGATGCCGCAGTGTTGCACTGCGGCATTTTAAAAGTATAGAGTGTGAAAGATCTGTTGCTGGAGGGTTGTCATGATGATCAATGACCCTGCCCAAAACAACAGTGGTTCTAGAATACATTGGAGTTCCTTGGCTCGTAG
>OMYM01000046.1 GCA_900315225.1 uncultured Erysipelotrichaceae bacterium | reverse complement strand
GGGCACACCCGTTCCCATCCCGAACACGGAAGTTAAGCGCCCCAGCGGCCGACGTAGCCGAAAGGCAAGGCAGGCACGCTGCCGGCCTGGTACACTCGCATGCGCAGGCATGCTTTTTTTTGTTTTATATGATTGCACTTCTTTTTTCGGGATTCACAGATACAGTGTTAGGTTTATAATATCTATATGAGAAATTCATTTGACAAGGGCATCCTCTATAAAATCTATACTGTCATAGGATTGTGCTTGGTGATTACATTCCTTTTGTTGTTTATGATCATCACCGGGGTAGGAACACGTAGCGGCAAACATGGCGTGACAGCAAATTCTTCAAGTGCAAGCGATCTAGGATTAGACTCTTCGCTTGTCGAGTCAAGCTCGCCTATCACGGATGTTACGCCTATTCCAGCGGTTTCCTCTGAGGATGAGCCTGCGCTTGAGCCTACGATGGAGCCAGAGCCAACGGAAGAGCCGTTAACAGAACCCGAGCCAACGGAAGAACCTGTATCTGAACCAGAACCGACTGATCAGCCAGAGCATTCGCATGCGGATGTCTATTCGGATTCAAGCCTTTTGCGCATCGTCAATAAAGATCATGTCATCGACCCTAATTATGTGCCGGAAAATCTTGTTGTTCCCAGCGTTTCCCAGCAGAATACACAAAAGCTAAGGGTTGAGGCTGCAGCTGCTATTGAGCAGATGTTCCAAGGCGCAGCAAACGATGGCGTTAAACTTTACTTGGTTTCTGGCTACAGGTCTTACCAAGAACAACAAAACCTTTATCGCGAATATGTTTCAAGATATGGAAGTGAGCGGGCAAACATGATTGATTCGTATCCAGGAACATCTGAACATCAGATCGGGCTTTCGGTGGATCTTGGCGCGGCAGACCGTGGGTGTGAGTTGCGAAATTGCTTTAAAGGGACTGCTGCCTACGCGTGGCTGCAGGCACATTCCTATGAATATGGCTATATCGAGCGCAATCCAATGAATTCGGAGTCTTGGACAGGCATTCAATATTCACCTTGGAATTTTCGCTATGTTGGCGTTGAAGAAGCAAAAAAGCTCTATGAAAGCGGCATGTCCATGGAAGAATTTTATTATCCGCAAGGATGATTCGCTGTCTATCTCATGTTTTACAGAGAAAATTTTCAAACATCAGACAAAAGTAATTGCATTGTAAGCGCTTTAGTTGTAGAATTGAAACAGATCAAAGGATCATGAAAGAAAGAGGTAAAACCATGAAGAACATCGTATTATTCTGCTCCGCAGGTATGTCCACATCATTGCTGGTCAACAAGATGAAGGAAGCTGCTGCCGCTCTTGGCAAGGACTATTCCATTGCTGCATACTCGCTGAACGAGCTCTCTGAGAAGGGCAAGGATGCTGACTGCATTCTGATCGGACCTCAGGTTCGCTTTGCATTGAACAAGGTTAAGTCTGAGTTCCCTTCCAAGCCAATTGACTCAATCGATATGCGTACATATGGATTGATGGATGGCAAGGGCGCTTTGGCAATCGCCATGAAGTTGATGGGTGACCAATAAGCATTCTGATTTCCAGCATTTGCCATTAGAAGCATGGCAATGGCTGTTTGATCGTTTCTGGCTGATGTTTTTTAGCAATAATTGGCTGAAGACGGCTTGATAGATCAAGGATTCTAAGCGCGGCTTCCTGTGTCATATGGCAAGGGAAGCCGCGGTTTCGAAAGATATGTTCTCATCGCTGGCTGATGGATGGCATAGTCTTAAGTATGCCCAATTGCACGCGTTGAACTTGCGTTTGGCGGCTGTTGGGTTGGAAATGATTTTGATGAATACAAGGAGATATAAATATTATGGATGGACTTGAACTCGTTGCTTTTAACATTATTGCTTCTGTAGGAACGGCACGTTCCAGCTATATTGGCGCTATTGATGAGGCTGCCGAGGGTAATTTCGAAGAGGCTGAAAAGCTCGTCAAGGAAGGGCAGGAGGCTTTCAATGGCGGTCATTCCGCTCACCAGGAATTGCTTGTCAAGATGGCGAATGGCGAAAAGATTGAAATGAACCTGTTGCTCACGCATGCTGAGGACCAGTTGATGAGCGCAGAGGCTTTTGGAATTCTCGCCGAGAAGTTCATCAGACTCTACAAGGGTCTTAAGTAGATCGATCAACAAGAACTCTTAGGAGTTCTTTTTTCGTAGTAGGAGGGAAGATGGAGAATAAAATAAAGGCTGTTTTGTTTGATTTTGACGATACATTAGGGAATCGGGATAGGTATGCGTATGATTGCTATAGGCAAATCATTGTTGAGAATGCAAGCATTGACGATCCGTTGTTGCTGGAGTCGGTTGTGCAAAGTTGCATGCTTTGGGATCAGCGGGGAGATGTGAACAAGGAGTATGTCAAGCGGATGCTTAAGGAGACATATGGGATTGTCTTGCCTTTTGCGGATTTCAATGGGCATTGGGATGAGCGTCTTTGGGAGTTTTGCGTGGCATTTGAGGATTCGTATGATACGCTGGCATATCTTGAGAAATCGTATGTCTTGGGTCTTTTGACAAATGGTCCTTCTATTGGGCAGCGCAAAAAACTGGAGAAATCTGGATTGTCGAGGTTCTTTGGCAATGACAGGGTGTTTGTTTCGGGTGACTATGGCATCAGCAAGCCTGATTCCCGTTTGTTCTTGGAAGCGTGCAAAAAGATAGGGGTAGCGCCGCAGGAAACGCTCTATGTCGGGGATAATTTTTATCGTGATGTGCTTGGCGCAAAGAGGGCGGGGCTTCGTCCGGTATGGGTATGCAACATAAATGAAAGAAGATGTCTTGCGGATATTGAAATCATCGGAAAAATAAGTGGATTGAAAGAAATATTGAACTGAAAACGCATACATTGACAATTTGGCGTGACATCGTTTTTTATTCGTGTATAATATGGGCGCTTAGGCAGGAGGATACCTATGGACAAAGAAAAGCTTCGTCAGATAGCGAAGAGAATCCGAATCAATGTAATCAAACAAGTATCAAATGCACAATCTGGTCATCCAGGAGGATCGCTTGACCTTGCGGAAATCCTTGCCGTGTTGTATTTCGAGGAAATGGATATCACAGTTGATAATGCTGGTTCCATTGATCGCGACAGGCTTGTGTTGTCAAAGGGGCATGCGTCACCGGCATTGTATGCCGTGTTGGCTGAGAAGGGCATCCTTGACGAAAGTGAATTGTTGTCGTTTAGAAAGCTTCACACTCGTTTGCAGGGGCATCCGGACATGAATTCGATGGATGGAATCGACATGAGCACGGGATCGCTTGGACAGGGTTTTTCGGCTGCTGTCGGCATGAGTTTGGCGAATAAGCTGTCAGGCAATGATCATCGTATCTATTGTATCTGTGGCGATGGTGAATGTGAGGAAGGCCAGATTTGGGAAGCGGCGATGGCGGCAGCGCATTATCATTGCGATAATTTGTGCATGATCATAGATGAGAATGGCCTGCAGATCGATGGGACAACGGAAAGTGTTATTTCCCCTGCGCCATTTGATGTAAAGATGCAGGCGTTTGGCTGGCATACTGTTAGCATCGATGGGCATGATTTCGATGCGATCAAGGCGGCTCTTGATGAAGCAAGGGCAACAAAGCTAAAGCCAACGTGTATCATCGCCAAGACCATCAAGGGCAAAGGCGTGTCTTTCATGGAGAACGAAGCGGAATGGCATGGCAAGGCGCCTTCTGGCGAGTTGATCGCAAGGGCGCTCAAGGATCTGGAGGAAATGTAAGATGGGCAAGGCTACTAGGGTTGCATATGGCGAAGAGCTTGCAAAGCTCATTCAGGAAAACAAGAAGATTGTCGTTCTTGACGCGGATTTGGCGGGGTCGACGAATTCCGCAAGGGCAGGCAAGGTTGCTCCGGAGAGGTTTTTCGACATGGGCATTGCCGAGGCGAATATGATTGGTGTCGCGGCGGGTTTGGCAGCGAGCGGGTATGTACCGTTTGCGTCTTCGTTTGCGATGTTCTGCACGGGAAGGGTGTGGGAACAGGTGAGAAACAGCGTGGCCTATCCGCATCTCAACGTAAAGATCGCCGGCTCGCATGCTGGCATCGCGGTTGGCGAGGATGGTGTCACGCATCAGGCGACCGAAGATATCGCGATTATGCGCGCTATCACGGGTTTTGAGGTGTATGCGCCATGTGACCAATATGAAACCAAGGCGGTTGTTGATTATGTTGCTGCAACGATGAATCCATGCTATATTCGCCTGGGAAGATCGGCGGTCGAGGATGTTTTCGATGAAAACACAAAGATCGATGTGACCAAGGCGAATGTCATCCGCAAGGGGCAAAAGACAGCGGTGTTCTGCACGGGCTTGATGGTGCAGAACACGCTTGCGGCGGCTGAAATGCTGGCGCAGGAAGGAATCGATATTACTGTGGTTGATATTTGCGCGATCAAGCCTTGCGATGAGGATGGCATCGAGGCGATTCTCTCAACGCATGAAAATATCTTCACAGCGGAAGAGCATAGCGTAATTGGTGGCCTAGGGTCATTGATTTGCGAGATTGCGACAGAGCGTTGCCCGAAAAAAATCATGCGCATTGGCATGAGGGGCTTTGCGGAGAGCGGAAGCTGGTCCGACTTGATGAAAGAGTATGGGCTGGATGCGAATGGGGTTTATTCCTTTATCAAGGAGCATTTGGCGTAAATCACACGATTTCACATAATACTTCCGTATTTTGACGTGTGTCATGTGCTATTTTATATTCGCAGATGAAAGCTGCTCCTAGGCAATGACTCCCCCTGGCTGTTGTCTAGAGATTCTATCCCCTTATAATAACAAGAAGACGGGATCCGGTTGCGGATCCTTTCTTTATTTTGTATCATGACTGGCATGAACACGAATGAATTGGTTGATTATATTCAAAGAAACGGCGCGAAATGGATTGCGATCGATGGAAGGTGTGGGTCGGGGAAGACAACGCTTGCGGCTTGCCTAAGGGAAGCGCTTGGCGCACAAGTCATTCATATGGACGACTTTTATCTTCGCCTTGAGCAACGGACAAAGGAGCGGTATCGGGAGCCTGGCGGGAATGTCGACCGTGAACGCTTTCTTTCTGAGGTTTTGGAGCCTTTGCGCAAGGGTTCTGATGTTTCGTGGCATCCTTTCTCGCATCTTACGATGTCTCTCTCCAACGAGGTAAAAATGGCATTTGCCGGTGTATTGACGGTTGTGGAAGGTTCTTATTCCCTTCATCCTGACCTACGGTGGGCGTATGACCTGAAGATCTTCAGTGACATATCCCCTGAAGAGCAGCGCAAGAGGATCTTGGCACGCAATGGCGCAAATGCACCGATGTTTTTTGAGAGATGGATTCCATTAGAAGAGTTGTATTTTGAAAAAATGGGAATTCGCGACCATGCGGATATTATTGTGCGTAATGATTAGCCGTTTTACGGCAAAATGTAGTATATTAGTTCTATCAAATCATCGGAGGTTATATCATTATGAAAGATTTGCCTGTTTGCCCGCTCTGCGGATCATCCAACACAATCAAGGTCAAGGATTTTTATCACTGCAACGATTGTCTCTCTGATTTTGGAAGACAGCCGAAGGCGGACGATGGAACGCCCATGATTGAAGCAGTGAAGGGTCTTCGCTTCAAATACGGCGATATTTCCACTGGCTCTATCCGTGAAAGATTCAATGAAGAGGGTGGTGTCTGCCTGTATGAGATCACCGATACAAATGGCGGCAACCTTAACAAGGTCAATGGCGTTTTGACCCCTGAGGAATGGAAAGGCCTAAAGGCTAAGCTGATTGAAGAGCTTTTCCTCGGCGACTGGTCAAAGAACTACATTCCAATCAACGATGGACGTGCGGTGCAGGGAAATAACGCATGGTCGCTTGATGTCGTTGTCAGCGATGACGAGACATATTCGTTCAGCGGCTTTGATGCGTTCCCGATCTATTGGGATGAATTCTACCAGATCGTAGATTCCTTCGCTGCCAAACTGGGTGAGCTTTGATGAATGCATGGCGCTGTGGCTACAGCGCTTTTTCTTTTGTCAGAGTGGCGGCTTATTGCCTTTTCGTTTTTTGGTGTTAGAATTACTAAACGAAACATTACGAGTTTCTTGCAAAGGAGAGGTATATGAAGATTCTAATCGCTGGTGCCGGCAAGGTTGGCAGGGCGTTGACAGAAGAATTGGCGGATGAAGGACACGATATTACCTTGATCGACATGAATGGCAGGGTTTTGGAAGATGCCATGGAGAAGTATGATGTCATCACGATTCAGGGGAACAGTGCCTCCAAGAAAGTCCTAGAGGAGGCGGATGTAGGCGCAATGGACTTGTTTATCGCTGCCACAAACGCAGATGAAGTCAATCTGCTTGCGTGTCTGACCGCCCATACGGTAAATCCGGATATCCATACGATCGCCAGGATTCGCAATCCGGAATATGTTGAACAGGCATACCAGATGCGAAATGTTTTTTCCCTTTCACTTGTCATCAATCCGGAAAGGCAAGCCGCCTTGGAGATTGCGCGCTTGTTGAAATACCCAGGATTCCTGAAAAGAGAATCTTTTGCGAAAGTACGCGTTGAGATTGTCGAGCTGAAGGTCATGCATGGTTCAAGGCTTGTGGATGTGCAGCTTTCCAAGCTAGAGAACACAGTGCGCGCGAAGGTGCTTGTTTGCGCGGTATTGCGCAATGGCAAGCCGTATATGCCGGATGGATCGTTTGTCTTGAAAGAGGGAGACCGCATCTTTGTCACGGGACAGCCGGAAGAACTTCACAGCATGTTAACGCATATCGGGATTATCAATCTTCCAGTCTCAAATGTATTCATTACCGGTGGTGGAAGAATCACCTATTATCTGGCGGAAGAGTTGGACAAGGCGGCGATTCATTCGACGATCCTTGAAATAGATCAGGCAAAGTGCGAAAGCCTTAGCGCATCGTTGCCAAGGGCAACGATTATCCAGGGGGATGCAAGCGACCATGGTGTCCTGGAGTCAGAGGATATCAGCGAGTATGATGCCATGGTGTCATTGACAGGGCTAGACGAGCTAAACATTGTCACGTCCATGTATGCGCATCTGTCCAATGTACACCAGATTGTGACCAAGCTTGGCCGTGGGGAAAGCTCCGAGCTGATCGACAGCTTGCCAATAGGGTCGACGATTTGTCCAAAGGAATTGTGTATGATGTATATCGTTCGCTACGTCAGGGCCATGCAAAGCAAGGAAGGCGCTGCGCTTACGATCCATCGGATCGCCGATGGCAATGCCGAGGCGATTGAATTCCTTGTCGACAAGGACACGCGCCATATCGGTGAGAAGTTCAAGAACATCAGGATCAAGAAGAACATCCTGATTTGTTCGGTCGGCAGGGGCATGCATACTGAAATACCCAATGGAGATTCTTCCTTCAAGGTTGGCGATACCGTGATTATCATTACAAGCCATGACATGGTGGTGCATCAGCTGAACGACATTTTTGAGGATTAGATATGAACTTTAAGCTGATTCTTCACATTATCGCCTATATCCTGGTGATTGAGGCAACGCTGATGTTGCCAGGGACATTGATTTCCCTGGCGTTGGATGAAACAGAGGCACTCCATGGCTTTGTCTTGACAATCGGGCTTGTGCTGGCGTTGGCGGCGTTATTGTTTGTCTTGACGCTAAAGGTCAAGCGCGAGAGGTTTTTTGCCCGCGACGGTTTGTTAACAACGGGCTTGACCTGGATTATCATGAGTGCGCTGGGGGCGTTGCCTTTTTACTTTTCGGGGGAGATCCCCAGTTATGTCGATGCTATGTTTGAAACGGTGTCAGGTTTTACAACCACTGGATCCTCGATCTTGCCAAGCGTCGAGGCAATGTCAAAGGGATTGTTGTTCTGGCGTTCATTCACGCATTGGGTCGGCGGCATGGGTGTCTTGGTCTTTTTGATGGCGATTGTCCAGCTAGGTGGAAAAAACAAAGGATTCACCCTGCATATTTTGCGGGCGGAATCGCCGGGACCAGCCGTAGGCAAGATGGTGCCGCGCATGAAACAAACGGCAGCGATCCTGTATTGGATCTATGTCGGATTGACCGTTGTGAACATTATCTTTCTGTTGATCGGTGGCATGCCGTTGTTTGATTCGCTTTGCACGGCGTTTGGCACGGCAGGCACAGGCGGCTTTGGCGTCAAGAACGATTCCATGGCGGGCTATAGCCCGTACCTGCAGAATGTAACGACATTCTTCATGCTAGCCTTTTCGGTCAATTTCTCGATCTACTACATGATCATCTTGAAGAAATTCAAAGAGGCATACCGTGATGAAGAGTTTCGACTATTCTTGTTAATGGTGGTCATTGCGACAGGCTTGTTGGCGTGGAATGTTCGCTCGTTCTACGGCAGCATGGAGGAAACCATCCGCCACGCAGCGTTTACGGTGGGAACCGTGATGTCCACGACAGGCTTTGCGACAACCGATTTCGATCTTTGGCCATCGTTCTCCAAGGCAATCATTCTGTTCTTGATGATCTGCGGGGCGTGCGCGGGAAGCACCGGCGGTGGCATGAAGCAGGTGCGTTTTCTCTTGTTGTGGCGCATTCTTCGCCGCAATATCCACAAATCCCTCCATCCAAGCGAGGTTACCTCGGTTCGGGTCAACGGGCGCGTCATCGATGAGCAGATCCTGGTCAATACGCAAGCGTACTTGATCGCCTACATGATCATTGTCCTAGGCAGTTTTTTGGTTGTATCGCTGGACGGCTATTCGCTAGAGACAAACATATCCGCCGTGCTTGCGACCTTTAACAACATTGGTCCTGGGCTTGCGGCGGTAGGACCGACATGTAACTTTGCGGCGTATTCGAATATATCCAAGATTGTCATGATCCTGGATATGCTTGCGGGAAGATTGGAAATTTTCCCGATATTGATTCTTTTCTCGAAGAGCACATGGAAAAAAGCAAGATAAAACGGCGAGAGCCGTTTTTATGCTGGAAAAAAGGATTCGTTGGTATAATGTGGCAAGACGGCAGGATATGGCTGTCGATAAAAAGGGAAAGGAAAATGGGCATGCGTGCCCAGGGTGATGTCATGCATATTGTGTTTTTTGATATAGATGGAACGTTGGCCATCCGCAAGGATGTTCCTGTATCGGCGGAAAGAGCGATCAAGGCGCTCAGGGAAAACGGCGATTTGTCGTTTATCTGCACGGGAAGAAGCCTGGCGTATGTGAGGGATAATTTCGCGGCGTATGCGGATGGATTTGTCTGCTCCAATGGAAGACTGGCTGTCAAGGGAAGCCAGGTGTTGTATGACCATCCGTTGGACAAGGAACAGGTCAAGGACATTGTCGCAAAGCTCGATGAGATTGGTTGTGGATATGCCTTCTTTGGAACAGAACACGGATACTATGGCGGAGATCCAGATGGTTTTGCGGCAATGGCTGCCGCATGGGACAAGGGATTCATGAAGAGGATGGAGGACATTGGCGAAACGCTGGTCTATAACTTTGACGTATATTTCAAGGACAAGGAACAAAGGATTAAGATTGAGCAAGCGTTGGAAGGCAATTGTTTATTGAATCCGCATGGTCCACATCCCTCGGCGGATGTAACGGTGCTTGGGATAGACAAAGGCACAGCTTTGTTGGCAGTTGCCCAGGCGCTTGGTGTTGCGATTGAGGATACGTATGCCTTTGGCGATGGGATCAACGACCTATGCATGCTGGAGGCGGCTGGTCATGGCATTGCGATGGGCAATGCCATGGCGCAACTAAAGGAAAAAGCGGAATACGTTACCAGCGATATACGGGATGATGGTGTTGCCAGGGGATTGGCGCATTATCGCTTGGTGCAGGGGGAATAAGGTGAAAGCGCATTTGTTTTTCGATATCGATGGAACCCTGGTTGGCAATGGCTCCAAGATAGCCAATGATACATTGTCCGCCTTGCGCAAGGCCAAGGAGAATGGCCATGGACTGTATATTTCCTCTGGGCGCAACCTAAGGGGACTTGCGGCTTTTCGCGACATTGGCATGGATGGCTATGTTTATTCCGATGGAGCGGGAATCTTGATCAATGGCTTCTTGGAGGAAACACATCCATTGAGCGACCAACAGCTTCAAGGGTTGCTCGCGCTAGTGGATTCGCTGGCAGGAGAAGCAGTGATTGCGACCCGTGATTGGCTCTTTGCGTCCAAAGGGCATATGGATGCCTTTCTGGAGATTGGCGGGGAAGACACATTGCGTGATTGGGGTGTCGGCAGGATTGAGGATTATGATGGTTCCAAGGCGCTTGAGGTCGATGTTGCGTTCAAGGATAAAGACGCAATGAATGAATTTGCTTATAAGCTCGATCCAAGCCTTGGCTTCATCGATACATCTGCTTCCTATGGCCGTGGTGGCATTTCATTGGAGGTTACGCTCAAAGGAATCGACAAGGGCACTGGAATCAAGCGTGCCATTCGCCTTATGGGCGAGGATATGAAGAATACCTATGGCTTTGGCGACTCGATGAACGATGCGTCCATGCTTGCGGCTTGCGCCCATGGCATAGCCATGGGCAACGCAGCGCAAGAGCTGAAGGAGCTTGCGGAATACGTCACGACAGATGTGGATGAAGGCGGTATTCGCAAGGCGTTGGAACATTTTGGCATCATTTGAAAAAAAGTGCTTGACAAAGAAGTTAGTTAAGGCTAACATAGTGGCAGGCAAGGGCAGTCAATGAATCACTCTTTCCATCACACACTCCTTGCATTGGTTCGCCAATGGCGAATGCGCCTCAGGGCAAGCGTTAAACGCATGGCGCATGCCACGATTGTCGCCTAGTCCTCCTTCATTGCAGGCGACAAGGAAGCCTAAGCAAAAAACAGCCTGGCAAATGGGCATTGCAAGGCTGTTCTTTTTCTTGTTTTATCGAGAGGAAAGAAGCACGCCAAGAATGATGATGGCGATGCCTGCCACATGGTATCCAGCGATTTTCTCGTGCAGTACAAGGACGGATAGGGTGAGTCCCGCGATGGGCATGAGGTTCATGAGGACTGCCGCAATTTCCGCGTTTACCTTGCGCAATCCATAGTTGTACAAGCCTAGTGCCGCAACGGTGCAAAAGCCGGAAAGGTAGGCAAGCGAAAACACGCTGGCGGAAGTGATTTCTCCAAGCGTGTTTTTTTCAAGGAAAAGGGCTGGGATGAACATGACGGTAGCCGCAAGCATTTGCCAGAAAGTGATGGCGACATCACCCATGGCAGGGCTGATGCGTTTGGTCAGATAGTTGTATTGCGCCCACATGAATCCATCGAATATCAACAGCAGATTGCCAGGCAGGGAGCCTTCGCCATAGGCTTGCGCCGTGCCGTTCATGACGACAACACCAGTCATCGCAAGCAGGATTCCCGCCATCATTCGAAGAGAAAGTTTCGCCTTGTACATGATGACTCCGGTAATGGCGCAAATCGCTGGGTAGCTGGCAGAGATGACCGATGCATCAGCAGCACTGGTCAAGGAAAGCCCGATGTTTTCAATCGCGTAGTAAATCGAGATCCCGCACAAGGAAGAAGCCAGGATGTACAAGAGATCCCTTCCCTTGGGAACAGCGAAACTGCACCCCTTTGCTTTCATTGCCGTAGCAAGGAGAACAGATGCCAAGACAAAGCGTGCCATGCACAATAACAAAGGGGAAAAAGCGCCCAATGCGATCTTTGTGGCGATAAACGACGATCCCCAAAAGACGACCGCCGCAATCACAGAGAGATAGTATTTCATGTGAAACATTGTATATCAAACAGGTTGTTTTTCCACGAAATGATGCTTTCCATCATGACGTTATGTGATGGATAACTGAAATGAACATGAAAACTAATGAACATTTAATTTTCATTTTCGGCGAAGATGATACAATAGTCCGGGCGCCAGTGGCGCCATGGAGGATAAATGAATATTTTTAGTTTACTAGATCTGCTTGGCGGTCTGGCAATGTTTCTATATGGCATGAGGCTGATGGGTGACGGGCTAAAGGAAGGCTCTTCGGGAACCTTGAAGATCGTCATGGAAAACGTGACCAACAATCCCTTCAAGGCATTCATGCTGGGGCTATTGGTTACGGCGATCATTCAGTCGTCGACCGCTACGATCGTGATTACCTCTGGTTTGGTGGCGGCGGGCATATTGAGCTTGCATCAATCGCTGGGGATCATTGTTGGTGCCAATGTGGGAACGACCATGACCGGGCAGATCATCCGTTTGCTTGACTTGGATGGGGGAGCTGTCGGATGGCTTCAACTTTTTAGGCCATCCACCCTTGCGCCAGTCGCATTGATCATCGGAATCATCATGATCATGGCCAAGCCAGTGAAAAATGCCCGCATTATCGGCACCGTGGCGATTGGTTTTGGCATCTTGTTCACAGGCTTGATGAACATGACCGGCGCAGTCGACATCTTGTCGGAACAAGGCGTTTTCGACCCCTTGTTGGAAAGCCTTGGCTCAAATCCTCTTGTCGGCTATAGCACAGGTGCATTGGTGGCGTTCATCCTGCAGAGCAGCTCTGCCACCATTGGCATCCTGCAGGCTTTCTCGGCCACTGGCATGTTGGCGTTCAACGCGGTCTACGCAGTCATCGTCGGCGTGTATCTTGGGGATTGTGTCACCACTGCCATCGTTTGTTCTATTGGCGCAAGTTCGGAATCAAAGCGCGTTGGTATTGTGAATATACTTTTCAACCTGGCGAAGTCTGTCCTGGTGTTTGCGGCGATCTTTGCGCTCAAGGCAATCGGCGCGCTGGATTCGATCTGGGAGGCAACGGTAAACCCTGGCTTTATCGCCAACGCCAACAGCATCTTCAACATGGCATGCGCCTTGGTACTGTTGCCAACGCTGCCCCTATTGGAGAAATCATCATACAGGATTATCAAGGATGACCCTTCAATCGCAAACAAATACAAGGAAAAGCTGGAGTCGCTCAACCACAATTTCTTCAAGACACCTGCGCTGGCGCTTCGCTCTTGCTATGATGTGCTGATGACCGTCTATGAGCTGGCAAGCGCCAATATATCCAAGGCATTGACACTATTCGTTGAATACAACGACAACACCTACAACGAGGTCTTGCGGACGGAAAAAGACATCGATCTTTTGACCGATGAGGTTGGCGATTATCTTTCCGCCTTGTCAAAGTACATCGCAAGCCGAGCGCACGCTGCCATCTTAGACAACTATTATCGGGTGACGCCGGAATTTGAAAGACTTGGCGACTATGCGGTCAATCTTGCCCGCACCGCCAAGGACTTGCATGACAAGAAGAAAAAATTCTCTGCCAAGGCATTGCATGACTTGTCTGTCTTGACAGATCTCTTGAAGGAAGTTCTCAAGTATGCCGAGGTTACTTTCCGTCGCCGTAGCATGGAGACCGCCAAGATGATCGAGCCTTTGGAACAGGTGGTCGACGATGCGGTGGATTTGTTGAGAGACAATCACCTGCAGCGATTGAGAAAAGGCGAGTGTGGCGTGACGGTTGGAACCGACTTCATGAACGTTCTAGGCGACATCGAAAGGATTTCCGACATTTGTTCGAATATCGGCCTTGCAACGATCATTCGTATCAACCAATCGCTAGCCCACCAGGAACATAAGTACATCCATCGCCTTCATTCGGGAGAGGACGAAGAGTTCAACCGTGAGTACAACAAGGCGCACAATATCTATATTTCAAGGCTGAAGCCTGCCAAGGAAGAAGCATAGCGCTTCTTCTTTTTTGCGGCATCTGGTATTATTCCAGCAAGAGAGGTGACTATGCTTTTTCATATTGTTTTTTCGGTTTTGTTTTTATTATCCATTGGATTTTTGGAATTGAACAAGAATTCCCTCGTTGGCTGGGCATTGGTGATCGCTTTGTTTGTCGGCTTTTATTTGTTGCGCAGGCATTACAAGCAATTGGCAAGAATGCCAATGCGCCTGGTTTCATGGGCGTGCCTTGCGCTCTTGCTAGGGGTTGTGGTTCGCTTGACGTGGCCAAGCGAGAGACCTGTCAAAGCAGTCAAGGCAACCAATCCCCCGCTTACGGAAGTCGTGCATGCGCCGTGCGGGGATGTCCAGGGAGTTGTCGATGTAGCAAATGGCATCGAGGTATTCGCCGGGATTCCATATGCCAAGCCGCCGATCGGCGAATTGCGCTGGCGCAAGCCGCAAGAAGCAGACAGATGGGAGGGCGTATTGGCATGCGATGAATTTGCGCCAATGTCCATGCAACAAAGGAACATGCCCTTTATGGATTCCTTGACGCAGATCATCGGCTATCACGATTACGAGATATCGTTGTTCGACAACCATATCGAGCCTGTGTCGGAGGATTCGCTTTACCTGAATATCTGGCGGCCAAAGGATGGCGGGGAGGATTTGCCGGTCATTGTGTTCATCCATGGCGGCTCGTTGCAGACGGGACAGCCATGGTATGGCGACTATGCTGGAACAGGAATGGCGAAGAAAGGCGCTGTGTTTGTCAACATGGGCTATCGTCTTGGCGTATTTGGCTTTTTGACGGACGAAGATATGCTAGCAAGCGAGCAAACTTCGGGAAACTATGGTCTTTTGGACCAGATCAAGGCATTGGAATGGGTCAGGGACAATATCGAAGCGTTTGGCGGTGATCCAGGGAATGTGACGTTGGCGGGCGAATCGGCTGGCGCCGTGTGCGTCAGTGCGCTATGCACTTCCGCCAAGGCAAAGGGTTTGTTCCGCCGCGCAGTCTTGGAAAGCTCCACGCTTGCTTCGAAAGAGCCGCCGCATTCTTTCCGTCTTCTCGATGAAGCGATTTCTTCCGGGCGTGATCTCATGCAAAGGCATGGTTGCGCCAATGTCGATGAATTGCGCCAATGTTCAAGCGAGGAGCTTGTTGGAGAGATGCAGACGCAGCACCATGTGACCATTGATGGCTATGTCTTGGAAAGAACCCCCTATGAGTCGTATATGCTTGGCGAGTTCAACGAGGAGAAGATTCTCCATGGCTTCAACAGCCACGAGTCTGGTCCATTCATCATCTTTTCGCAAGCGAACATGAAAAACTACGAGGAAAAGGTCAAGGAGCATTTTGGCGATTATGCGGCGCGTGTATTGGCGCTGTATCCTGCTAGCAGCGATGAAGAAGCAAGCGTTGCTTGGGCGAATATCTATGGCGCGCTGTTTTTCAACTACCAGCACCATTGCCTGGAACGCATGGCGCAAAGAAACAATATCCCTAGCGCGCTATATTATTTTGCCAAGGAAAACGGCAGGCTAGGCTCTTGGCATTCCGGGGAAATGGCGTATATGTACGGCAATATTCCAGAAGACTCCAGGCTTTACGACGAAAGCGACAGGATCCTGTCGACAACCATGCAAGACTACCTGTATGCGTTTGCTAAAGATGGAACGCTTTCCTTTGAAAGCATGACGCGCTTGTCCACCAAGGTGGAGACAATCACGGATCCAAATCTAGCGCTGTATGAGATCCTGGATGAAATGACGGGGTGGGGACAATGAGCCTGAAGGAACAATTGTTATCATTTGCGCCATGGAACGCGCAAGAGGAAAAGGACAGGGACATGATCTTGACCATGCTAGAGGAAAAGGGCGATGCCTTGTTTTGGCGCTCTTGTGTCCAGGCGCACATGACAGCGTGCGCCTGGGTTGTCAACCAGGACCGAGACAAGATACTTCTCTGCTACCACAATCTGTTTGACTCCTGGGCGTGGCTTGGGGGACATGCGGATGGGGACCAAGATCTTCTGCAAGTCGCCATACGCGAGGTAAAGGAAGAAAGCGGCTGTGTGGCGAAACCATTGTCGCAGGATATTCTTTCCGTGGAATCCTTGTGCGTGGATGGCCATGAAAAGAATGGCGCGTATGTTTCCTCGCATTTGCATCTGAACGTGACCTATCTTCTGGAAGCGGATGACCGCTTGCCGCTAAGGAACAAGCCGGATGAAAACAGCGCTGTGGGCTGGTTTGGCAAGGATGAGATCTACGCATTGTCAAGCGAACCTTGGTATGTGAAAAGAATCTACCGCAAGCTGAACGAAAAGACCGAAAGGTTTCTTAGGGGGACGCATGATTGAAGATTTGAAAAATCTGTTGGCGAACCATTCTTTTCGCATCGAGGCATATTACGAGATGTTGGGGAAATACGGTTTGCTGGCGAGAAACTACCAGGACTACGCCCTTTCACGCCCCATCGACATGGACAAGGAGATGGAAAGGATCGAGACAGCGGACATGACACTGTTAGGCGCACTGTTGACGATGTGCCTGCGGGAAGAATATTGGCTGGAAGGAAGCTTCTATGGCCGCCTGAAGGCAGGCCAGCCACAACGGATTGTGGAACGCATGATAGAAATATGCATGGAAAGGAACGGTAAATGATGTTTAGCAAGAGTGAATTGGAAAAATATCTATCCCTTTGCATGGATTCCGAGGCGGATTTCGCGGAAATCTATGAAGAGGATGAAACAAGCGAAAACATCTCCATGATCGATGGACGCATGGAGAAAGGGCAAAAGACCATGGTATCGGGATATGGGATACGTCTTTGCAAAGGAGTGCAGACGGTGCATGCCTGCTCCAACGAGTATGATGAAAATGTCGTTGTGGGCTTGATTCAGCGGTTGCGCGAGGCCATTGGCATCGCTGCCAACAATAAGCGCGTGCATCTGGAAAAAGTCGAATATGAGAAAAAACACCAGGCGCGCATTGATTTTGAGACAGTTGGACTTGAGGAAAAGGCAAGCTTGCTAAAGCGTGCAGTGAATGCCGCAAAAGAATACGATGAAAGGATCGAAAAGGTGCAGGCAAGGCTGTTATGCGTGAAACAAGATGTGCAGATTTCCAACAGCGAAGGACGCTTGATCGATGATCATCGCAACCGCACCCGTCTTTTTGTCGAAGCGTTTGCCAGCGATGGGAGTTCCCTGCAGTCGGGAAGAGATCATCCTGGAGCCGGGACTGGCTTGGAGTATTACGAAACATATACTCCTGAAATGGCAGGGAGAGAGGCTGCCCGCAGCGCGCTCGTTAATCTTTCCGCCGTGGATTGTCCATCGGGACAGATGCCGGTCATCATCGAAAGCGGCTTTGGCGGCGTGATTTTCCATGAAGCGTGCGGGCATTCGCTGGAAGCTAGCGCCGTGTCCAAGAATCAATCGGTGTTTGCGGGCAAGCTTGGGCAAAAGATTGCATCGGATTGCGTCAGCGCCATGGACGATGGAACGATAGAAAACGCATGGGGTTCCCAAAACATTGACGATGAAGGGAATTTCCAGCGCCAGAGGCTTTTGATCAAGGATGGCATTCTTATGTCGTATATGGTCGACAGGATCAACGGAAGGCGCATGGGCGCTCCCTCCACGGGCAGTGGAAGAAGGCAATCCTATCGCTTTGAAACGACTTCCCGCATGTCCAACACATTTATTCTTCCAGGCGAATCAACGCTGGAAGACATGTTGGCAGGGATTGAGAAAGGGCTGTATGCGCGCAAGATGGGTGGCGGATCGGTCAACCCACAGACGGGGGAGTTCAATTTTTCCGTGTTAGAGGGATATTTGATCGAAAATGGCAAGATCACAAAGCCTGTCAAGGGAGCTGCGCTCATAGGCAATGGCTCCGAGATTCTCATGAACATCGATATGGTGGGAAAGAATCTCGCCAGGGCGCAAGGAATGTGCGGGGCTGCCAGTGGATCGATTCCAACGGATGTCGGTCAACCAGCGATCCGGGTTTCCTCGATAACTGTAGGAGGTACGGCAAATGAATAAGAATGCATGGATCGAAGGCGCCCTTTCGCAGGGTTTTGAAAGCTTCGAGATCTTTGAACAAGAAGACATGGACGCATCGCTTTCATGGTATGAAGGCGAAATGGAATCGTACAACCTTAGCCAGGTCAAGGGAATAGCCTTGCGCGGCGTGTACGAAGGCAGGATGGCAAGCATCGCCTTTGAAAAAGACAAGGATGACATGATGGCGGAAATCCTGGAAACAATGAAGCAACAGGCATTGGCCATTGATGCCTCGGAGACAGGTTTCATGCGCGCGCCGATGGAAACTGCCAATCTTGCGCCAAAAACCGCAGAAAGCGTTTCAAACGATGTGGTGAAGGAACTGTTGGGGGAATTGGAGAAAAAGATCCTGGCGGCAGACAAGAGGATCGTCCAGGTAAACTCGCTGGAGTATTGCGATGGCGAAACATCAAGACACATCGTCAATTCCAAGGGAATTGATCTTGCCGGTGTCACGCGCATGCGCTATATCGTGGGCAACGCTGCCGCAAAGCAAGGCGATGAAGTAAAAAACGCGCATTACATTGCGCTGGCCAACGATTTGGTCGCATTTGACGCGGATGACTTTGCGTCCCGGTTGGCAGACAAGGCAACGGGAAAGCTACAGGCTTCCAGCGTTCCTTCCGACACATATCCCCTGGTCATGGAAAAAGAAGCAATGACTTCCCTGCTTGCGGCATTTTCAACCATCTATTCGGGCGAACGTTTCCAAAAAGGGATCTCCCCCTTGCGCGGCAAGATTGGCGAAAAGGTGTTTTCGGAAAAAATCACCGTGATCGATGATCCGCAGGAACCATTGGCGCAAATGCGCATGGCGTTTGACGACGAAGGGTGCCCAACGCAAAGGAAAGTCCTCGTTGACCATGGTGTCTTGCGCATGGTATTGCACAATAGCTCCACTGCCGCAAAGATGGACACTGTCTCCACAGGCAATGGTTTCAAGGCATCCTATGGCGCTCCAGTGGAAGTGATGCCCATGAATCTTTCGATTGAAAACGGAAACGCATCGTTTGATGACTTGTTGAAGGAAATGGGAGATGGCCTTGTTATCACGGAACTGGCCGGGCTGCACGCTGGGATCGACCATCTGACGGCGGATTTCTCCCTGCAATGCGAAGGCTATCGCGTAGAAAACGGCAAGAAGACGCACAGTGTGTCGCTTATTACCATTGCGGCGAATTTCATCGACATGATGAACCACGTCAAGGTCATTGGCAATGACAGAGATTTTAGCTACAGAAGGTTTGCGGCACCCTCGATTTTGTTCGAAGGATGCGCCATTTCGGGAAAATAAGACGAAACAGAAAGATTTGCTATAGGCAAATCTTTTTTATTGCGCTATAATGTAAGCGGTTCCATTTTTGCCCTTGGAAGGGAGTATCGCTATCCATCCCAAGGCAATGAATAGATGGAGAATCATTCTTTGCAACAAACAATTTAACCACTTGCCCTAACCAAATGTATTTTCATAGTTTCAGTAACACCATATGTCGCCTATACTTTCACACTTACCAAATCTATTACACCGAATCGATGGAGGTTATCATGGATAAGCTGTTTTCACAACTGAGCTTCAATGAGCGGCTTTCCACGGCGCGCAATGCAATCAAAGCGATCAAGGCAAAGTACAATACCTTGGAAAGCGTGTACGTCTATGGCGCCGTCGATGAAGCGCCGCAGAATCTTGTTTGCCGTATTATCTACACCAGTGATCAATTGCTTAGAAGCGCATCGCAGCTCGGCGAAACGAATGAAATCGCCAGGGAGTGCCAAGATCTTCTGGTTGAAAACGGATGGCCCAAGGAAGCATTCTCACAACCATTTCAAGGTCGCACCGTTTTGTGCAGCTTCGCATCGCAGGAACTTGCGGGTGCGGCGCACAAGAGATATTTTGATGCAAGCTAGCTCATGCGAATGGAAAGAAAAGGGAAAAGCCGAGGCATTGCCTGCGGCTTTTCATTTGTGCATGAGCCTGTAGTACCACGAACGCCGCATTTTCTGTTATGCTTTTGTATGTTTTAAAGGAGAAAAAGTCATGAGCATAGAGAGATTTCTACAGGCGCAAGAATATGACTACGCTTATGCGCTGGAAGAGGTGCGCGCTGGCGAAAAGACAACGCATTGGATCTGGTATATATTCCCTCAGGTAAAAGGTCTAGGTTCCAGCCGGACATCCATATATTACGGGATCAATGGCCTATCGGAAGCCAGGGAATACCTGGCAAACGAGACCTTGCGCAATCGGCTGGTTGAAATCAGCGAGGCTTTCTATGCCCTAGAGGGCAAGAGCGCGAAGGATGTGTTTGGTCCTGACGCTGTCAAGGTAAGGTCATGCATGACATTGTTTGCCAAGGCAGACCCTTCTTTGGCGATATTCCAGAAGGTGTTGGATAAGTATTACGATGGCAAGATGGATCCGCTGACGCTGCGGATGTTGTAGAATTCCCGTTGGCAAAACGGATGATGTGAATTTGCATTTCTTGGGAAGGTGAAGAGATGAGTGAGTTTTCCGAATTATTGAAATTGCATATGAAGCGCAGCAATGTCTCCATGGTCGACATTGCGGCCTATTGCGGGACAGAGAGGACAACGATATATAAATTTTCAAATGGAACGCGCACGCCGTCTTCCTATGCGACGGTCAAAAAAATCGCCGACTATCTGCGCTTGACGCATTCGGAAAGAAGAACGTTCATTGAAAAATACATGATTGCGGTGGTTGGCGAAAGGGTGTATGAAAGAAGAAAGAAAGCAAGGGATTTTATCCGCTTGTTTTCTTCCAGCTATTCCCATCAATACGCTCCAATGGAGACGCAGGCAAGTGATATCGAGGAGCCTGGCGAACAGAAGAGAATTGTGCAGGGAACCTCTTGCATTATTTGTGCAATTCACCAAGAACTTTTGCGGGAAGCACGTAGCGAGAATGGTGTCGTGAAGGTGGCATACGACCCTCTAGACAAGGCGCTGACCCATGTATTCATAAATGTCCTAGGCACAAATCCCAGCTTGCGCTTTTCCCATGTGATCGGTATATACAACGAAAGTGTGTCAGAGCTTTCCGAGGGAAGAAACCTTGAGGCATTGTCTAACACCATTCCCTTGTGCATGGCCAATTCAAACTACGAATGTTTCTATGAGTATCGAAACTACGCTGGCAGAGATGCATTTCCCATTTTCAAGGGAGTCGTGGTTACTTCCCATGCCGTGATCATGTTCAATGAAGAACTCACCAGTGCGGCGATCTTCCATGAAGAGGAGTTCATACGCTTCTACCAGGAACAGTTTGAAATCATGGAGAAACGTTGTACCAAGCTTTTCTTGAGGAACGACAACATGCTTGCGCATGACCGCAGTCAAGACACGGCCTTTTTGGAGAGCATCCAAGGGGAGACAATCAAATACCGCCTACAGCCTTTCATGGTTGCCATGTACGATGAGATGATGCTTAGGAAATGCCTATTCCGCAGCGAACTAGAAAAGGAAAACGCCGAGTGGATTGTGTCGTATGTCAAGCGCTTGCGTGAAACGCTGGCAGAGCATCGCCCATTAGTCGTCATGTCACTGGATGAGGT
>OMYM01000334.1 GCA_900315225.1 uncultured Erysipelotrichaceae bacterium | reverse complement strand
ATTGTGTATGCGCCATATCCTAGGCAAGAACCAAGCGTATTGGTGATCAAGTCATTGACATCCGTTATTCCGGTTCCAAACATCTGGGCGATTTCTATGGATAGCGAAATGAGGAATCCCTCTACGGCTATGATGCGTATGTTGTCATGTTTGTCATTCAGAAGGGGAAGGAAAATGCCCATTGGAACAAACAGAAGGATGTTCAAGGCGGTATCCACGGGTCCTTTGACCATGTCCACTAGTGGGATGAGAGATATGTTTGGGGAAAAGGTGCCGCTGATGCATATCCCTGTCAGTGTCAATATGGCAAGGAGATAGAAGCAGAAGACGCTTGACGCAATGATATGAGCAAGCGTTTGTTTGCGTCCCGTCACATGCAACAGAAGGAAATACAGTTCCAGAGCCACTGTTTCTGGCAAGATTCCACTTGCCATGTGGCGTGCTACAAATTGCCAATCCATGTGTTAGCCTCCATGGGGAAATGCTGGATGATGCCATGAACGAAGTTATCATACATCTGTCGCATTGTCTGTATCTTGCATATGCCATGACAGGCCTCGCTTAAGGCAATCCCAGCAAATACATCTAGGAATACATGTTGGCGTACGGTCAATGTCGAAAGACATACAGCGATTGCCATGAAAAAGGCGGTTATTCGCCATGGCAATGCGATGTCTTTCTTTCCCCTGAGTCCAATCCAACAGAACCAGCCTAGGACGCAATGGATGGAAGGAAACAGGTTGTCTGGATCATCCAACATATACTGTATGCGGACAAGGCTGTTCCATAGCGAGGCATTCCCTAAGGATGGGCGCTTCATGATCGTTGGGTAAAAGACAAAAGAAACAAACGTGATGGCTTTTGCGAGGATGTTTGCGGCGAAGAAACGATTTGCGTCTCCATGTTTTACAATCAGCCAGAATGCCTGTAGCCACCAAAGATATACGCCGTTGTATATGATGATTGTCCAGGGCAAGAAAGGGATCATGTTATCGATTTCCGTATGCATGCTGTGGTGGATGAATCCTTGGTTGATGAGTCTTGTTGTCATAAAGAGAATACGGTTTGTGATTATCATCAATGCCAGGGAGATATAGAAATACTGTTTCTTGTATCTGTTCATGATTTCCTCCTGCTTGCGAGCCATGCGCCTTGTTTTACGCGTAGTTCTTTCTCTTTGCCCAATATGGACGCATATTGGGGCAATAGAGTGATTGTGTCTTGTTCGAACAATATAACGATGGTAGATCCAGCAAGCTCAAAGTGTCCTTTCTCTTCGCCTCTATGAAAATGTGTATTTTCCTTGTTGTTTACAATGCTTCCGACAATCAATGCGCCGATTTCGATTTGGGCGATGGATCCAAAGTGTCTTGTGTCCATAATGGTCCAGGAGCGTCGGTTTAACGCATAGACGGGATATGTCTTGCAGGCAATGGGTTGAACGCTATGCAATTGTCCCTCGATGAAGTGATTGCCATGTTGGTAGCCATCATCAATATAGATATAGCGGTGATAGTCCGAGGCACATAGGCGAAATACCAGGCATAGACCGCCATGGAACTTTGTTGCCAGGCTATCGCAAGGCAATATGTCCTCAAGACCATAATGCGATCCCTTGATCGCAAGAGGACCGTCTTCCGTGATATCATAGACACTCAAGTAGCCATCGCACGGACTGATGACATGCAAGGGATTGGGGTCATATGCGATGGAAGGGTTGTGTCGAATGAAGAAGTCATGGAATGTGCGGTATTGTTGAAGCTTTTGCATTGACAATGCAATGCCGTGTTTTTTCGCATAGTGTATCATGTAGGAATGCGATAGACGGGATCGCAGGAAAAAGATAATCAATAGGTCAAGATGTGTCCACATGATGCCCTTCAATGCCAAACGTCCAATGAATGTCCCATACAGGAATGCGACAGAGATATCGTTTTCCATATGCTTATTCATGCTTGAAAGACAGGGTTGGCTTGGGCACCCGAAAGGGTGTCAGGAAGGCAATGGCCATAGCGATCAATGCATATGGAGCTAAGATGCCTTGATGGATGTTCATGACAATGGGAAAGATTATGGCTGCGGTAGTCACAGGCAAGCCAAGGTAATGTTTCCTGCGTCCTTCTTCCTTGTCTTGCCGTTGGCTTTCATCTACGTTGAACCATGCCAGGCGTATAAGAGCGAAAAGAAGGTATATGGCAGAAGCGAACATGGACAAGCCCCTAGTATCAAAGACATAGACGATCAAGGCAGGAAGAACCCCAAAACACACAAGATCGCTAAGGGAATCGATCTGGATGCCAAAGAGTTTCTCTTCCCTTGTCCTTTGCTTGGTGGAGGCGATCTTTCCATCAAACATATCGCATATTCCACAAAGCACAAGACAAGTTAAGGCAACATGGATCTTTCCCTTTAGTGTGCAGGTGATCCCGATAAAGCCGATCAACATTCCCACATAGGTGAGAATAACAGTGTAATTGTATATGCCAATCATGTGAATCCTCCTAGATGAGATACGCGAAGAACAGGCAATAGAACAGAATGCACCAAGGTTTCGCCAAAAGGATGATGAGGGTGAAACGCTTGGCTGGCATAGATGCTAGGCCAGACAAGTAACAAAGATAGTCATCTGGCGCAAGGGGAAGAAGTATCGCTAAAAACAGCATGATGGAGAAGCTTCTTTTCCCATTGATCCAAGTGATCCATTTGTTGTATTCATCCATGGGTATCATGTCATGCACAAGATTTTCCCCAAACCACCTGGCAAGCCAATAGGCAGCCAAAGAACCTGCGCTGATACCGATATAATTGATCCAGAAGCCATGGGTTGCGCCAAACATCATCGCTCCCACGGCACAGCCAAGAAACCCCGGCAACACTGGCAAAACCACCTGTAGCGCCTGTATCAGGATGAGTGCCAAAGGTCCAATACACCCATATGTCTGTAGATACGCACGCAATGATGCGACCGATTGAAAATGTCCTTGTCGCCAAGCGTGGATAAAGAAACCCAACGATATCACTAACAATACCCCTAGCATCGCTTCAGCGATGCGTTTCATCGTCTTTCCGTTCATATGCACCTCCGTGTATCAACATAAAAAGCATACCCAGCAGGCGATTACGAATACAGTCGCTAGGTACTTAAGAACTGGTTAAGTATTCATTACGCTGGATATGCAACGATACTTGTTTGATGAACTGAGACCGTAAAGTCTAGGTTAACCTTTGTGGTTCTATGTGCGCACTAGCGACAGGCAAGGATCTTGACGCATTGGATTTCAATGGTACGAATACCATGTTTTGCACAATATTGGTCGATTGCCTGGTTGCCATCATGGATCTCGTGACGAATGTATAGGGATATGCATCGCGTACATTCCATAGCCTGGCATTTTCTACCTTCAGAATGACTTTGTCTGTGATAGAGCTTGCTACAAGATTGCAATGGGCATCCAGCAGGCAGACACGTACATCATGGCTGCCATTGGTTCTGACGCTGTAGCACAGCTGTATCGTAATCGATGATCGTTTCCTGTGGCTTCGTGACAAGGTAAACAGATCTTTGGATCCCTGCATATTTGAAGAAGTCGAAATATATCGTAGCTAAAAAAAGCTTGTCTCAGGATGATGCTGGTTTACTGGAACAACTTTCCGTGAAATTATATTGGAATAAATCGTATTTGGAAAATCCGAAATTAGCGTTATACTGGAGAACACACTTCCTTTTGTCCACTCGAAATGGGAAGAAATCCGCATTGCTCGCAAAGATCACCAGCGACCACTAAGATCATCAACCAAGACATGATGCGCCAAAACAGTCGACTCAAGACGAGAAAAACACTTGACAAAAAGTAGGGATGTGTTATGGTGTAAATAATTGTCAGGAGGAATGCTATCATGAGAAATACTGAAAGTCTTCAGCTTTTCGAAGACCAAGCCATCCGTACAGCCTGGGATGCAGAAGCAGAAGAGTGGTACTTCTCTATCGTTGATGTTGTATGGGCTTTAACAGACCAACCCGATGCCAGGCATGCCAGCACCTATTGGGCGGTTTTGAAAAAACGCCTGAAAGAAGAAGGTGCCAGCGAACTGCTTACAAATTGTAAGCAGTTGAAATTGAAAGCATCTGACGGCAAGCACCGCTTCACCGATGTTGCCGACACTGAACAGCTTCTTCGCATCATCCAATCCATTCCCTCTAAGAAAGCCGAGCCTTTCAAATTGTGGCTGGCGCAGGTCGGTCGTGAACGTATCGAGGAAACGCTTGATCCAGAGTTGATTGCTGACCGTCTGGTTTCCACCTACGAACATGCAGGTTATACCCGAGAGTGGATCAATCAGCGACTTCAGTCTATCAGCGCTCGAAAGGAACTCACTGATGAATGGAAAGAACGCGGCATTCAGCAGGGTAAAGAGTATGCGATCCTTACGGATGAGCTTACCCGCGCCTGGTCTGGCATGACCACAAGGCAATACAAAAACCTCAAGGGTCTTAAGAAACAGAGTCTGTGCGATAACATGAGCACAACAGAGTTGACGCTCAACCAACTCGCTGAGGTGGCCACTCGAGAACTGTCGCAGCAGGAGCAGCCAGAGGGTTTTGAAGCCAACAAGCGCGTTGCGCAAGCTGGCGGTTCCGTAGCAGGCAACGCCAGAAAAGATCTGGAACAGCGGCTTGGCAGACCGGTTGTCACGAGTGCCAACGCTGCACAGCTAAACCATGTAGTCACTCAGATGATAGAAGCAAGTGCATCAGCAGCAGGTGATTCAAAGGACAACAAAGAATAACACCTTCATCCTCTGGCAAGCTCTGGAGGATTTTTTATGTCATATTGATTTTTGCATGGGATCCTTCAGGGCAGTCTTGGCGAATACTCTGGATTTATCATGCTGTTACAACATTTGTCGTTCGGGATTGAAATTCCCAAATGTGAAAAAACCGGCTGTTTGGGCCGGTTGTTTGAAGTTGCGCCAGTATTCGATGCCAGGGATCCCTTCTTTTAAAGAAACCGAGATTCAGGTCATCAAAAATAATATAAGTGTTCCGATAAGTATCTCCTGATCGATTAGTGAATCAACACGCCGGTCATATCGTCAAAGACATGTGTTTCACCATCGATCACAATGGTTCCTTTTGCCATAAGCCCGGTCATGTGGTCATAGTAGTAGGTGTTGCCTGCCTGCTTTGGGTAAATCTGGGCAAGGTCTCCTTCGATATGTACCCATCCCTTGAACATCTTTCCGTTTTCATCATATCTCACCCATTTGCCACTCTTTTTCTTCATGCATTGATAGGTGAATTCTTCCATGCCAGGATCCGCATGATTGGCGTTCGTGCGGATTTCTGCATCGTCCCATGAATCTTCGTTTTGGTAGATGTAGGGCATCCATACTTCCTTGTTTTTGGCACGCTTGCCGCCAAAAACAGCGTCCAGCCAATACCATCCATCGGAAGTAGGATCAAAGATTTCACGTCCTCTTTCAAAGCCATAGATTGTATCGGTGATGTTCTTGGGATCGCCATAGTTTCCTTGCAGGACACCATCTTCATACCAGAAATCATCGATGAAGACAAGGTGTCTTGGGGTGACAGTGAATGAAATGGTGTTGCTTTCCGTGCGCCATCCTTCATAGAGGCTGTTGATTGCCCATACTGTCGCAATGTAGGTGTTGGGGGAAAGCTTGCCAATGTTGATCGTCTCTTCTTCGATGTCATTGAAGAAGAGGTCCGTCTTGTTTTCATCGTCACAGATGCGGATGGCATAGGTTCTCTTGTCAAGTTCTCCTGTTTGCGGTGATGTACTCCAATGCAGGGTGATATCCTCGTCTGGAGTATATGTCTTGTTGGCGCTTAAGATAGGCGCAATGGGTTTGTTGGGCTTGTTATAGGATATAGCATTACGGGCGATATCATAGATGGTGAATCCTTGGCGATCGCTGTCGTTGAAATTCGCAATGGTAACATGATTGTTTTCCACGACATTCAAGACAAGGTCGCTGCCTTTGGGGTGCAGGTTGGCATAGGGGAAAAGATCGATCCACCAGGCTTGTGTATCCAGGTTTTTGTCTTCTTCCAGAGAGACTGATTGCTTGTCAATATCGGCTGTCAGCACTTTGTCGTCATAGCAGTTATAGATGATGAAATATCCGTCCTCTTGCATCTTAAAATGCCATATGCCACGGGGATAGTAAGTGTCGACTTCAGGGGATATCCGCAGCTTGCCATCCCATGCTTCGAGGTTTTTCCATTCCATGGCGTTGGTCAGGTAGCCATGGAAATCATAAGGGTTGGTAATACTGTCAAACTCACAGACAAATGGCTTCTTGAAGTTTCCATGGGAATCGTTCCATACGCCATGGAATGTCTCAAGATAGTTTTCCTCCAGTTCATCGTTGTTGTCGATGTTGTTTGGCTCTCCCGCCGAAAATCCATAGTCGACAAATTGTTCCTTGCTAGTCCACGTCCAGACGCCTTCCTTGTCGCGGTCGGTTCCACCCGTCCAGATATCGAAATCCGTGAAATTCGCGATATAGTCGTTTTCTGCCTTGGAATTGATCGAAACAAGATGGCCACCTAGGGCATTGCATATCTCGTTGGCGGAATACCATGTCTCTTCACGCTCAAACATCAGGTAGGTATGGTCGTTGAATACTTCCAACTTTGTTCCTTCCCCTTTCACTGAAACATCGATGGTTGTAAAGTCCAGCTCAAGAAGACAATCCGCATCCTCGATTGTTCCCTGGCAAGCCCCCAAGTGATATCCGTTGAAACTCTTGAAGAAACCGGTAGTGATGTCCATGATGCGGTATTGCGTCCCCATGGGGACAGGTTGGCGATAGTCGCTGACATCGTCTGCGACAAGCACGCCATCGAGGTATACATCCACGGTAGCATATCCTTCCAAGGATTGGCACGATACCCCATCAAGGAATCCATTGACATCCAACACGAACGCAGCTTCCGCCTGAAGCGGGACATAGGTCGAAAGAACCATGATTCCCATGAACCATGATGATAATAATAGCGCCGATAATTTCTGAGTCATAATAGCGATCTCCTTTTATGCTTGCTACTGCTTGTTAGTATCGTAATAGAAAGCGTCTTTTGAGGCACCTCTTTTTCTTTCTGGGTGCTTCTCATAATACTTGCGCTTGTCTTCGTACATGTTTTCGTCTGCCTTTCGCAAGGCGATGCGCACATCGCTTGCGTCTTCCACTAGATGATACCCGATCGCAAAGCTGATATTGTCGTAATGCTCGCATGCATGTCGTAGCTCCAATGCCTGGCGTTCCATCGATTCCCACGATACACCGATCTGGATGATGGTGAATTCATCGCCACCGGCACGGAAGATTTCCTCTTCGCGGAACACTTCCTTGAGTGCCTTGGCTGCTGTCCATAACAACTCATCGCCAGCGGTATGGCCTAATTGGTCGTTGATGGTCTTTAAGCCGTTCAAATCAACGAAGAACACCCCGACTGTCTTTCCTATGCCTTCTTCCCGATTGCCCAAGGCAGTAACATAGTCGTTCATGGTATTGCGGTTTAACACTCCCGTTAACATGTCTTGGGAACTCAACAGACGCAATTGCTTTAACATGAGTTCATTGTCGATTTCTGTCGCAAGGATGAAGGTTGTCAATTCCAGTGTTTGCTTGATTGTCTCGGTGTTGTCCGCGTTGAAATTGGTGGCGCACATGAAGCCAAGAAGCTCCTTCTTGCCAACAAGGGGAAACAAGATAAAGGAAGAAATATGGCTTGTGACAAGCTGATGGTGCCAGAAAGGGTTTCGTTGTGCGATGTATTCCATCTCCTGGGAGCTTTTGACAATCAGGCAATTGGTGCCACTGAGGGTATCGTTCCAAGAAGCAAGTAGGTTATAAGTCAGGTAGTCTATGATATCGCCCGTTTCTCGCAAGGAGGAATTTTCATCAGTATCAACGCATAAAAGGGAAGACATCTTGGAACGATGATCCATGAGAATAATGGAACATTGGTCTGCCTTGCACAACAAGCGAATGTCTTTGATCACGTTGTTCATTGCTTCCTTGAAGTCGATGGCACCACGCACCTTGAGGCAAGTGTCCAACACAGAGGCAGCGATTGCCTGAGAAACATTGGACATTCTTTGGGTATCCGCCGTTTTGCTGATCTCCATGACATATAGGCAATAACAAAGGTTTTCTTCTTCTGAGGGCAGGGGAAGAAACGTCATGTCCAGCCAAACGCCAAACCTGCCTGGATTGGCGTAGGCGTGCAGACATTGCTTGTTAATGGCTGCCTTATAACAATACTCTTCGAAGTTCAGATCTATGGGCAAATAGTCCGTGTATAAGCTATTTGGCACAAAAGAACTTTTCAACATCCGCATGCTGCCCAAGGGATGCTCAATGGAATCGATGTATTTCTGATTTCCTGTCACAATACGGATTTTGCCATGGCTTCCGTCTGCCAGTTTTTCGATGGATAAGACGCATGCCAATGCGTCAAAGCCATCTGCGATATTCTGATAGTTCATATTGCCCCTCCTTTTTTGGACAATGATTTTCTTTGGGTGAAAGAACAAGTATATTATACCATTATGCGTGGTCAACGAAAGGGCTGGGTTTTGAGTAATGCTTGCAAATACGTCAAAATAAACGAATGATATATATCATATATTTATACAAGCAGTATATATTATGATAAGAATCAAAATACCTGATGCCTGTTTCCGATTCAGAAACAATTATTTGCGTATTTGCTTTTCGAGGAGAAAAAAGAGATTTTTGTCTTGGCGAGAGGCAGTGAATGAATACGGTGGATGATATAATGAAGATGCCTAGCTAAGGCACACCATCCCGTGGGATAGCTGAAGAAATTCAGCTTTCTTTTTTTGCTATCTAGCATGACAAAAGGCGCATATGCGCCTTTTGTCATATTATTCGGCTTTTTCTGTGAAGCGGATCCATGAACCGTTGTCAGCGATCCATTGTTCCTCTGTTTCGGATATCTTGTACCAGGTGTAGCCATCGTTGTCCCTTCTGTCGAAGACTTTTCTTTCATCGCCATAATCGAGGGTGTTGATAGCATCGCCATTGGTGGATGGCTCGTTGCGGACGTTCAGGGAACCTGTTGTCACGGTCAGCGTACCGATGGACGCATCGACGGGAACAGGCTCTGGTTCTTGGGTTGGCTCTGGCGTTGTTTCAACAGCGGAAGAAACAGGGGTATCTTCGTGGGAGAACAAATCGCCAAATGGCTTGAAAATGATCACTGCCGCAAGGATGGCAGCGACAAGCGCTATGACAATGCCAATAAGAAGAGGCGTCCTTGAACCATCGTCTTCTTCTTCGTCATCTTCATCGTCATCCATTGCTTCGTCTTCCTTCTTGATATCGTCTAGGTCGAAGACCTTGGTGACCTCTGGTCGCCTGCGGCGTGGCGTTGCGGCGTTCTCCTTGATGACCTCGATATCCGCCAAGGTCAGTTCCTCGGTGTTGTCTGGCTCTGTTTGTGCGCTGCTTGGAACGTCAAACAGCTCACTGTTTGGAGTAAGCGGACGTTGCGTCTGCTGCGGCCGGATGGTGGGGATATCTGCCGTTTGGCGCGCTTGGTCTCTGCTCATTGCTTCATCCGCCGTGGGAATGAAGAACTTCCTTTCGTCTTCCTCGCGTATGATCGGAATCGGCTGGGTGTTGGAAGTGGCGAACGATGGCAGGTTCAACGTGTTTGTTCGTTCCTTTGGATCGACAATCGACTGGACGATCGTCAAGTCGATATCATCATCGTCGTCGGACACATCATTCTGGTTTTGCTTCTCAATTGCCGCAAGCAATGAACTGAGGGTATCCTCGTCCCCGATGCCGCTTGTCTTCAGATTGATTGGTGTGCCGCACTTTGGACATGCGTTTTGTCCATTGGGAATCAGAGTTCCGCATTTTTCGCAATAGATATAGCTTTCCATATATGTCTCCTCCTGTGCGCATGCCTTTAAAGGCTATATCATTATATCCTATTTTTCGCGGTTATATCGAAAAGTCTTCCTTTTGTTTCGGTTTCTTGGCAACATCATGTATGATTATGGGTGAATCAGAGGGGTAGCAATGGTTAAGAAGAAAGAAGAAATGGATGTTGCGCTGGAAGATGATGGGATAACGTATGTCCCATGCCCGTGGTGTGGCACAAAGCTCCCTGAAGGGGATGTCTTTTGCCCGGTGTGCGGGCATGAGACATCCGAGAAGCCGATAGAGACAAAGAAGCGAAAGTCAAAGGTTCCCATGCTTGTGGCAATGGGGGTTTTCGCTTGCCTAATGATGGTGGTGGCGCTGTTGCTGTTTCCCACCAAAAAGAAACAGGCGTTGGCTGCCGCGAAACATTACAACGAATGCCGCATCATTTTGTTGGGCTTTGCGCCAAACCCGGGCAAAGAAGGGTTTGTTGATGCATACCGCGCATTGGTGCGGTATGCGACATATTCACAAGAAGAATTCGAGGCAACATTTAGCGATGACTTTAGGCGACAGGTCGAAGAGAACTACGACTTGTTGGCGCCATATTGGCCACAAGACCAGGGAAGACATGGGAATGATCGGCTATGGATAGACAACTATAGGTATGAAGAGACAGACATGGATGAAATGATACAAGGCATTTTCATGGCGGAAGACGTGGACACGTCCACTTGGACGCACGCTTGCGCCATCAGCGTTGACGTTCACCAAGAGAACCAAGAAGAAGGGATGCACGAGATTGCAGGGACGAAAATATATATGATGAAAAACGAAGGCACATGGCATGTGGTGAATCTAGTGCCATTGGAGGATTGACATGGCGAGGTGTCCACGATGCAGGCATCACGTTCCCAGGGGTGATGTGTTTTGTTTCAATTGCGGCTACGAAATGAAGACAAAGGATACGCGGTATGACAATATGATCCTGGCATGCGTTGGTGCGCTTGTGGTTTTGGGATTGTTCATGGGATGGTGGACGATGCGCGGGGGATATCTCTATCGCGCCAAGGCGTTCGCTAATGCCTTGATGGACTATTGCCATGGAAGCGAGAAGGAACAAGAGAAAGCGCTACAGGAGCTGGATGGCTATAGCCTGGAACACAAAAACTATCATTGGGAGGTATATGATTCCCTTCCCAATACCCAATCCCTCAAAGAGGGCAATCATAGCGAATACGGCAAAGTGCGCGATCCAAGCGAGATGGAGCTTGCTGTATTTCGCAGGTATCTACAGGAAAACAACACAGATTTTCAGGAAATCCATGGGTTGAAGGCAATGGACGTGGACATTGAGATAGTGTCCAAGGTGGATGTCATACGCATGGAAAACGCGTCGTTTCTCATCTACAAGTGTCGGGAGAAGTGGCGGGTGATGTTGTTCAAGGAGGAAGGATGAAAAGATTGTTGGCGGTCTTGGCGGTCTTGTTTCTGGGGGCTTGCGTGGGTGATAGCGCCATGGGCACGCAAGCGGAGCAAGTGGCGAAGGAGTACGTGGGGATTGTAGCAACCATGGAATACGTCCAGGACAAGAAAGAACTTGCAGATCGATATGAACGGCTGTATGCCATGGCGTATCCAACGTTTGGCGAAGGGGAAGGCGATGGCGAGGCGAGAAGGAAGATGGCAGACTTAGCGGCCAAGACAGCGCAATTCTCCTGGGATGGCGCAGAAGCGAGCGTGGAGCTTGCGGTTGTGGCCAATGAGGAAATTCCCCTTGGCGAGGCAAGGGAGCGTATGATGGCTTTTTTTGCGTACCTGGAGATGGATCCGGAAGAAGTGATGGATGCCAGGAACATTCAAGTGGCGGGCGTAGTGTACATTGCGCAAGCAAAGCACAAGGAAATCGATGAGACAGTCATGGTATATCGCATTGGCGATGTCTGGCATGTTTACGATTAACTTAAGAATTGCGGCAGGTGTGTCTTGGTATAATAGATAACATGGCGCGCAAAAAAAGAGAAAAAAACGGAAACACAGACGGTTTCCGACAACTGTTGAAATGCATGGTGGCGGTGTTTTTCCTATACTACGGCATGCGTTTATGGTCATGCGAAAGATCCAACGATCTTTCGCCATATCCCGATGTGAATTTGGATGAAATGGAGGAACTGGACCTAGCAAGGCATGCGTATGATTGGGATCGCCTGCAATGGAACGATTCGTTTGTATCGTACGAAGACGAAAGATACACATCCCTGCAAGGGATCGATGTATCGCAACACCAAAAAGAGATCGATTGGCAGAAAGTGGCGCAAAGCGGCATCAAGTTTGCGTTTATCCGCGTTGGCTATCGCGGCACTAGCCTGGGGAATGTATACCCTGACAAGTATTTCGAGGCGAATATCAAAGGTGCATTGGAAAACGGGATTGAAGTAGGGATCTACTTCTTCTCCCAGGCGATCACAACGCAAGAGGCGGCACAAGAAGCGCAATATGTCATTGATCATATCCAGGGATACGATGTCACATATCCCGTGGTGTTTGACATGGAAGACCCCGAGGATGGCTCGCTAGGGAGAGCCGAGTCTTTGGATCGACAGGCCCAGACGGAAATAGCCTTGACATTCCTTGCCTGCATCGAAGAGGCAGGATACCAAGGCATGTTGTATGATAGCTCGATGTTGTTTTCCCAGGATTACATGCTAGGATATCTTGAGACAACGCGGCTATGGGTGGCGGACTATGCTTCGTATCCCAAGTATCCGTATGTGTTTGAGATATGGCAATACTCCAGCAAAGGACAGGTGGATGGCATCGAGGGAAATTGCGACATGGACATTCGCTTTGTCCCTAGATGATGTCTCTTTCGCTTGCTTCATCCCATAGGAATTCGGCCTTTACGGAACCCCGTGAAAGGTCTTTTATTTGTTTCTCGATATCGGAACGGTCGGTGAGGATGGAAGCGGTCACTTGTTCATCGTAGTATAGCTCATCGATGGTTGTGTAGCGGCGCAGCCAGGATTCCAAGGTGCCGGACATGCTGTAGGGATAGGTGATGGAGTATCTGTGCAGGGTGACTTCTTCGGTTTTTTTTGCCTTGGCCAGGGCATCGGCGACAGCGCCGCCATATGCCCTGACCAGGCCGCCTGCGCCAAGCTTGATGCCTCCAAAGTATCTGACGACACATGCGACGACATCGCTAAGCCCTGATTTGCGTATGCTTTCCAACATCGGAACGCCTGCGGTGCCACTGGGTTCGTGGTTGTCGCTGGAGCGTTGGATCATGTTGTTTGGACCTAGCATGTAAGCGGTGCATACATGCGTTGCATCGCGGAACTCGCTGCGGATCTCCTCGATATACGCGCGTGCTTCTTCTTCGCTTGTTGCCCGATTGACACAAGCGATGAAACGAGATTTGTTAATGATGGTTTCTTGGCGAAATTCTTCTTTCAGGCGCATGGTTATTCTCCTTTTTGGCATTTGTATTGTATAATGAACCGGGTGAAAAGACTATGGGAAGAATCGTGCAATTGGATGAACAGACAGCGAATATGATCGCTGCGGGGGAAGTGGTCGAAAGACCGATGGGTGTTGCCAAGGAACTGGTGGAAAATGCAATTGACGCAGGGGCGACCAGGATCGATGTATTGATCGAAGAAGGCGGCATGAAGAAACTGACGGTGCAGGACAATGGCTGTGGCATGGATTCCGCAGACACGCAAATGGCGTTTCAAAGACATGCGACATCGAAGATCAAAAGCCAGAACGACCTATGGTCGATCCACACGTTAGGCTTTCGCGGGGAGGCATTGCCTTCCATTGCTTCGGTTTCCAAGCTGACCATGGTCACCAGCGATGGCAACGATGCGACAAAGATCGTCGTGGAATACGGCAAGATCGTCCAGGCAATGCCCTATCCGTGCAACCAAGGGACGCAGATTGGCGTCGAGGGGCTTTTCTACAAGACACCGGCAAGATTAAAGCATATGCGCTCGGCTTCCTATGAATCCTCGCTTGTGCAGGATGTGGTCATGAAATTCGCTTTGTCCCATCCCGAGATCGCCTTTCATTTCTACAACGAAGGGAAATGCGGCTTTTCGACAAGCGGGCAGGGAGACTTGACGGAAGTCCTCTATGCCGTGGCGGGAAGGGCAGTGGCGCAAGAAGCCATTCCCGTGTCGTTTTCCGACTATGACTACAAGGTCAATGGACTGATTGTCAAGCCAACGTTTTCCAGGGCTTCCAGGAATCTGATGAACATCTTCCTCAATGGACGCATGGTCAAGACATATCGCCTCTACAAGGCGGTGCAAGAGGCGTATGGCTCGCTTATTGCGGATGGACGCTACCCCATCGTTGCATTGAATGTCGAGATGGATTCCCATATCCTGGATGTCAATGTGCATCCTTCCAAGTGGGAGGTGCGTCTTTCGAAGGAAAACCAACTGATTGCCTTGTTAAAAGAGGGGATCAAAGGGGTTCTTTGTTCGCAAGAAGCATTGGTAGAGATGGAAACACCCCGGCAACAGGCATACTACCAGCCAATGTCCTTTGATCCAGCGGAATTCGTGTTTAAAAACGAGGAACCTGTCGAAGTAAACATACCCAAGGAACCAAGCAAGCAAGCCAAGCCCATTGTGAAGGAAGAAAAGAAACCCAAGCCCAAGCATGAAGTGCATGAGGAAGAACGAGAGCCATTTCCCGCATTGACGGTTTTGGGGTTATACAAGAACAAGTACATGGCATGTCAGGCAAGCGATGGGATTGCCTTGGTCGATGTCAAGCGGGCAAGGGAAAGGGTTGCCTATGAGGAATGCCTTAGGCAATTGAGCGCACCTGCCGTGCAGGAAGAACTGTTGGTTCCCCTTGCCATCCACGCAAGCGACGACATGGTCAGGCGCCTGGATGAAATCAATGCGCAGCTAGAGGGCATAGGCGTTGTCTTTGAGCCATTTGGCCATGACACCCTGATGGCCAGGAGAATACCATCATGGCTCAAGAACATGGACGCAGAAGCGTTCTTCGCTGACTTTGTGGATGCCTTCAAGGAAGATTCATCTGCCGCCCTTGCCTATAGCCAAAGGCACAAGGTGGCTTTGGCGGCGTGCGCGCATGTCAAGGCTGGCCACATGTCCCCCTCGGAAATGACATCCTTGCTTGCCCAATTGTCCCAATGCGAAAACTGTTTCTATTCGCCAAAAGGAAAGGCGATCCTGGTCATGATCAACGACAAGACAATCGAAAAGGAGTTTGGCTGATGAAGAAAGTCTTGGTGATTGCCGGTCCTACCGCCTCGGGCAAGACGCGATTGTCCATTGAATTAGCGAAACGATATGGCTGTTCCATCATATCGGGAGATTCGATCCAGGTGTACAAGGGATTTGACATTGGCTCGGGAAAGATCAGGGAAGAAGAGAAGGAAGGGATCCATCATGACTTGATCGACTTGCTGGAGCCTTGGCAAAACTACAGTGTCGCGGATTTCCAACGCATGGCAAGGGAAATCATCGATGCCTCAAGCCAGATGAAGATCATCTGCGGGGGAACGGGACTGTACCTGAAAGCATGCCTGTATGACTATGTGTTTGATGAAAGCGCGCCAAGCGATATTCCCACGCATTTATTAACAAAGGACAATGCCACGCTCCACGCCATGATCCAGGCAAAAGACCCCAGGCAAGCGGAAAAGATCCACATGAACAACCGGCAACGGATGCTAAGGTGTCTTTCCATCATGGAAAACAGTGGCAAGACGAAAAGCGACATCGAGGATGCGCAAGAACACCGCATGGTGTATGACGCCTTTATTGTCGCATGCACATGTGAAAGGGAAAGGCTGTACGCCAAGATCAACCGCAGGGTGGAACAGATGGTGGCAGATGGGCTGGAACAAGAGGTGGCTATAATGCTAGAGAGAGGCGTGAGCTTTGATGCTCCACCCATGAAAGGCATAGGGTACAAGGAATGGCAAGCCTATTTCCTGGCAGATCAGTCATTGGCGGAAACCATTGCGGAAATACAGAAACACTCGCGCCAATTCGCCAAGAGGCAATACACCTGGCTCAACCACCAAATGCCCGTGCATTGGCTGGATATGGACGAACCTGCCGCGCACGAGAAAATGCTGGAAACGATAGACGCATGGCGAAACGATGCGCCCGCAACGTCATTTCTGGCTCATGAAAGCGTATAAATGTGAAGACTTTCTGAAGATTTCGGGAAAACATAGGCAAGCCATTTGACATTTTCCCAAAGCCAACTATCATAGATATTGTCAAGAAAGGTAGGAAGATACTATGAGTGAATACAGAAATACAGCTTACTATGGCGTTGGTGAAACGCTGAATGAATATGTTACGAAAGTATTTGTGAACATGGCCTTGGGCTTGGCGGTAACGACGGTCGTGGCCATCATGTCCTACATCAGCCTGATCAACGGAGGACTCATGTACCAGATCCTGGTCAGTTCCAGTTTCCTCCCACTCGTGCTGGTAATTGCCCAGTTTGGCGTGGTCATCGCCTTGTCGGCAGGACTTACACGTTTCTCGGCGGGAACCATCCGTTTGTTGTTCTATGCCTATGCGGCATTGACAGGCGTGACGTTTAGCACATTGCCATTGGCATATGGCGTTTCAACGGTATTTACGGCGTTCATGTTTGCCGGCGTGTTGTTTGGCAGTTGCGCGGTGATTGGAAAGTTCACCAGTGTCGACATGACAAAGTTCAGAGGTCTTTTGATGGGAGCCTTGATGGCATTGTGCATCACGACCCTGGTATCGATCTTCATTCCCGTATTGCGTGAGTCGCTGCTTATCAGCTATCTAGGACTTGGCATTTTCCTTGCCCTTACGGCATACGACATGCAAATGATCGAACGTTACTACTACAACGTGCAAGATGGAATGATGAAGCGCAACCTGGCGGTATACGCCGCATTCCAGCTCTACTTGGACTTCATCAACATATTCCTGCGCGTGCTGCGCATTCTCGGCAGCAGAAATTCGAGAAGATAGGCTTAGGGCAGGTGGCATCGCCTGCCTTTTGTGGTTATCCAAGCAAATATATGAATCAGCGAAAATATAGGAGGCGCCGGTATGTTAATCAAGGATATGTGTTTCTCTGAATACTATGGAGGGTATTTGGTCATAGAGGCAGACGAGCTGACGGCTCTGCTTGACCCTGCCTTTGGCATTCACGACGATGACTGCTATGCATTATGCTCTTGCTATGTGGAGACGGATGGGATGGTGAAGTTCAATGTCCTTTCCCTTGGCAATTCGTGGGATGGTCCGATGCGGGGGCTGGATGACAAGAATATGCTGGGCTTCTACACCATGCAGCAAGTGGAGGACAAGGAAGCAAGGCTATTGGACCCCGACGATGAAATGATCGAAAAGAACCAGCCGTTCTTCGATGCAACGGAAGAAAATGTCGATGACGACATCCTGAAGACAAGGCATGATGGAAGACTGGACGACTTGCGCGACTACGACTATCCCGACAAAGTGCTGGCAGGATTGTTCAACGGTCGCTATATCAGGGAATTCCCTTTGGAGATCAAAGGAGTGAGGGGACCCTTCCTCTCTGGCAAGATTGAAGGCGAGCCAATGCTTGCCTTGCCATACATCTACGACAAGCAAGTCCACTTGTTGGCGATACCGGTCGGGGCGCAATTGAGCGAAGAAGAAAGACAGGAAATTGATCGAATGATCAAGGAAATGGAAAGCCATGGCTTGACGTTCAATGGCTTTTCCATGAGGAGCTAGAATGAGCGAGGCAAGGGAGATGGCATACGTCTGCCCATATTGTGGCAAGGCGTTTGAGATCACCACGTACACCACGGTGAACACCCGCGACGATCCCGATTTGCGGGATCGATGCCTCTCAGGGGATATCTTTCGGCATACATGCCCCCATTGCCACACCCAGTTCATGGTGCAGCCGCACATGGTCTACACCGACATGGATCATAGGTTCATCCTGTGGCTTTCGGATGTTGAGCTGCCCCCAAGCGTCAAGGCATACGCGCAGCCATTGGCTGCCGCAGGGTTTCGCTTGCGAAGATGCTCGACCATTGAGGAATTCACGGAAAAGATCCAGGTGTTCGAAGACGGAATGGACGATATATTGGTGGAAATCGCCAAATACGATTGCTTCATTGAGTTCATCGACAACCGCAAGGGAAATCCCGCAGACATTACTTCGATTGAATACCAAAGCACAAAGAACGATGTGATGAAGATCAACATCCGCACCGATGACAAGGGAATGTCGTTCCATATCCCCGTCAATCTGTTGGAAGAAGAGATCAAGGCGGAAGCAGATTTGTACAGCATCGACGAGGCAGAGATCCCGTTGGTCAACAGCGCATGGGTGATTTCACTCTTTACCCAGGCACAAGGAAACGCATGAAAGATTATCGATAGCAACAAGGAGGGTTATCATGTCCAAAGCATATTTCAAGACATCGCAAAGCAAGTGGCGCAAAGGGACAGTCAAGGTTCTGGAGGCGTTTGAAAAAGATCCCGCAAAGATGAACGACCTGCTTGATTCCAACAAGGATGTCGTCAGGGAACTGGCAGGAAACAGTGAGGATGTGGACGCTGTCAAGCAAGAGCTGAGCGAGAATCCATTGGTTCGCTTGTTCACCGAGGCAAATGGCGACATTGACGCAAACGAGTTGATGCGCATTGTTAACGATGACTCCAACCCGACCAGGGCTTCTGGAGTCATGGCTTTGCTGGATGGCAAGCTTGACATCAACGACTTTATTACACTGTACAAAATGTTCAACAAGGGATCTGGCGCTTCTTCGCTGTTGTCTTTGCTTGGCGGACAGAGCCAGCAAAACACTTCGACAAACCCATTGGCCGCATTGCTTGGCAACAACCAAAAGCCAGCCCAGCAACAATCATCCAACCAATTGTTGAGCGCATTGCTCGGAACGCAACAACAGGCGCAAGCGCAGAACACTGACACAGGCCAATTGACTGGTGTCCTGCAAAGCCTGCTTGGCGCATCCGCGCAAGCCACCACTCCCCAGCAAGGCTTTACCCTGGATCAAGGGCAAGCCACCAACAATACGTCCTCATCGTCCCTTGGCTCGATGTTCGACTTAGCGGGTCTGCTATTGGGGAAGAAGTAAAACACCGAAACACAAAAAGATCTTCACTCTTAGAGTGAAGATTTCTTTATGCGCATGAAGAATTTGAAATCATCCATCGGCAATTTCAAAAAACCCGTGCGTTCCAGGCAATATTGGAGTATACTATACCCGAGGTATCGCGAAGCTTTGCGATGCTAGAGAGAATTGAATGTAGTGAATCATGCATAGAAAAGAGGTAAAGCAATGGGAACAGGATATAGCGTTGATCTAACGGGACAAAAGTTTGGCTACTTGACAGTTGAAAGCTTTTCAGGCAGAAGAAACGGACATGCGGAATGGAATTGCGTATGTGATTGCGGCAACCGCGTGACAGTCAGGCAGATTCACCTGAAATCCGGCCACACCAAGACTTGCGGCAAGGGACACCAGGCGGATCTCGTATCGCCAAATACGATAGAGAAAATTCAAAACCGCAAGGTTTCCAAGCGCAGCAAGTCCGGCAAGACGGGCGTCACTTGGAATGTTGCGCTCGAAAAGTGGAATGCAAGGATTTTTGTGAAAGGCAGGAATATCTTCCTTGGAACATACACTGATGTAAATGACGCAATCAAGGCACGCAAGGATGCGGAACTGAAGTATTTTGGTCACGTTGAAGAAGAAGCAACGGAGTAACCAGAGGCAACGGAAGGTTGCCTTTATATTTCATAGACAACCGTTTTGTTGTACAATAAAGCAAGGGGTGATGGAATGAAAGATTTAGGATTGACAAGCTTGGGAGCATATGTAGTGTCCACGAATACGAAAGGGAAATCGGAGTTTGGCGACCTGATCCTGGACAAGGCAGTGAATCCGGATCTTCAACGGGTTCCCCTGAACAAAGATGAAGTAATTGGCGGCAGGTTCCGGGTGGAAAAACTCATAGGCTGGGACGAGCTATGCTTATATTACCTTTGCGAGGATCCAGGTCTTAACGTGTGGCGGATTGTGCGGGAGGTCTTTCCCTTCGCCTTGGACAAGGATGGCAAGCCCACCCAGACAAGAGGGGAGAACGGTATCATTGAACCCCAGGGAAGGACGTATGACGATGCCCGTTTCAAGGTAAAGCGCCAACAACAACAGTTGGCGACAGATGAAACGCCATTCACCGAGATTATCGATAGAAATACATACTACATTGACCGCAGCGTGCCAAAGGATGTCATGCGATTGCGTGAACTTCTCGCCGAAAGCAACAATGTTCATACGGTATGTGCGTTTATCAAGGCATTGTTGGAATATTTGTGCGACTTGGCAAAGCAAGACAGGTTGGCGGGAAACATCAACGAGCATAATTTTGCGGTTGTCATGAATGAGGGCAACATCGACAAGGTAATCTTGTTAAACGAGGCAAACACGCTCAAGGCAGTCGATGGCAAGGCTGTCTTCAACGAAAAAGCCATGTACGATGAAAACACGGCTGCTCCTGAGACCGTCAGGTCCCTATTGGTGTATTCTTCATCCGACACATACGGGGCAGGGATGTTGTTAATGGGGGCGCTGATGCCAAGGCACACCTTCCAAGTCGCAAGAGACTTGATACGCCACAACCCGCAAGAACCACGCCTTCGCATCGTGACGGCGGAAGCCGCTAGAAAGATTGGGCTTGACCAGGACATATCCCGCAGGGTACTCAACCATATCCTTGTGAAAGCAACGGAATACGACCGCAGGCTGCGCTACCAAACCGCCAGCGAGATGCTAGAGGATGTCAAAGAACTGGTGCTATCGCTGGAGAACAAGACAGCCCCATACGAAGATGGCTTTGTCGAGATGGAATACGACCCAGATGTATTTGAGACATACGTGGCGGATGGCAGAAAGACCGTGTTCATCTATGGCAATGAAGAGGCAGACTTTGCGATGAAGCTGGAAAACGCATTGCGCAAAGAAGGCATCAACACCATTGCGATGAACTACCCATCCGAGGAAGGCATCGATCATTGCACAAAGATGGTTGAAAACATGGCAATGAAGCCACTCTACCAGAAGATCGATGAAGAAAAAGACGAAATGCAAAGCCGTTTCAATGCCTTGAACATGTACGATTGTGTCATTGTGCGCAACTTCTGTAGCAATGATCTCACCAATTGCGGCATGTTACAGGAAAAATCCTTCCACCATCTGTTGCACGAGTTGGATACAGGACTGATTTTCATATCGCCCAAAAGCGGCAGAGACAACCCTGCGATCTATGGCGTGGTGGATGACGACCACAAGGAAGTCATCTACTATGAGAAGGGTGAAAGAATGAGCATTGTTTCCAACAATCTGACAAATCTCTTGCGCCAGGCAGACTTCTACATCATGGGGGATATCCTAGGCAAAAGGAGACTCTTTCGCCATACAGGATACGATGACTGGGAAAAAGAAATTGTCTCGCGCATCAAGACAGCAAAGGCAACAGGACGTAACTGTGACAAGCTATACGAGCTATTGCTTGCTCTGATGAGCATCAATGGCAAGTCATTGGTTTGTCGCGAAGCAATCGAATTCGCCAACCACTTGTTTGAAAAACAAGACTACGAAACGTGGAACAATCTCAATCAAGAAATCTATCGCTTGATACAGGATGCCCAAATGTAGGCATCCTTTTTTCTGGTATAGTTGTTATAATGAAACAGTTTGAAAGGAGTCACCAATGAGCCAGACGATAGAAAGAAACTATGGAATGGGAGAGTTGTTAAAAAGATTCGCCCCGTATATGATGAAATACAGGAAGATGCTGTATTTCGATTTATTCTGTGCTTCCTTGACAACGCTATGCGACATTGCGTTGCCTAGGATCATGTCATACCTGACCAACTTGGCAAGCAATGACGCATCGCTTGTTACGGTGGGGTTGATCCTGCGCATGGCATTGCTGTATGGCGTGTTGCGGTTGATTGATGCTGTTGCGTATTACTATATGTCTTTTCGGGGACATGTCATGGGTGTATACATTGAGACAGACATGCGCACAGATCTGTTCGACCATTTGGAAAGATTGAGCGACAGCTACTACAACAACACAAAGATTGGGACAATCATGGGAAGGATAACATCCGACTTATTCGATGTGACAGAGTTTGCTCATCATTGCCCAGAGGAGTTCTTTATTGCGTTTATCAAGTTTGTCGTATCTTTTGTCATTTTGTGCCATGCCTCGGTGTTATTGACGTTGATTGTGTTTGCCTGCGTTCCGTTCATGCTGTATTTCTCTATTCGCCTGAATCATCGTTTGCGGGCTGCTTCCAAGGAACAACGGGTGCAGTTAGGCGAACTCAATGCCAGGGTGGAAGATTCTTTGCTGGGTGAAAAAGTCGTCAAGGCGTTTGCGGCAGAAGACATCGAGATACGGAAGTTTGCGATCGGCAATGAAGACTTCAAGAGGATCAAGAAAGAGCGCTATCGTGCGTTTGCGAATTATGCAATGTGTACGCGTTTGTTTGATGCGTTCATGTATGTGACGACGATCTTGGCGGGTGGATTGTTTTTGGTGAAAGGAGCGATCACGGCGGGAGATCTTGTCGGCTATATCCTGTATGTGCAGATTATGATTGCAACGATCCGAAGGATCGTCGACTTTGCGGAACAATTCTCTTCGGGCATTACAGGCATTGAGAGATTCTTGGAGATCATGGATACGCCAGTGGATATTGCGGATGCGCCAGATGCCAAGGAACTTGCGATCAAAGATTGCGAGATTGTCTTCAACGATGTCTCGTTTGAATATCCCGATGACCATAACCGAGTCTTGCATCATCTGGATCTTTGCATCAAGCCAGGAGAAAACCTAGCGCTGGTTGGTGAAAGTGGTGGTGGAAAGACAACATTATGTTCATTGATTCCTCGCTTCTATGACACGACTGGTGGCACCATTTACATTGATGGGCAAGATATCCGTAAGGTGACATTGAAGAGTCTTCGCAATGCCATTGGCATTGTCCAACAGGATGTGTATCTTTTCTCAGGGACTGTTGCTGAGAATATCGCCTATGGCAAGCCAGGCGCTAGCCGTAAGGAAATCGAATATGCGGCGCAATTGGCGGGCGCAAATGAATTTATCGAGGCGTTGCCAAAAGGATACGACTCGTATGTCGGAGAGCGTGGCGTCAAGCTTTCCGGTGGGCAAAAGCAACGCATAGCGATTGCCCGGGTATTCTTGAAGAATCCACCAATCTTGTTGTTGGATGAAGCAACAAGCGCCCTTGACAACGAAAGCGAGATACTGATTGAAAAGAGCCTGGAGAAACTGTCGGTAGGAAGAACAACGCTTACCATAGCACACCGCTTGACGACTATTCGTCATGCGGATAGGATCATTGTCCTAGGCAAGGAAGGCATTGCGGAAGAGGGAACACACGAGCAACTATTGCAAAAACAGGGAATCTACTATCGTCTTTGGAACGGCATTGCATAAAAAAAGCCAACCGACTGGTTGGCTTTTTTGTCTAGCAAAAGATGAATTTCTCGATGACTTCCGCTACAGCGTCATGGTCGCAATCATTTTCGGTGATGAAGTCGCATTCCTTCTTCATTTCCTCTACGGTATTGGCTACGCCAATACCCAGTCCTGCCGCCTTGATCATGGAGAGGTCGTTGAAATTGTCGCCAATCGCGATCGTGTCCTGGATATCGATGCCAAGGATATCGCAAAGCCTTTGCAGACCATTGCCTTTGTTTACGCCCTTGCGGTTGAATTCCATGTAGCGGTTGGAAGAGAAGGAGACATCCATTTCTTTTGTGAGATCGGTAATCTCTGACTGGATGCGGCGAAGGTAGTCATAGTCAGTGTTCATGTAAATGGCTTTGACGATTTCCTTGCCCTTGAGGAAATCAATGTCATCGCCAAAGATCTCCGTGCATGGTTGCCTTGAAGCGAGGTATTCCACTTCTTCCGGGTAGAAGTTTCTGACCCATACCTGGTCAGGGGTGTAGACATGGACGCAGATGTTGTCATAGGTAATGCCTTTTTTGTAAAGGGCTTCTGCTTCAGCAAAGGTAATGCCTTGGAAATACAGGATTTTATCGTCTTTGTTTTCAGTGATGGCGCCACCGTTGTAGGAAATGACGTACTGGCCTTCTTTGTCGTAGAGGTCTAGTTCTTTTGTGGTGGTGTAGACGGAGTTGAAGCCACGTCCTGTGGCTGGCACAAAGAGAACACCTGCTGCGGTTGCTTTCTTGATCGCCTCAATGGTCTTTTGGCCGATGGTGCGGTCGCGGGCAATCAGGGTTTCATCTAGGTCGCTGACAATCAGTTTATACATTGTATGATCTCCTTTTCAAAATTATATATATTCAGGGGAAGAAAGAAAACAACCTTTCGGTTGTTTCGTTATTTTTTCCTAAGCGCAAGAATGATTACTAGCAGGATGAGAACTCCTCCCCCGATCGCAACGGGGATCAGCGGGAATACAGAGCAAGTGATGATGGCGGTGTCTACGCCTGCGGGTAGATCGAGCAGGTCGATGTGAACCGTGTTGCCGGTGATTTCGCCAATGTTGGATTCCGGCTTGCCAGGCATGTTGAAGTCAACGGTAGCCTCAAAGCCATTCTCTACGAGTAGGTTTGTCGAGTATTGCGTTAGACCGTTTTCTTGGGCAAGTGTTTCCGCCACTTTGACGATGGGGTATTTCAGGGTTAGCTTAAAGCCTTCCTTGGTTATCTCGATGCCTTCGATTTCGGTGATTCCACTGACGATATATCCAGCGTAGGCATCCTTGCCTTCCCCTTCGGAGACATACGTGATTGTCGCATCTGGATATGATTCCTGCATTTCTTCCTTCAAGGCCGAGAGAAGCTCCTCACGGTCGACGTCGGTCATGCCGGGATTGAATGATTCAATGGCGCGCATTGAATAAAGGGTGGCGATGGTTCCCGTGAGATTCCCGTTTTTGTCTACGTCGTATGTCATGCGAAATTTGGCGCAGCCAGACAGCGTGAATGCTAGGATTAATGCCAACAATGCCTTAAGATGTTTTTTCATGTGTTTCTCCTTTCACCTTTGACTCTATTGTACCATATTCATCGATGTAGCAGGATTCTAGCGAGAATGGTTAAGAGACCAACGATTAGTGCTATCAGAAAGGGAATCAATGGATTGGACAGGGAACAGGTGATGGTGGCGGTGTTGGCATCGGTTTCTAATAGATCGATCTTGACGGTGTTTTTCTTGATAGAGCCAACATTGGACTTTGGCTTGGCGGGCATTGTCACATAGATGTTGAATTGTCCGCCTTCTTGTCGCATGTCTTCGATGGTCGTGCCAATGAACATTGCTTCTTGGGAAAGGGTGTCTTTTGCTTGCACAAGATCGATGGTGAGGGTGATGGTGTTTCCGCTCTTGACGATGGCTGGCTCATAGAACGATTCCCCGCGCAGGGATAGGCCTGACTTGTTTCCGTCATGGATAATGTCCATGACGAGGCTGGGGTGGTTGGTTGCTAGTTCTTCTTTCATTTCTTCGAGATATTCATCGATGGAAGAGTTTGTTTCGCTTTCGATTAGTGAGTTGTCAAACAACATTGTCCCGGTTTGCGTGATGTTTCCCTTTTTGTCGATGTCATAGGACAGGGAGATGTCCATGCATGAAGCAAGGGTTAAACAGATCATGGCCAGGAAAATAAACTTGATGTATTTCTTCATGGGTAGTCCTTTCATAGAAAAAAGATTCTCGCGGCACGCCGCGGGAATCTCTTTGTCAACGTGCGTCGGGGTCGTTGGCGAGGATCTTGTTTACGATGATGCCAAGGATCAAGGCACAAGCGACCGTGGTGATGGTAATACTGCCGAAGGTGAGGGAGAGACCGCCGATGCCTGAAATCAGGATCGTGGAAACGACAAACAAGTTCTTGTTTTTTTCCAGGTCGACTTTCTTGATCATCTTGAGGCCGGATACAGCGATGAAGCCATACAATGCCATGCATACGCCACCCATCACGCAGGATGGAATGGAAGAGATGAAAGCCACGAACGGGCTAAGGAAAGAGATGAAGATGCACTCGATTGCTGCAACGAAGATTGTTGCGACAGAGGCGTTTCTGGTAATTGCCACACATGCGACGGATTCACCATACGTGGTGTTTGGGCAGCCGCCGAAGAAAGCGCCGACCATGGATCCTACGCCATCGCCAAGCAAGGTGCGATTGAGGCCAGGGTCTTCCAGAAGATCTCTTTCAATAATCGTGGATATGTTTTTGTGGTCGGCGATATGTTCGGCGAACACGACAAGAGCGACAGGAATATATGCGGCGGCGATGGTAGCGATGTATCCACCGGAAATCTCTCCCAGTCCCTTGGCTGCCTTAATGAATGTAAAGTCTGGGATGGCGAAGAATGTCTTCAGGGATACGCCATTGGCCACTAGTCCCGTGATGGGCGAGAAATCAGTGATCATCATTGCTTCGTTGCCTGTGGCGTTGCCAATGAACGTGAGGATGGCGGCTACGATGTAGCCGGCAAGGATGCCGATGATAAACGGAATGAGCTTCACGTTTTTCTTTCCATAGGTGCTAGCAAGCATGGTTGCCAATAAGGCGACAAGTCCACAAAGGACTGCCCATTGGGTTGTTTGCCCGCTAACGCTGCTTGTCTGCAAGTCTCCAACAGCGTTTCCCGCCAGGGAAAGACCGATGATGGCAACGGTTGGACCGATTACCACCGGAGGCATGAGGTCATTGACCCAGTCGGTACCCACCGATTTAATTACCAGAGCGAAAACGACATACACCAATCCCGCAAAAATGGCGCCAAGCAAAAGACCGGCGAAACCCGCGTTGTCGCTTGGGGCGCTGGCGAATGCTGCCGCCATGGAGCCAAGGAACGCAAAAGAAGAACCCAGGAACACAGGGCTCTTCTTATTTGTGAAGAAAATATAAACAAGAGTGCCAACGCCTGCCCCAAAAAGCGCCGCTGCTGTGCTCATGCCGTGGCCAACGATCATTGGCACGGCAATGGTTGCCGCCATAATAGCAAGGACTTGCTGGAATGCGAAAACAATCAAGTCTTTTGGCTGTGGTTTGTCTTCGACTTTATAGACAAGTTTCATAGTTGTCTAACCCCCTTTTGAGACAAGATTCTAATAGGAAGGGAAACGTTTGTAAAGCAATATTTCAACTGAAACGGAATGTAAGTGCTTACAAGTATGAATGATGCGCAAGAAGACGCGTCATAGGCGCAAAATGAAGATTTCTTAAAAAAGTCTTTGCAATCACTTTGTTTTCTTTGGAGTATAATGAGAAGCCGCAGGAGGAAATGGAATGACGAAAAAACTATCGGTGTTTGCCTTGATTCTGGGGGGAATGGTCGCATTTACTGGATTATTTATCATATTTAGACCAAACATACGGGTGACGGTTGTTGAAAGCGTGGTTGATGACGTTGATGTCATCCCGGCTACGCCAGAGCCAACCCTTTCGCCTGAAGAAGACCCTAGGTTTAGCGACTTGGATTCAAATCTGTTGCTAGCGAACAAGAAACACCCATTGCCAGATGGATATATACCCGAGGACTTGCGCGAGATGGACATCTATACGGCAGGCGCTCTTTGCGAAATGCGGGAAGAAGCGGCGAAACACATGGAAGACATGTTTGCGGCTGCCTTGAAGGATGGCGTGCAACTTGTGTGCGCATCTGCCTATCGCTCTGAGGAAAGACAACTCAGCCTCTATTCGGGATACGTCAAGGAAGGTGGGCAAGATTTTGCTGATTCGGTTAGCTCACGGCCAGGTTATTCCGAGCATCAGACAGGACTGGCGGCGGATTTGTCCTACCAGGTCAACGAAGGCTTTGCGGACACGCCCCAGGGACAATGGCTTGCGGCGCACGCACATGAATATGGCTTTATTCTTCGCTATCCCAAGGGGAAGGAGGACATCACCGGGTTTGACTTTGAACCATGGCATTTTAGGTATGTAGGAATGGAATATGCCAAGGATATCTATCGATCAGGCCAATGCTTTGAAGAGTACTTTGGCTTAGAAGGAGGCGACTACAAATGAAACCGATAGCTATGTTCCTGCTTTCCTTGTCCTTGGTGGGACAAAGCGTTATGCCTATGCCAGAGACATTGGAAACGGATGACACGGTGCATTTGCGCATGTTCATCGCGGGCGATGCCCTTTTACATGAGTCGGTGTACACCGATGCAATGAAAAGAGATGGAACGTTTGACTTTCACAAGCAACTCGATGGAATACTAGATCAGGTGAAAGACTACGATTTGGCATACTACAACCAGGAGACCATCCTGGGTGGGACAGCGCTAGGTCTTTCGGGATATCCTACTTTCAACAGTCCCATGGAATTTGGCGAATACATGGTGGAAAAAGGCTTCAATCTTGTTTCTACCGCCAATAACCATTGCCTGGACAAGGGAACCGCAGGGATCGAAGCATCGCGTGAATTCTGGAACAGCCAGCGCAATGTCGCCATGGATGGCACCAATGCGATGGAATACGAGTCCCATATGGTGCCTTCCATCAAGGTCAAAGGAGTGCGGGTTGCCTTGCTTTCATACACATATGGCACCAATGGCGTTATTGAGGAAAATGATTGGCAGGTGAACGACTATCCTGGCAATGAGAAGGAAATGCTTGCCCGTGTCCAAAAGGCAAGGGTGGAAAACGACATTGTCGTTGTTGCGATGCATTGGGGAACAGAATATTCCCACGCGGTCAACGATGAACAAAAGACCCTGGCAAGGAAGCTGGTGGAGGCTGGTGCGACCATCATCATAGGCAACCATCCCCACGCCATCCAGCCGTTTGAATGGATTGGCGATGTCCCGGTGTTCTATGCCATGGGCAACCTTGTGTCCACCCAGATTGGCGAAGATCGCAGAACAGGCATGCTTGGCTCGCTGGACATTGACGTTGACCACAATGGGAAAGTCACGGTATCCAATGCGCGCGTGGCATTTACGTACGTAAAATACACAGGGGATCTTTCCGTCTTGCGCACCGATATCGAGGTATTGCCCTTTTCCCGGGTAACCAACGCTATTTTGCCCAATCCAAGAGAATATGAACAAACATTTCGTGACTTGATGACAAGCATGGATAACAAAATATCTTTTGGCCTTAAATAAATAGTCAAATTGACTACAACGGTAGTATGTGCTATAACATTAACGCTCAGGCATTTGCGGCGCAATGACCTTTAGGCATTGACGCTGCGCGCAAAAGCCTGCGCAATACAGTCTATTGTTCACCGCATCCTAAGTGAGCGGCAGGAGGAAAAAATGGACAGAAAGAAAAGAACACAACGTTTGGCGCTGATGGCATTCTTTGTAGCGATTGAGGTCATCATGGTCGTCACATCCATCGGATACATCCCGATTGGTCCCTTGAGCATCACGACAATGCATGTCCCGGTCATTCTTGCGGGCGTGCTGATGGGGAAAAAGGAAGGAGCGATTCTTGGCTTTGTCTTTGGCATGACAAGCTTGTTGCGCGCGACATTCGTCCCAGGCATCACATCATTTGTCTTTTCTCCGTTTATCACGGTTGGCGGCGTGCATGGCAATGGCTTCTCGGTGTTGATTGCGCTAGGCCCAAGGATTCTTCTTGGCTACCTCGCAGGTGTGCTTTCCAGACTTCTCGTTAGCAAGATGAAAAGCACCGCCCTGGCTTGCGGCATTACGGCAGGCATTTGCACCTTGGTGCATACGTTTCTGGTGCTTGGCATGATCGACCTGTTCTTTGGCGTTTCGTATGCCCAGGCGATTGGCGTGGCGAGGGAAACCTTGGAGAAGGTCTTGATGGGCGTAGTGCTAAGCAATGGTTTGTTGGAGGCCGCCTTTGCGATGATTGCCATTCCGGCATTGACGCGGGCATTGCGTCCAATCTGTGAGAGAATGGGATTCTACAAGGAGAAAGACAATGCAATATCTGCTGGCGATGGACGTGGGGAATACGCACATTAAGATGCAGCTGATGGATGGCTATGAATCCATTGGCAGTTTCCGCCTGACGACCAAAATCGAGCGTACAAGCGATGAATACGGCGTATGCATCCGTGAATTCCTGAATACATGCGGGCTTGTGAAAGACAATGTCATGGATGTCGTGATATCATCGGTTGTCCCCAAGATCATGTATTCCTTGACTTCCGCCATATACAAATACTTAGGCAAGGAACCAATGGTGATTGGCCCTGGCATCAAGACAGGCATCCAGATGCGCATGGAAAACCCCAAATCGGTTGGTGCCGACCGTATTGTCGATGTCGTTGCGGGATACCACATATGCCAGGATTCCTGCATTGTGATCGACTTTGGAACCGCCACGACATTCAACTATATCTCATCCAAGGGAGTCTTTGAATACACCGTGATCGCCCCAGGCCTTGGCATCAGCGCCAATGCCTTGACAGCCAATACCGCCAAGCTTCCCGACATAGAGATCCAAAAACCCGCAAGCATCCTTGGACGCAACACGATTTCCGGCATGCAGGCGGGAGTGGTCTATGGCTATATTGGCTTGGTCGAGTACATTGTCAAGCAGATGAAAAAAGAACTGCGTGACGAGAAATGCAAGGTCATCGCCACGGGAGGCATGGGCAAGGTCATTGCGAATGAGACAGATGTCATCGATATCTACGACCCTTACCTTGCCGGCAAGGGAATCATGGCCATCTACCAAAAAAACAAGGCATAGCAAGTTGAGAAAGAACTATACTGGAACGATTGGCTTATATGTCTAAATCTTCTTGGCGTTGGGCAGCGAAACCAGATTCACAAGGGAGATCCCTTGAGGCAAGACGTTCAGGAGCAGGATTCTGATAATCGAGGCAAAAAGGCACTTTGGCAAGTGCCTTTTTTAACACCTATCCTAAAAACTAACCTTGTTTTCTTCCCCTGGCCAAGGTATTGTTATTGAAAGATAGAGAGGAAAACCATGATGAGAAAAATCTATTTGACTGCATTGCTGGCTTTTGCTATGCTGGCTGGCTGTTCCGAAAATTCAGCCGCTTCTGTGTTGCATTCGACAGGCAAGCTCGACACAAGTGAGAACACGGCGACACAAAAGCCGGATGCCAAGGTCAATATCAAGGTTGCTGAAACAGCAAGAATGTCCTACGACAATTATGACAATGGCTATGTGAGCTTGCAGATCCCGAAAGGCTGGAAAGTCGATGTGCCAAATACCGGTTATGCTAGCTATACCTTCAAGGCGTATGACCCGGAAGACCCCCGTTACATGTTCTTGTTTTGCTTGAAACTTACTGGTTTCCTGAAGAGCGAGGATGCACAGCAAGTGTTTGCTTCGCTATATCCTGATTCTGTCTACGGCAAGCTGCACGCCATCGACCCACAGACGACAGAGAGGTTTTTCGAGGTCTGGAACCATAATGCCAAGGTGGCCAATGAAACCCAGCTGAGGTATAGCTACTTTCCAAACCTGAACCAGTTCAACGTGGTGGAGAACCTAGGCCAGCTCCCCCTGGGCGGCGATGTATTGAGGGCAACCTTTCAAAATGATAGCGGCGATGCAATGCAAGGATTGTTCACGGCTTCGCTTTATGATCCTGGATCCTACATCATGTACGGCTATGACCTGGCGCCACTAAGCTCTTATCACAATGTGATGATGATGGCACCAGATGCGGATTTCAACGACTGGGCAACTATTATGGACAATTGCATCGGCACGATCACCTTCAGCCAGGCATTTCTGGAAGGTTATGCAAGAGAAGAAGAAATCATGGTTTCGACGGTTCAAGCAAACGCCCGGATTTATGACGAAATCACCGACATGATCATGGATTCATGGGAAAGAAGAAGCACTTCCTACGATATAGCTAGCCAGAAGCAGTCTGATGCAACACTAGGCTATGAACGAGTCTACGATACCGAGACTGGCGATGTATACAAGGCCTACAACGGATTTAGCGATGACTATTCCGGAAGCAGGTACCAGGCGGTAAGCGATGACATGTACGCCAGACCGATCAGCGGCTATATCGAAAAATAAGAAAACGCCTTCGGCGTTTTTTTTATACCACATGCATGGTGGCGTTGCCTTTCAGTAGTTCTGTATTTATGTAGTAAGATGAGTCACTTTAAAATTCGCTCATTTTTTGACTTGTATATTTCATAATATATGATAACATATAATTGCTTGATGCATGAGAACTGTCAAGTTATATACTGAAACAGTTATTTGATCGTTCCAGCATTGGAAAAATGATAGATGTCTTGTCCTTGCTGTGGGGATAAAAAAAGGGGTGCATTGAAGGTTATGGAAGATAGGCTCATTACAGCAGATAATCTGCTTGATTTTGTACATGGGAAAAAATATAATACGATTTATGCTGATCCACCTTGGCGTTTTCAAAATAGAACGGGAAAAGTGGCACCAGAACATCAGAGGTTGAATCGATATGAAACAATGACGATTGAAGAAATCAAAAATCTTCCGATTGCGCAATTCGCAGGTGAAAAAGCCCACTTATATCTCTGGGTTCCCAATGCTTTATTGCCTGATGGATTGTCTGTGATGGATGCCTGGGGGTTTGAGTATAAATCAAATATCATATGGGAAAAAGTACGCAAAGATGGACAGCCGGATGGTCGTGGTGTTGGCTTTTATTTTAGAAATGTTACTGAACTGCTTCTGTTCGGTATAAAAAAGAAGAGTAATCCTAACAGAACCCTTGATCCTGCAAGATCGCAAGTCAACCTCATAAGGGCGATAAAACGAGAACATAGCCGAAAACCAGATGAGATCATACCGATTATTGAAGCTTGTAGCCTGGCTCCTAGAATAGAATTGTTTGCTAGAGGTGATCGTGATGGCTGGGATATGTGGGGGAACCAAGCGGATGCGTCATATGAGCCGACCTGGAATACATATAAAAATCATACGGTTGCTGGAAACCTTGCAAAATGTGAATGAAATGGAATTGTCATAGCTGTAGGTAGACGCTACAGAATTCCGCACAAATGCTGTTTTTGAAATGTTTGTTCCATGCGTTTGGTATATAATGACATGTATGAGAGGAAAGGTATGGGCGAGACAAGAACAACACCTTTGGCAACACAGCTTTCGGATAAGGAAATAGCGTATGCCAAGGAATTTGCGAAGGGAATACAGGTGACGGATACCACCACGATTTTGAAGTATGGAACCGTGCCGCAGAAGAAGTTCAATGCTTTTGCGGATCGTTCCATCCTGGATATTCCGGTCAATGACTTGAATGACGTGGACAAGGTGATTAAAGAATTGCTTGGGAAGTTGAATGGCTTTGAGAAGGGGATTCTTGCCAAGAAGGATTTGCGCGCTGGGTCGAAAAAGTCCATGCAGGAGTTTCGCAGCGCCTATGATCGCTTTAGCGCCGATATCGATGAGGGCGAAAGGAAACTGGAGGTCTTGCGGGATTCAATTCTTCGCCATGTCAATCGGATGGAGCGCGTGTATGCGGAATGCTATGCGATTGTCAGGGAGTTTGACATGTATGTCCTGGCGGCGGAATATGCCTTGGCGGATGGCAGGAACACTCGGCTGCAGGAGCTTGAGGAAAGGGCGAAGAAGACGGGGCTACTCGAGGATTACATGAAGGTGACAGATTATACGAAGGCATTGGATAGACTGGAAAAGAAGAAACAGACCTTGGCATTGACAAGGGCGCTTCCATTGCAGACATTGGCGCAGATTCGCTTGATCCAGGAGACGGATGGAGTGATTGCGGAAAACCTCAACAATTTGGTTGCACATGTTTTTCCTTTGTACAAAAACAGGGTCATCATATCGCTCAGTGTCAAGGAGAATAGCGCGCCATTGATCGACACAGACGAGTTCATGGCAACCAATGCATCGTTGCGCGATGCATTAGAAGGAATTCTAAAGGCGCGAAAGAGCGGGGTCGCAAAGCAAAAGGAAAGCTTCCTGATGTTTGGCAAACAATAAAAGGACCAAATGGTCCTTTTGTTGTTGTATGACGCAACCGTTGGGATTCTTTGATTGTCAATCCAGGTCTTTTTTCATCGATGATACGGGAGAAGGATGCATGGCAATGCAAGATATACCAGAACGATCAAATTTACTATTCTTTTTTTCATCCCGTTTACTCGGAAGAAACTTTTGCTAACCATGTGCCGTCATCTGCCATCCAACGATCTTTGCCAACGCGGTACCATGTATAGCCCTCTGCCTCGGTTGTCTCATAGACCGGGTACGAGCTTCCCTGTAGCGCCTTGGCTGTAATATCCGCCTTAAGCGAGGGTGCTGTACGGATGTTGATGGCATCGGGAAGGACGGTAATCCGCATGATGGGTTCTTCCTTTTCCCATACGGTGCAGGTTTCATGCGTGACTGGAATGCCATTGGCGAGGGTGGCTTTCAGGTCAATGATGCCGTAAAGACCGTTGACAGCAACGTATGCCTTGCCGTCATAGAGTGTGGAAGCATCGTCAAACAGATACTCTGTGACCGGCTTTCCTTCTTCATTGATGTATCCCCATCTACCATTGTATTTCACTGGGCATAGGCCCTCTTCAAACCATTTGACATCTTCATATACTGCTTCGGTGATCTTTTTTTCTTCTGTGGCCTTGATCATGCCTTTGAGGCCATTGCGGTAATAGCCGTAATAACCATTGATCAGTCTTTCATCATATCCGTGATCCACCTTGGCAATGATCCTGCCGTCATAAACAAGCACCTTCTCTTCTTCAAACATATAACCTTCTTTCCATTGACGGCATATTTCATATCGCTTCACTGGTAATTGGGGTGTAAAAGTGTCGTCCATGAGATTCAGTGTTCCGTATTGACCGTCATGCATGACGCTGTAGACATAGAACATATCCCCTTCAAAAGGATCAATGTACATGGTTTCACAAGGGAGTGCTGAGCGGAAGTCATCGGAAAATACCATTCCCTTTCCCATCATCTCACCAGTCTTTTCTGTAAGATAGCCAAATTGAAGATCGTTTTCACCAGTCAAAAAGCGGCTGATACCGATCTGGTAGGCATCTTTTGGCTGCACTAGCAATGGATACAGTTCATTGCCATTGTAGTCATAAATGCCCTGTTTTCCATTTTCAGCCACAATAATGGCGTTTGCAGTCCAGTTTCCGAACCAGGATGGAGAGTATCCTTCTAGATTGAAACAGGAAGCCATGACAAAACGGTTTCCTTCTGCCGTGAAGGTGCTGACATAACCGCTGGGTTCTTTGACCATGTCCAGCGCCATTGACGGTTCTTGGGTCCAGATAACGGATGGGTTTTCTGTTGGTAAGGTGGATGAGGGATTTATGGAACAACCGATGACCGCCAGGGTGACGGCAATCGCATAGATTACAGCCATTGACTTTTTCGGTTTGCGGAAAGACAGGATATTCTTGATCCTTGATGCGATATCTGTTTCCCCGAAAGACAGAGGCTTATACAGCGTGCTGTGCTGTTCGCCAAAGCTTAACAACAGTCTTCCATAATCCTTGCGGGCAGCCTTGCCCTGGGCAATGACCGCCTCATCACAGCTCATTTCCATATCCTGTTCCATCATGCGGTATGCCAGCCATACCAGGGGATTGAACCAGTGGATCACGCAAAGAACATATCCAACCAGCTTGACCAGATGATCGCCACGGCGGATGTGATATCTTTCATGGGCAAGGATATACCGATTGCTTTCTTTCGGCAGGCCAAGCGGCAGGCAGATCACGGGATGCAGCAGACCGAAGACAAACGGCGAGGGAATCCCATCGCAGTAACAAAGATTTCCCTTTCTTTCGCAATGACGGATGAACACTGCGATTTGGCCATAGCTGATGGTGCCAGCGATCCCTAAGACCGCCATCCCGCTGACCCAGAGAAAGGAGCCAACCGCATAGGGATCCACTTTCTTTTTTGTCGGTGTAACAGCTGTTTCAGCAGCAGGCGGTGTTGTCTGTATGGTTTTTTCGGGCATGTCCGTTTCCTGGACATAGACCATTTGTGAAACAGGTACTTCCTGTAGGGTGACAGCAGATGCTGACGCCATGGCCAGCAGGCTGATTTTGCTGCTGAAGGACACTGGGCATGCCAAGCGAAACGCCACGGCAGCCCAGAGATAATACGAATACTTCTTGGGCGACTTGCGAAGCAGGAAACGGATGATCGTGACAGCGAGAATGACCCAGGATGCTGTAATGCTGAGGTTCAAAACAAACAGAAACAGATCCTTCAACATGCCGGTTTCTCCTCATTCTTCATATTCGTCAATCAGCTTTCGCAACTCATCCGCTTCCGCCTTGCTTAAGGGACGATTTCGCAAAAAGGCAGCCAAAAAACGTGGCAATGAACCATGAAAAGTCTGATTGATCACATAGTCGCTTTGACAGGACTGCACTTCTTCCCGCCTGACAGTGGCGGTAACAACTGTATTGTTGTTTTCCGCCAGACCTTTGTCGCACATCTTCCTGAGCATGGTAAAGACGGTCGATTTCTTCCAGCCCAGCTTTTCCCCGCACAGTTTTACCAGTTCCATGGAGCATAACGGTTCATTGTCCCAGATTACCTCCATGAAACGATAATCGCTCTCAGCTAATTTCAGGTCTTTCATAAAATCCTCCTAGGTCTATAACGATAGATCATCTACAAGTCTATAGTTATAAACCCGATCTGTCAAGGTTCTTTTCGATATCCTTTTCACCAGGGTATCCTATCGCCCTCAAGCTCTTCCCGCTTAGGGATGACCAGTCTCTCCGCATAAGGGTTGATGCATTTCCAGCCTTATCTGGAGTGTCCATCAGGGCAATACTTGGACGCACAAATAGGGAAGAATTCCGCATTGTCTGCCTGCTGTTATATGCGGAACGATCAATAAAAGGACCATTTGGTCCTTTTATTGTTATTCGACGTAGCCGTTGGGGTTCTTTGATTGCCAGTTCCAGACATCCCTGCACATGTCTTCGAGGTTCTTTTCCGCATGCCAATCCAGGACATCATTTGCCAAGCTTGGGTCGGCGTAGCAGGTGGCGATGTCGCCAGGTCTTCTGCCATCAATGACATAGGGGATCTCGATGTTGTTGACGCGGGAGAAGGTATGGATGATCTCAAGCACGGAATAGCCGATGCCTGTGCCAAGGTTAAAGATGCTTACGCCTGATAGCTTTGCGAAGTTGTCGATTGCCTTGACGTGCCCTTTTGCCAGGTCAACGACATGGATGTAGTCGCGTACGCCTGTTCCATCCAGAGTGTCGTAGTCGTTGCCAAAGACATGGACTTTTTCCAGCTTTCCAGAGGCCACCTGTGCCACAAACGGCAACAGGTTGTTTGGAATGCCCTTGGGATCTTCGCCAATCAATCCCGAAGCATGGGCACCAATCGGATTGAAATAGCGTAACAATACGACTTTCCATTCTGGGTCTGCCTTGGCAATGTCGGAAAGGATTCTTTCCTGCATTGCCTTGCTTTCGCCATAGGGATTGGTTCTTTCGCCAAGCGGGCATTTCTCGCTGATCGGGACAAAGGCGGGGTCGCCATACACCGTGGCGCTGGAAGAGAACACGATGTTCTTGCAGTTGTGGTGGCGCATGACATCGCACAACGTCAATGTCGAGCAAAGGTTGTTTGTATAGTATTCAATGGGCATGCGCGTGGATTCGCCAACGGCCTTGTAGCCGGCGAAATGAATGACTGCATCGATCTTTTCTTCTTCAAATACGGCGTTTAGCGCGTCTTTGTCGAGAACATCGAGTTCATGGAAAACAGGGCGCTTGCCGGTGATTTCCGCGATGCGGTCGACGACCATCGCCTTGGAGTTATACAGGTTGTCAACGATGACGACGTCATAGCCGGAATTCATAAGCTCGACGACGGTGTGGGAACCGATGAATCCGGTTCCGCCTGTCACAAGTATCTTCATTTTTCAAAATCTCCTTTTTAACGCTATTCATTATCGTCTTTATTGAAAACAAAAGCAAGTCTTAACCACGTTGCCATGTTTCTTGCATAATTATTCTTGCGCAGAAATCATCATCATGTATAATTTAAGCGAAATTTCACGGGTTATATTATGGATGTGCATGTTCTTTTTGACGGTTAATAAATATAGTAAAATCACGCTGATGTTTAAAAAACTTATCATAGAAGGAGAGTTGATCATGAAACAGGTAATGAGTCTTTTCCTGGCATTGGGATTGCTGGGGAATTTGAATCCATTGACAGCGAGCAATGGGGTTGGGGAAATCGAGCGGGGATACGAGACATTGTCGCAGTATGATGTTGAGTCCAATGTGCCAGAAGTCGTCGATAAGCCACAGGATGAATATAAGGATGTCACTGGTCTTTTGTATGAAATCAAGGGCGAGGAAGCAATTGTCACGGGATATGAAGGCGATCAGGTATCGCTAATGATACCAAGCATGTTAGGGAACAAGCCGGTTACGACCATAGGCTTCATGGCTTTCTATGGGGATGCGGTGGTGGAGTCGTTGACCATTCCTCGTGGGGTCAAGCGGATCGAGGGGTATGGTTTGGCGTACATGAAGAAACTGAGGGATCTTTCGCTGCCGGATACCTTGGAGTTTATCGGCAGGAGTGGGTTGTGTGACGCAAAGGTGAGAGATCTTGTCTTGCCTGATTCTTTGGCGGAGATAGAAGACTATGCTTTGCAGGGATTGGGGATTGTTGACTTCAAAATGCCGAAAGCGATGCGGCGGTTTTCCCCGCTAGCGCTATCAGATAAGGAATTGACAAACCGCGCGCGTTCCGTTACAGTGCCAAGCGAGAACCAATACTACACGGTCATCGATAACCAACTGTATACCAAGGACACGGGGACGCTGGTCATGTATATGCCTAATTCATCGTTGTCTAGTTTTACGGTTCCTTCCTTCGTGGATGCCATTGGCAGGTGTGCGTTTGTCAACGCAGAGCGTTTGACTGGCGTTGATTTGGGAAATGTCAGGCGGATCGGGGAGATGGCGTTTGCGTATACGTCCATTTCATCCCTTGACATTCCTGCATCGGTTGAAACGATGGATGAGAAGGCGTTGGCGAACATGCCATCGCTTGCTAGGGTGAATTTCGCCAACGCCATGGCGGATATTCCCAGAGGGTTGTGTCTGGAGGACGCTTTGTTGAAGAATGTCGAGCTATCGGCGAATGTCGCAACGATTGGAGATAGCGCTTTCAGTGGATGTGGTTTTTCCAGCATTGATCTTTCCAGGTATGAAGCGCTTGGGGAGATTGGTGAAAGCAGCTTTGCGGGGAATCTCTCGCTAGCAAAGGTTACGCTTCCCGCGAAGATCAAGGTCATTGGGAAGAAGGCGTTTGACGGGGATGGTGTCCTCAAGGAAGTCAATCTGCCTAATTCGCTCAATGAGATTCGGGCGAATGCTTTTCGGGGAACGCCGATTGAAAAGACGTTTACTCCTCCGGCTGGAATGGTGTGCATCGATGAAGCGACTCGTTCGTATGCCAGGGAGTGTGTGACGTGGTTTGTCATGGGCAGCAGGGATTTTTCCATGGCGTATGAGTGTCTGGACATTCTCAATCAGGAAAGGGCGAAATATGGGCTGGGAGCGCTTGCTATGGATGAATCATTGTTGGAGGGGGCGATGTTGCGTGCTGGCGAGCTATCGGTGTATTGGAGCCACACGCGTCCCGATGGCACTTCCTTTGGCACTTTGGGCAATGGCGCCGAGGCGGAAAACATCGTGTATGGCGCTAGGGATGCCAAGGAGGCGATGAACATCCTGATGAATTCCACCGCCCACCGCAGGCAGATCCTGGATGATCGCTGGAATAGCGTGGGCATTGGGATATTCATCGTTGAAGACCATATCTACTGGACGCAGGATTTTTCTTCTAAGCAAGCCGTATTCAAGGAACGGCCGGACATTGACGTAAAGACGTATGAAGTGCATGGGATCAAGGGAAACGGCACGCCGCGGCTGGTGGAAAACAGGCTGACGCTAAAGACAGGAGAGACACGCCTGCTTTCTTTCCGTATCGCCAATGGCGTGCAGGAAAACCCGGTTCTTGCGAAATCTTTCAAGTATGAGACAGACAACGGACATTGTGAAATCGATGAAAACGGAATGATCTACGGCATCAAGAAGGGACCAACGGAAATCATTGCGAGGAACTTGAGCGATGATACCGTTTCCTTTAACATCCATGTGGATGTCGAGCAAGGCAATAATGTCGTCAGGAAGATTCTTTTCATCAATCCCTTTGATGAGATTCGGGTGGGGGAAAGAAAAGAACTGGATGTTCAGGTGGTTTCGGATGAGGAACTAAAGGTGGTGTTCTCTTCGTCCAACGAAGAAGTGGCGTTTGTCGATCAGGATGGCTTTGTGACAGGCATGGCGGAAGGCAAGGCGGTGATCACCGCCACCGCAGGCAATGCCTCGGTGTTCCACGAGATTATCGTCACTCCTGCCTCGGAAAAGGTCAGGATCATCGATCCCTTGCTAAAAATGAAGGTGGGTGAAAGGCAGACGCTCAATGTCTTGGCGGATGGTGTCGTTGAATATGCTTCAAGTGATAAGATGGTTGCTGAGGTGTCGGAGAGTGGCGTTGTCTATGCGAGAAATTCTGGGACAACGATCATTAGCGCAACATACCATGGCGCAAAGGATTCCTTTGTCTTGACTGTGGAAGGAAAGATAGAGTCAAGCTTGAGGATTGTCGAGCCACGCCAAAAGATGCGTGTTGGGGAAATCCAGGAGATCAATCTGGCGCTTGTTGGAGCAAGTGAAGAAGACGTGGTGTTTGCGTCTAGCGACACATACGTGGCGATCGTTGACAAGGCGGGGTATGTCTTTGCCAGGAATCCTGGCAAAGCAACGATATATGCCAGGGTGGATGGATTGCAAGATTCCTTTGACTTGACCGTCGTCGATATTGGCGTATTGTCTTTTGGGGAGTTTAACGCTGTAATGAAGGTTGGCGAAAGACAGATGTTGACAGTATATGAAGACGATGAAGAAGTGGAAGCTGTTCTTTCTTCCAGCGATGAGGCAATCGTCTATGTCGAGGGTAAAGAGCTTATCGCCGCAAGCCAAGGTGTGGCCGTGATAAAAGCCCAATACGATGGCAAGAGCATCACGGTCGATATCACTGTCGAGCCACAGGAAGACCCTGCCTATTGCCGTGTATTTGGCTTCTGTGCGTATGAAGGAAAAGATTATTGGTTTGAGAAAGGAAAGCGCCAGGCAGTGAAAGGCGATCCCAAGAACATCTGGGATGAAGTATATGGCAAGGAAAGAGGCAGGGAAATCTATGACCCTGAGTCCGATGGATGGTATTGGCTTGATTGCATATACGATGGAGCCAAGGCATCAAGCAAGGAAGTATGGATGCCATACATCTACCAGGAAGACCTCAAGAAAGGCAAGAACAAGGAAGGAAAGTGGGTGCGCTACGACAACACGGGAAAGATGATCAAAGGTTGGTACAACGTTGTTGATGATGAAGCAAAGCTATATCCCAAGCAAGAGGGAAACACCTACTACTACGACTTGAAGACCGGGCAAATGTCCAAGGGATGGGTGACCATCGAAGGCAAGGAATACTACTTCGATGAGAAAACAGGTGTCTTGACAAGACGCAAAAGATAGTTAAAATATGGCGCTGTGGCAATGCCACAGCGCCATGTTTCGTCGCAAGGCATTCTTTTGTTTGCGATTGCTGCGGGGAGAAGAATGATTTTTGCATTGCGTTATAAATGAACTGTGTTAAAATAATCTTGGGTGAAAGACTGGAAAAATCGAAACACACGCTTCATTCAAGAGATTATCCTGTTTTATCAATGGCTTGGCTGTTGATTTTATGCGTTCATCCGAATATCGATACATGTCGAAACATTGGTTTTTTGTGGTTTGGCAGAATTGGTTTTTATATGTTTTTCATCGTTAGATCAAATAAAGGAGTTGGCCAAAAATGGGAAATGACGATATAAAGAAAATATTTCAAGAAGTGCTAGGGGTGTCCAAGGCGGAAGCGAATAAAATGCTGCGCAGGGGATACGACACCCTCGAAAGCGTAGCGGAGGCAGGCACGGACGATCTTGTCCAGTCATTGAAACTGGATTTCAAGACAGCCCTGGAGATGATAGACAAGGCATACGATTACCTTCACTACGAAGTAGAAGCAAAGCGCTTGTCGCAACGCATCGCATGCATCAAGGAAAAGCTTGCCGGCCATAGCGAGGCAAGCATCCTCGCTATGGCAAGAAGAACCATCAAGGTATACATGTTGCTTAGGGTCGGGGAACAAATCGATACCAAAGACATGTCTGAAGGACTCAAGGAGATTCTTTCCCGCTTGATGATTGAAAGCGATGGCGCATTGGCGCAAGAGCTTGAAAGCAATGTTTCTTCCTTGAAGAAACAACCAGACTTTGACGATGCCTTGGCAAAGGAATGCGAAGAGTATCTTTCCACGCGCTATGGGCAGTTGTTTTCAAGGATTGAAGAAACCAGTCTTGATCTAACAAGAGACGAAATCGTTTCTATTTTCCAGGCTGCCGGTCCTCTTGCGCCATTTGTTGAACCGTTTGGCATGACGCAATTGCCGCAAGACGAGGCAGATCCCCCGTATGTCGCAACGGCGAAGAAAGTGTTCAACGACGATGCATTTATCTTGTTGCCGAGCGAAGAGATACAAGAAGACATCCGCTTGGCCATTGTGGCCCAACTCATCGACCTGAGCAAGGAACGCCTTGACATCGAAACACTTGCCGGTCGTACATACACTGCCATGACAGAGCAAAAGATCAATACTGACAGTGCCTTGTTCCGCCGCCTGCAAGATCCTGATTTTGAACAGCAGCGCGCCATTGGCCATAAGTCAGGACGCTTGATGCGTGAATACCTGCAGGAAAAATATGGAAATGTGCTGGATGCCTTGCAAACCATGACATTCCCTTTCAGCGAAAACGATGAAAAGAAACTAGAACGACTCTACAAGAACCCAAAGGCCAAGGTGACTTCCCGCAAAGGCGAATCCCTTTTAGACCTTTTGGCTTCTAAGATCAATGGTTGCGCCACTCCCCGCCTTAGGCATGCTCTTGCGGCCAAGGGAATAGAGACAGACGAAGCTCTTCTTGCCTACATGCAAGCGGGAGAAGAAAGCGACAAGGCAATCATAAATGACATGCGCCAATACATTAGGGAGCGTTATGAAGAGACCTACAAAGCCATGGCAAAGGAAGGCTTCCCCGCTTCTTTTGCCTATGGCGATGTATTCACGGATGTCTTTAACGAAACAAAGACGGGCGGGTTTGCCTATGACCCAAGCCGCGATGCCATTCAACAGGCAAACGAAGCATACGCTTCTATGCTGGAGCGAGGCATAGAGCAGGAAAAGGCAACCGATACTGCTAGAGAATTGCTTTCATGCGGCTTGATCGCCATTCGTGGCGAAGCTATCGACATGAGCGAGATCAATAAGAAAAACCTTAGGGTTTTCGCCAAGGAAGGCATATTCCATGATTATGAGCTATATACGCTATACAAATCCGACAAGCTGCTGGAAATCCCTGGGATTGGCATAACAACCATCGATTCGATACAGTCTTACCTAGAAAATAGATACCATGATGTTTTTGCGTTGGCAGATAATATCACGTTCCCGATCGAAAAGAACGATGAATTGTCGCAATTGATTAGTCAGTTGCAGGAAGCCAAGGCAAACGCCTTGCAAAGCATCGAGGTAAAACCTTTTGTTATATCCATGGATTCTATGCTTGGCGAACCAGTCGATTTTTCATACTTTAGCAACGCTAGCATCAAGGCTTTAGGCGAAATGAATGTCGTGACCGACCGCGACCTATTCCGCGTATTGAGCGACTACGAGGAATTTGCTAAACACGAAAAAGTCACCCATGCGACATGCGAACAGATCAATGACTACCTCAAGGAACGCTATGGCGAGGCATACGAACAAGTCAAGGCGAATGGTTCCAAGCTGCGTTTCAAGGGATCGCCATATCTCAAGGGATTGCTTGGCGACAGAGATAATGACTACGCAGAATATTCCCTTAGGAAGATGCTTGGACAGCACCTGGATTATTTCATGTTATCGCCAAGGGCATACGTCACCCTGTTGCGCAACGAGATATATACCGACCGCGACTTGTTCGAGGCAGTGTCCAACATGGCTGATTTCCGTTCCTTGCCTGGCGTATCGCGCAATATCATAAACGAAGTCAAGGAATATGCCGAGAAACGCTACCAAGGCATATACGACCAACTAGGACCCGATGGCTTCCCAGAGTCCTTTGCGGCGATTGGTTTTCTCAAACGTTTGTTCTACGTCAAGCAAGAGGACGAGGACGACAAGCCACTCGATATCGACTACACGGGCATGTCCCTTGCCCAGCTGATGGATTCCCCGCTCGACCCAGGCTTCTTCTGTCCAAGGACGCGTAGCTTGCTAGAAAGCCTAGGCATTGAAAACGACCATGTCCTTTTCGCCAGATTGGAAGACATAGAATCATTCAGGGAAGCCATTGGCAATGACCGTGTCGTTACCCGTGAAATCAATGGATACATCAGACACAAATACGGCAACGTTATTGAAGAAATGCAAGCCGATGATACGCTTGCTGGAAAAAAATACGTTTTGCGTCTTTTCGGTATCGACCTGGAAGATGATGGTGAAAAACTAGACTACGCCACCATGTCCCTGGAAGAATTGCTGGATTCACCTTGGGAAGAAAAGAAAGTTTCCTTGCGCACCAGAGAAAGCATGGAACATCTGGAAATTGCGACCGATAGAGACTTGTTCACAAGACTTGAAGACGTAGATTCGTTCAAGGAAGCGACAGGCAATGATCGTATTGTTACCCGCGACATCAATCGTTATATCAAGGAAAAATATGCCCATGCTTTCGAATTGATGAAGGCAAATGACTTCAGCGAAACATTTGTTGGAAAAAATTATCTTTTGCATGTTTTCAAGGTGCATATTGAGCAGGACGAAGAAGTACCAGGCTATGAATCGATGACGCTATCTGAGCTATTAGGCTCCCCGCTTGAGACTGATCGTTTCTGCGTTCGCTCCCAGTCCTACATCGAGCAAATGGGTGTCTCTACCGATGGGGAATTGTTTGCGAAGCTGGAAGACATGGCATCCTTCAAGGCATCCATCGACAGTGATCGCGTTGTTGTGCGCGACATAAACAACTACATCCGCGACAAATACGCCCATGCGGTTGAGCAGATGAAGGAAGATGGCTTCAAGGATACATTCCCAGGCAGAGACTACATACTGCAGCTGTTCAAGGTCGTCCTTCCCCAGGAAGAACAAGATACCGATGCGACAGCGGAAACAGAACGCGACATTGCCTTGATGACACTTCCCGAGCTACTGGATTCTTCGATTGTGCTAGATGAATTCAGCCCTCGTTCGCAAGGCTACCTGGAACAGTTGGGCATCACGACCGACCGCTCATTGTTCGAACAGCTACAGGATTGGGATGCATTCAGACAGGAAACAGGTAGCGACCGTGTCTTTATTCGCGACATCAATGGCTATATAAGACGTAGATATATCCGTGAATTCGAGCGCATGAGAAAAGAAGGCTTCAAAGATGATTTTGCGGGAAGAAACTATTTGTTCCGCTTGTTCCGCGTGCAAGCCGAAGAAATCCATCCTGCCGTAGATTACTCTTCATTGTCGCTGGAAGAATTGCTGGATACGCCATTGGACATTGCGTCCTTTGTTCCCCGCTCCCAGAAATACCTTGAGCAGCTGAACATCGACACCAACCGTGCGTTGCTGGAAAAACTGGATGACATCGAATCCTTCAAGGAAGCAATTGATAACGACCACGTATTTATCCGTGACATCAATCGCTTTATCAAGCGCAGATACGTCCATGTGTTTGAACAGATGAAGGAAGAAGGCTTCAAGAAAGAATTCGCTGGAAAAGACTATGTGCTTGGCTTGTTTGGCATTGCGTCCGAGAAAGCAAATCCATTCATCGACTATTCCGCCAAATCCTTGGAAGAGTTGTTGGATTCCCCATTGGAACTTGATTGCTTCAGTTCACGTTCCAAAAGATACATTGAACAATTGAACATCGACACTGACCGTGCGCTCTTGGAAAAACTGGATGACTTTGAATCCTTCAAGGCAGCGACGGGAAACGACCGTGTCTTTATCCGTGACATCAATGCCCATCTACGCAAGAGATACGCCCATCTTTTCACGAATATGCAAGAGAAAGGCTTCCCAGAGGCGATGCCAGGGCAAAGCTATATGATGCGTGTGTTCCATGTCAGAACGGAGAATGAACAATCAGATAATTTAAAGATGCCCGTTGGCGATAACCTACAGAAACTGCTGGATTCGCCATTGGACAAAGATAGGTTTGCTTCTCGCTCCTGGAACGTGCTGCAGGAACAGGGAATCGAGACCGACCGTGCGCTCTTGGAAAGACTTGAAGACTTTGAATCATTGAAGTCATTCGCAGGCAACGCTCGTGTCTTTGCTCGTGATATCAACGGTTATTGCCGCAACCGCTACGCCGAAATGTTCGCCAAGATGAAGGCACAGGGATTCCCCGAATCATTCCCTGGCCTAGGATATCTGCAGAATCTATTTGACAATGGCACGCTAGTCCAAGGACCAACCGAAGAAAACCTTGAAAACAAAACCCTTGCGGAAATGCTGGAAATGCCGATCAGCCGTAAGACTCTCGGTTTCCGCTTATATAATGTGTTAATGAACAAGGGTGTTTCAACCGATGGCGATTTGTTGAAACTGGCGGAAAAAGACCATGGCTTTGAATATGAAGATGGCTTTGGTGGCGCAACGGGAGATATCATCAAGGAATACCTTGTAAAACGATACAGCCACCTTTTGGACAGCCTAAAGGCAACTGATGGCTTTCCTGGAAGAGACTACCTGATGGTCGCTCTGGGCGAGACAGAATACATTCCAACGCTTGCGGAAATGCTGGAATCGCCCATCGATTATTCCCGTTTCTCCCGTCCCCTTGTTTTATCGCTAAGAAAGTTTCATGTGGCAAAAGACAAAGACCTTTTGGCTATCATGGACAAAGGCACATCTTTCAATGAAAGAGAACGTGAAGAGATCGATTCATATTTCTCTGACTACTACGAGCCTTTCTATGAGGATCAAAAAGACCAGGGCTTCCCGCTCCAGTTTGTCGGACTTACATATCTCAAGTCTCTCTTTGATGGTCAAGAGGTCATTGAAGGATGGACAATCGATGAAATGCTGGACTCCCAAATAGACGAAAAAATGTTCAGTCCCGTGACATACCACACTTTGATGAAGCTTGGATATGACACAGACAGAAAACTCCTTTCGGCCATGTCCAACATGAAAGCCTTTAGGTCCGAAAAAGGCATAGCAGCCGCAACGATTGAAAGAATCAAAGAATACTTCAAAGAGTATTATGCGTATCACTACGAGAAGCTGAAGGAACAAGGATTCCCTGTTCAATTCGAAGGGCTTTCCTATCTGAAGTCGCTCTTTGGCGACATGGAAGATCCAGAACAAGAGATTCTTTTGCCAATCGAGGAAGCAAACGAACCAATCGAGGAAGCCCCGCAGGAACAACCCGAGGAAACAAACGAGTCAATCGAGGAAGCTCCCCAGGAACAACCTGAGGAAACAAGCGAACCAATCGAGGAAGTTCCGCAGGAACAACCAGAAGAAACAAGCGAACCAGTTGAGGAAGCTCCCCAGGAACAACCAGAAGAAACAAGTGAGCCAGTCGAGGAAACCCCAGTAGCGCAGCCTGAGGAAACAAACCAGCCAATCGAAGCACCCTTCGAAGAGAAATCTGAATTAACAAGTGCCAAGCCGCAAGAAGAAACTCCTCAAGTGATCCCAGAAGAACCTCCCGTAGAAGAAGTAGAGGTACATGAGGAGATTCTTGAGCAAGCACGCTTGAAAGACCTTGCCGCAATGGCATGCAAGGCATACCATGATGCGGAAAAGAAGGGTTTGTCACATGCCCAGGCAGAAAACATGATGCGTGATGCGCTTTTGCAGGAGTACATCAAGGTGTCTGATGAGCCTATTGATGAACAACGCTTTACTTCTCGTGCCATGGGAATCTTGTATAAGAACGATATCAAGAAAGACAGCGATGTCTTTCAGGCAATGACCCAGAAGACGGAAGAGATGTCCCGTGTCCTTGGCGATAAGCTTGCTGAGGATCTTGGGGAGTATATGAGAAACAAGTTTGGTGCTATCCTTTGCTTGTTGCAGGAAGTGTCTTATCCGTTGGAGATAGGGAATTGGTCGCAAATCGAGGAGTTGTTCGAGAATGCCTTGGAAAGTGCCTCGAAGAGAAGATCGGTGTATGATGTCGACTTGGCGGCGATCTACGATAGAGAGACGTTGCGCAATACATCCGATGATTATATCCAGAAAGAGATCAGGGAAGTACTGTTTGCGGATCTTGTGCATAAGTGCAACGAAAAGATTACGCCTGGATCTTTGAGTCCAAGGGTTGCCTATAGCCTTGCGCAATTGAATATTGCAACGGATGGGGAACTGTATGATTTCTCCAAGGGCAAGGATTTTGTCTTGGCCAAGGGGTTGGGTGAAAGAGCCTTGGAGCAGGTCGAGGAGTATCTGGATAAGAAATATGCCCAATATAGGTGGATTCTCAATAATCTGAGATATCCATTCAATGGGCAAGACCTTGCGGCAGTGGAAGCGTTGTATGACAATGCCATTGGCGCAAGAGAGGAAAGAGTTGCCGAGGAAGAGAAACCTGTCAGCGAGAAGGTGGTGGAGCCAAAGACTTCCACGCCAGTGGAGATTCCATCATTCTTGCCACAGACGGAGATCAAGACTGATTTCCGCGAGAGAATCGAAAGCATGCGTGACACTTTGCTGGAAGATGACAAGGATATTCTTTCTACGCGCGCGTATAACCTGCTTGCCAAGCTATCCATTGTGACCGAAGGGGATCTTCTTTCCGCCATGAAGGATCAAGATGCGTTTACGAATACCCGTGGCATGGGCAAGGCAAACGTTGCGTCTTGTCGCGACCTCATTGTTGCTAAATACAAGGACATCTACGAGGAGATGGAAGACGTTGGCTTCCCGTATGACTTTGATGGCCTTGAGACGCTGAAGAATCTGTTCAAGGAAGAAGCGCCGCAACAAATGCAAATACCGTTCTTTGACGATGATGACGAAGAACAGAAAGAGGAAAGCAACGATTATTACACTCCATCGATCAATATGGATGACTTGCCGGTGTACAACTATGACTTGGATGACATGGAGTCGTTTGTCGTGGATGAGATCACCGATGACACGCCGCTAAACGACTATGGCATGGATGATGCCGAGACATTTGTGGTCAATGAGATTGTCGAGCCAATGGATGAAAATGTCCAGAAGTATCTGGAGGATTGCGACCATGCGATTGTCGATGAGACGACGCAAGATCTCTATGATTCCTTGGCAAGCCATGGCATTGTGTTGTACAGCCAGTTGATGGATGCGTATTATTCAGGGCAACTTGCCAGCTATCCCGATGTGGATATGGTCGAAGCAAACGATTTGATCTTCTCCATCAAGGAGAAAGCCGAAAGATATGCGGATGAACCGCAGGAAACGTTTGAGGAGTATATTGAGCGCGAGGGAGGACTCATAGACGAATTTGCCTTGCCGCAGGATGACTTTGATGCCTTGGCGAGGGAAGGCATACGCTATGAGAAAGAGCTTTGCGATGCATTTGCCAAGGGCATGGTTTCTTTGGCGAGTGTGTATGTCAGACGCTACTATAACAACTTGCGCGAGGATTATCTAAACGCAAGCGAAGAAACCGATGCTATCCTTGATAACACCGTGTATCAGGTTCTTAAGAACAATCCGCTCAAGAGCTTTACCGAGAGCGAGCTTGTCGAGGCTTCAGGCATCGATCCAAGAGACTTCTATACATATCTCAGCGATATGTTGGACAATTATGATATAACGGTTAAAAAGGGAAGATATGCGATTGTTCTTCCAAGAGCGAGAATAGTTGCCATGGAAATGGGCAATGACCGCATGGCAAGAGTTCTGTTGCGTTGCCTTGGCGGCGATTCCTATGAACAGATCGGCGATACCATTGGTTTGGATGTGCAACAAGTCAAGGCAATGGTCAGACAAGGCGCGGATGAGCTTCGTGTCGCAAGTCTGGAACATTATGGAACCGATATGATGGAAGAGGATCGCCTTGCCCATGTATACCAGACATACAACATACCTGACGATGCATACCAGGGATTCATGAATATCAGTGCAGAGACCTTGAATTTCCTGGCGTTGTACTACAAGAAAGGCACAAGGGATATGATGGGAGTGCTAGAGGATCCCAATGCGCCAAAGAACGTAAAGGAGGGCATAGAGAAATATCGCCGCAAGAGCATTGTGCGCCTGGAAGGCGTGGATTTGCTTGTAAACAAGCAGGTCATGGAAGACTACATCCTCAAGACTAGGTGTACGGAACAAACAGACATTGCCCAATTTGCGGAATACTATAAAGACTTTATCGCCATTTATCACCTTGACGAATATCCCCAGCTTGCCTGGGTCGAAGGATCCGAAACAAAGATCATGCAAAGAATGATGAGGGGACGTCATGTCTTGTGCCGTTCTAAGACAGTCTTGCGTTTCTATGACATTGATTCTAGAGACTATACAAAGCTCAAGGATGAGCTGGATCTTGGACAATTCCATGGTCTGGAGATGTCTACCGAGACATTGTTTGACGCACATCCTGAACTCATGAAAGAATACGATATTCTCGACAAGCATGAGCTTCACTTCCTGCTTCGTAGAATCTACAAGCAAGATGAAGTGCCGGGGTTGACGTTTGGTCGTAACCCTAATCTTGTGTTTGCCTAATACGCAACAAAGGCAAGAAGCATATCGCTTCTTGCCTTTTGTGCATGAAAAAACGCCGGCCCATTGCTGGGATGGCGTTAGTGGATCAAGAGATTGTCTCGATGCGCAAGACGTTTGTGCTACCGGAAATGCCATTGGTGTTTCCACCCGTCATGACAACCGTTTCGCCAGCCTTTAGATTCAGCTGCTTCTTCGCTGCCCTTAGCGCAAAGAAATACAAGACGTCCATGGTCGGGAACTGTTCTGTCAATAACGGAACGACACCCCATGACAAGGCGAGCTTGTACCATGCACGAGTGCTTGTGGCCAAGCCAAGAATTGGCGTGGAAGGACGGAAACGGGAAACCATGCGGACGGTCAAGCCTGAAAGGGAAGTGACGATGATGGCGCTTGCGTTCAGGTCGATCGCCATGGTGCATGCTGCATGGGAGATGGCATCCACCCTGTTGTGGATGACATATCTTTCGGAATGGAAATTATTGTTGTAGTCGATGTGGCTTTCGGTCTTTTCCGCGATACGACTCATGACGCGTACTGCTTCCACGGGGTATTTGCCGGCAGCGGATTCGCCTGACAACATGATGGCACTGGTGCCATCATAGACCGCGTTAGCAACGTCGGAGATCTCGGCACGGGTGGGACGTGGGTTGGAGATCATGCTTTCAAGCATCTCGGTAGCGGTTATGACACGCATGCCACGTCTTCTGCACTTGTTGATCAGGTATTTCTGGATGCCTGGCAATTCGGCGTAAGGAACTTCTACGCCAAGGTCACCTCTAGCGACCATGATGCCTTCGCATGCATCGCAAATATCATCGATATTGTCAATGCCGGACTGGTTTTCGATCTTGGCGATAATGTCGATGTCTCCACCACCGTTGGCCTTGAGGAAGTTCTTGAGATCCATGATGTCTTGCTTGGTCGAGACAAACGATGCAGCAACGAAGTCTACCTCGTTCTTGATGCCAAACAACAAGTCGCTCTTGTCCTGCTCGCTCAAGTATTCCTGCTTTAGGATCTTGCCAGGGAAGGACATGCTCTTGCGGTCGGAAAGAACGCCACCATTAACAACCTTGCAATGAATTTCCGTTCCTTCGATGGATACGACCTCGAAATTGACCAAACCGTTGTTTACCAGAATCGAATCACCAACATAAATCTCGTCCGCTAGGCCGGCATAGCTGACGGAAACAATGCTCTCATCGCCAACGATATCCCTGGTGGTGAAAGTGAAGGTATCGTTTTCCTTCAGGGTGATTTTGCCATCCTTGAATGTCTTGATGCGGTATTCAGGTCCCTTGGTGTCAAGCATGAGCGCAATGGGAAGACCAAGTTCCTCGCGGACAGACTTGATCATGTCGATCTTTTTTTGGTGTTCCTCGTGTGTCCCATGGGAGAAATTCAGGCGGGCGACATTCAACCCTGCCTCACACATCTTCTTGAATGTCTCGCGGTCTTCGCTGGAAGGACCGATTGTGCAGATGATTTTTGTCTTTCTCATTATTTATCTCCTTGTTGTGATTACGTATATGTATGAATCGTTTTATATTATAAGTCAGAGATCTTGCGACTTCAATACAATATATCAATTTTGCGCCAAAAGACACAGCCCACAGCAAAAAATGAAGTATTGTTTAATTGCCTGCTTCAAGTATAATGGATAGGTTGAAAAGGAGGGCATGACATGGGCATGGCATTTGCTTTCGATTGGGAGATTGCCTTGATAACATGGCTCCAATCGATGCTAGGCATTGTTGGGCTGGTCTTTGCGAATGTATTCAGTTTGTTTGGGGAAGAGATTGTCTTGGTTGCGTTGTTAATCTTTCTCTATTGGTGCTACGATAAGGAACTTGGGCGTATCATTACCTCGAATATATGCATTGGCTTGGTGTTCAACACCATGTTGAAAAACATGGTTCTTCGTCGAAGACCATACATGGACCACGAGGAGATAAAATGCTTGCGGCCAATCAAGCAGGATAGGGACATATACGATGTCAAGGCGCAAGGTTTTTCCTTTCCTTCGGGGCATAGCACGAATTCCATGGTCGCGTATGGAACACTGGCCAAGGAGAAACAAGAAAAACGATATCGCATTGCGGGGATTGTGATTCCCTTGCTTGTGGGCTTGGCAAGGGTGGTGGCAGGCGTGCATTATCCCACGGATGTGCTTGTTGGCTGGCTTTTGGGGATAAGCGTGATATTGCTCATGGGGTATCTGGAAAAACACGCCAGCAACAGGCATGTTGCGCATGGACAGTTGCTGGCGGTGGGGTGTATCGGGGTTTTCTTCTGTCGGAGCGAGGATTATTATTCATCCCTTGGGCTTGCGATGGGGTTCTTTCTCGCCGATTGGTTCGAAGAGCGTTTCGTAGGTTTCCAAAATACCCGTGATATCAAGACAACGATTTTCAGGGTTATGGGTGGCTTGGCAGTGTATCTAGGAACAAACTACTTGTTGAAGATGCCGTTTGCTGAAGCATTCTTGGCATCGGGACGCATGATGGCGTTGTTGATACGGCTAATACGCTACATGATCGCTTCGTTTCTCACCTTTGGGATATATCCGATGTCATTCAAATATTACGAAAAGAGTTGATCATTTCCAGATATCTGTGTTGTGAAGACCGATGTTGGCTTCGTGGAAGACGGGGTCCAAGCCATCGGCTTTTTGTTTTTCGTAGTCTTCCAATGCCTTGAAGGCAATGTTGCCAAGCAAGACGATGACAATGATATTGACGATTGCTTCGAATCCCATGGTGATATCGGCCAATGCCCATGCAACGGACATGGAGTTGCGCGCCCCGATGAATACCATCAAGCCTGCCAAGACGCGGAATACATTCATGACGGTTTTGTTTCGCGTGATGAACAGGATGTTGCTTTCGGCGTAGAAATAGTTGCCGATAATCGAGGTAAAGGCAAAAAGAATAACGGAAATGGTGATGATGTGGATGCCGATGGGACCTAGGATTGTTGCGACAGAGTGTTGGATCAAGGGGATTCCATCGTATTGCGATCCCGTGTATACCCCGGTAAGCAGCACAACGAATACGGTTGTCGAGCAGATGAGCAAGGTATCGATGTACACCGAGATTACCTGGGCAAGACCTTGTTTTGCCGGGTGGGATACCTGGGCAGAGGCAGAAGCGTTAGGGGCGGAACCCATGCCTGCCTCGTTGGAAAACAAGCCGCGCTTGATGCCATAGACCATGCAGGAACCAGTGAAAGCGCCAAAGATTGCCTTGAGGTTGAATGCATCCTTGACGATCATGACAAGGATAGAGGGGATGGCTGTGATATGTGTCACGATGCAGAAAAGACCGATAGCAATGTAGATGATTGCCATGAAGGGGACAAGGATCTCGGATAACTTGGAGATCTTGTCGGTGCCGCCAAAAAACAAAGCCATGGAAACAACGCACAGTATGACCCCGACGATGGTGGGAACGTTGCTGGCAGAAATATCGGGAATGTAGTAGTCAAGGGCAGAGACGATGTTATATGCCTGTAGGCCATTGAAGCCAAAGGCAAACGTCAGGATCAGAGAGATAGCAAAGACAATGCCAAGCCATCTTGCATGAAGTGCTTTTTCGATGTAGTAGGCTGGTCCTCCCTTGAATGAATGCCCTTCTTTCTTCTTGTAGATCTGGGCAAGAGTGGACTCGATAAAAGCTGAGGCAGAGCCTAGGATTGCCATGAGCCACATCCAAAAAGCCGCGCCAGGTCCACCTGAAATGATCGCCGTGGCAACCCCTGCCATGTTTCCTGTGCCAACGCGGGAAGCCGTGGCGATCATGAGTGCCTGGAAGGAAGAGACACCTTTTTCGTGCGATTTCTTTTCCGTCATGGCAATGATTGCATCCTTGAACAGACGGATCTGGACAAAGCGTGTCTTGATGGTGAAATATATGCCTGCCCCGGCAAGCATGTAGATGAGCAACCAAGTGTACAGAATGTCGTCAAAGTTTGTCAGTATTTTACCGATATCCATAATATCCTCCTTGTGATTTTGTAAATCATACCAAATTAGCTTTTGGAACGGCAAACAAATAGCTTTCGCTTGCCTGAAAACACGCATGATGTGGTCACATTCTTTCTCCGGCGCGCATACATACGTATGCCTCTGAATATGTACTGGAACGCTCAAATATCTGGAACATATATTTACAATCGTTAGGCATAATTGTGCATCCAAGTATAGCAATATTAAGAAAACCATAAGAATGATTTGTGCTATCATATATTTGAAACGGAGGTGACAGCGTATGTTTGACAAGGAAAGAAGAAGACAATTCCTGGCGCAGCCATGGGCGGCGTACACATGCGCCGCATGTTCAGCGGTGTTGTTATACCTGGGGCTGGTGCATATTCCCGATATCGTGAATTCGATAAACTATTTGTTTTCCATTGTCTCTAGCATTATTATAGGCGCAGTCTTGGCATATATCATCAATCCACTTGTCGATTTTTTCGAAGAAAGCATATTCGCAAACATCAAGAAGAAAGATACAAGGCACACATTGGCTGTGTGGGTTGCCTTTTTGATTATCATATTGTTAATAACATGGCTTGTGATGACTTTGATCCCATCCCTCACCGATAGCTTCATGATGTTGTTCAACAACATCAACAACTACGCTGAGACCATCGGTAAGTTCATGTCATGGCTCGAAGAAAAGGCGAGGGAATTCGGCATTGACCTAAGCAAAGTGATCGACCATGTGTCGATGTGGGTTTCCAACCTCTTGCAATCGTTGCCAAGCTATACGACGACATTTATCTCCAAGTCTGCTGCCGTGGGAAGCAGTGTGTTGAAATGGGTCATAGGCCTCATCTTTGCGTTGTATTTCCTGTTGGGGAAAACGTTCATTGTTTCAAACTTTACCCGTTTGCGCAAAACCCTGTACACTGATAGCCAATACAGGTCAAGGACGTTATTTTGGTCTAGGTGCAACGCCATTCTCTCGCAATACATAGGCATGACCATCCTGGAGGCCATTGTCGTTGGCGTTGCCAACGCAATATTCATGTGGATTTTTGGCATGCCGTATATTTCCCTGATATCCGTGATCATCGGGGCGACAAATCTATTGCCCAATATTGGTCCGATCATCGGTTGTCTGTTGGGTATGTTTATTCTTGTGCTCAATGAGCCAAGGAATGCCCTTTTGTTCCTGGTGTTCACCGTGATTCTACAGACGATCGATGGATATATCATCAAGCCAAAGCTCTTTGGCGGAACGCTTGGCGTTCCGTCCTCGGGCATACTGATTACGATTGTCGTGGGTGGGAATCTGTTTGGCATTGTGGGAATCCTGTTGGCGATTCCCATTGCGGCAATCTTGACGTTTATATACAAAGAATACTTCTTTCCGTGGCTTTTGCGGCGGAAGGAAAGAATGGGAACTATAGAGAGAAGAGGTAAATGACTATGGCAATGGCACAACTGGATTTCACGGCACCCTGCAGCATTTCCAAGCTATGGGAATTGTTCGACAAGCCTGGCAAGATCGATTGGCAAAGCGAAGTGTTCCATGTCGATGTCCTGGGTGAAGGGCATTTCATCGAACATCGTCCCGATGGATACATGAGATTTGAACTGACGCACAGGGATTTTTACGAGAAATTGGAGTTTGATGTTGAGACAGACACGGAAAGAGGGCGTCGCATTATCCTGTTCATGGAGGAAGGAAATGGCGCTAGGATTGCCTTGATGGATGATTTCAAAAGCAAGAAGCTCATCGGCAATCCGATGCTTGGTTCTCTTATGAACAAACGATTGAAGACAATGGAAAAAGATTTGAAGAAATACTTCAGGTAAAGAAAAAAGCCCCTTGGGGCTTTTTTCTATAATACGCCAAAGATCTTGGTGAGATCCACGTCGTCCATCATCCTGCTTGTCTTGTTCTCCACATTTGCGAGCATGTCTTCGACTCTGTTTTGAATCGTGACATCCACGAAGCGTTCCACGTCGATGCCACGCAATTGAAAGAAGAGAAGGGGATTTTTGTCAAAACGTGCGCCAATGCCATACAGCACGGCAGCCACATGCTTGCACATGGAAGCCCAGTCGGGACATGAACAATCGAAGTTGATTTCGTTGGGGGCGGGGAAAAGACCGCCTTTTTCCATGAACACTTCCTTCATTTCATCGGGGAACTTCCCCTCCAGCAACATCTCGATGTTTTCGAGCCGCTTGCCACAACGTTCCATGATCGCATCGATCTTGGCTTCGGAAAGACGGGATATCTTGACCGTGATGCGATAAGGGACAGGGCGTCTTCCCTGCACCCTGGCGGTGACTTTTCCTTCTTCGATCTGAAGATCGATGACCGAACCATTGCGGACATAGCGTTTTCCGCGATCAATCCGGTTTTCGTAGTCGGCGTAGCGTTCTAGGTTTTCGCACCAAGAAATCCCCCACCATGTATTGGCGATATTACGTCCTTCAATGATGACAGGCTCATAGACGATGCCTTTCTTCTTTGCCTTGGCAGCAGAGGATTCTGCCTTGCGCTTGAGTGTCTCAAGGTCTGGTTGCGCATAATATGTTTGGGTAGTCCAGTATCTTGCCATTGCTTACTCCAGTTTCAACAGATTCAACAATTCTTCGTTGCTCATTTCGGTGAGCCATGTCTCGGAGCCTGCACCAATGACATTCTCCGCCAGTTCTTTCTTGGAGTTGATCAACAAGTCGATCTTCTCTTCGATGGTCCCTCGGTTGACAAACTTATAGACCATGACATTTTTCTTTTGTCCAATGCGGAATGCTCTGTCGGTTGCCTGGTTTTCCACTGCTGGGTTCCACCAGCGGTCGAAGTGAATGACATGGCATGCATTGGTGAGGTTTAATCCAGTGCCTGCCGCCTTGAGGGAACAGACAATAAACGGGATGTATTCCTTCGATTGGAATTCTTCAACGATGTGTTGCCTTTGCTTGACCGATACGCCACCATGGATCACTCTTCCCTTGGCGTGGAAGACTTCCTCCAGGCATATGGCCAAGTGGGGGATGATTTCCTTGAACTGGGTGAATACCAAGACACGCTCACGCTTTTCGTAGATCGTTTCGCATATCTCTTTCAACATTTCAAACTTGCCTGATTCATCCGTCTTGTAGTTGTCTACCCCAAGGTATTGGTCGGGATGGTTGCATATTTGCTTGAGATGCGTAAGGGCAGCCAAGATGGTTCCCCTTCTCTCCATGCCATTGAGATCCTTGATCTTTTTCTCCATGTCCTCGACGTATTTCCGATAGAGCAATGTCTGTTTCTTGGAGAGTTCCGTGTAGCGCAGCATTTCTATCTTGTCGGGAAGATCCTTGATGATCTTCTTGTCCGTCTTCATTCTGCGAAGCAGGAAAGGGGAGATCATGGAGCGCAAGCGAGCGTATTGCTCGGGGTTGTTTTCCAGTTTGCGACAATATTCCGAAAAGTCTTGGGAAGAGCCAAGCAAACCTTTGTTCAAGAAATCGAAAAGGCTCCATAGGTTGCCAAGGTCGTTTTCAATCGGGGTTCCCGTCAAGGCGATTCTTTGCATGGCGGGTATCTTCTTGATCGCTCTGGTTTGTTTCGCAAGTGGGTTCTTGATTGCCTGTGCCTCGTCTAAGATCACGCAATCCCATTGGCTTTCCTGTAGTTTCTCTAGTCGCAATGCCATGCCATAGGTGGTGATGTACAAGAAGTGAGGTTCCTGAAGCCTTGTTGCGACTTGTGTCTTGGTCAAGGAATGTAAGACGCAGATGTCCATGCCAGGAACAAATTTATCGCGTTCCGATTGCCAGTTGCCAAGCAGAGAGGCAGGAACAACCAACAACACTTTTGCGTTTTTCTTGCTGTTTCTGAGGGATTCCAGGAAGGTCAATACCTGCAACGTCTTGCCAAGTCCCATATCATCCGCCAAGCATGCGCCAAAGCCAAGGTTGTTCATGTATGAAAGCCAGTCAAACCCAACCTTTTGGTAAGGACGCAAGTCCGCGTGGACGGATGAGGGAACCTTGGCTTTCTTTATCTTGGAGGGGTTGCGCAGGGAATTCAGCATTTCCGTGAGCCATGCGCCGTTTTGGATCGTGTAGCCATTGTCCGCATCTGCCTCTTCGTCTGTCTGCAGTTGTTTCTTGAGGGCGTTCATGAAAGAGATGCCTTCCATCTCCTCGTCCATCTTGTCCAATATGGCGCGCAAGCGGGCGTGGTCGACGTGGATCCACTTTCCCTTGATCATTGCCAGACCCTCGGTCTGGTTCAAGAGATCCTGTATTTCGCTTTTCGTCAAAGGAACGCCATCGATCTCCAGTACAGGTTTCATCGACAGGATGGAGTCAAAGCCAAGCAAGGATGGCTGATCATCGCCAATCTTGAAAACCAGGTTAGGATTCATCGACTTAGAGCGCCACCAGTTTGGTATGCGGCACAAGATACCGACAGCCTCGATCTTTTCGATGTCATTGAGAAACGAAAAAGCTTCCTGGGCAGTCAAGCGCAAGGGATGGAAAAGTTCACCCGTGGACATGAACTCGGCGATGATCGGGGAGACATCGGCAGCCTTGTTAATGGAAGACAACAAGGCAATGAGCTTTGAGCGATCTGTCTTATATTCCGTCAAGGCATACTGCAAAGGAAAATGGGATATCTTCTTGTCCACCTTTGTGGCATAGGTTGCCATGAACGCAAAGGGATACATGTCGTCTTCCTGTTCCACCAAATGGAAGAACACTCTTTCCGGCACATGGAGATCTTGGTTCTTCTCGGCGAGATACATTTGGACGGAGCCATCGTATTCCTTGATCTCTGCGGAAAAGACCTTCTGTAGACGACGGAAAATGTCCTTGAGCCAGGCTTCCGAGATATTCTCAGAGCCAAGGGAAAAAGGCATGGATTCCAGAAGCTTCATCATGGTATCCCTGTCAAGGAAGACTTTTGCCCTGTCACGGGCAATCTCCAATTCGGGAAGAGCCGTCAGTTTCTTGAAGAAAGTGGAAGACACCAGATACAGGAATCTGGCGGAGGCAGTCAGCTCTTGCGGCTTGGGACCTGCGCCAAGCTCATAGAGCATACGGTCGGGATCATCTTTCCACGCCTGCCCCTCGTCCTTGGCTTCCTGGGGCATGGTGTCGTTTAAATCGGGATAGAATCCTTTTTCGGTAAAGATAAAACTGATATTCATCATGTAAGATCTCCTTGTACAAGCGATATTATAGCACGAATTAACCATGGCAAATTAGTGATGTACAAGATGTAAAGCAAGCTTGACATTTTTTTGCGCAGTGCTATAGTTGGTGATGTAAAGGAAACTTTCCATGAAGAACGAGCTTGAGAAACTGCGCAAAGAACGAGGGATACGGCAAGAAGAGCTAGCAGAGGCACTGGAGGTATCCCGCCAGACGATATCGTCCCTAGAGAATGGGAAATACAACCCATCCCTTGTTCTTGCCTTCAAGATAGCGAATTACTTTGGAATGATGATCGAGGATATCTTTGTCTATGAAAAAGATGGATAGGAAACAGTTGTATATCGGACTTTCGCTGCTTGTGCTAGCGGGTATTACGTTGATCTTGGCAATTCTGACGGAAGAACAGCGAAGCAGTTATTTCGCTGCCTGGGCAGGCGCAAGCCTTGGGCATGGGATATATCGCTTATGGCGTTACTTAAGGCAAAATGACGATGCCATGCAAGAGATGGCAAAGCAGCGGCATATCGATGCAGTCGATGAAAGAATGGTCATGTTGCGGCAATTGAGCGGTTTCCAGACAAACACCGCGATGTGTTTGTTGTTAACGGGAATGATGTGTGTCTCTAGCTTTTTGTGGATGATGGAGATATGCGAGCCATATGCCAAGTGCATCATGATTGTCTCGTCCATGTTAATCATAGCGCAAATGATCATGGGAAAAATCGCTTACGCCAAAAACGAAGCAAGATATTGAAAGGGGTATTTTATGCTGGAAATCAAGAATCTACACAAGTCCTTTGGAACAAAGCATGTATTGAAAGGGATCGACCTGAATGTGCCGGATGGAGAGATCTACGGTTTCATTGGCCACAATGGCGCGGGAAAGACAACGACAATCCGCGCTGCCGTAGGGATCCTAGACTTTGAGCAAGGAAGGATCATGGTGGATGGCATCGACATCCAACGTGATCCAGTGGCAGTCAAGGAACGCATTGCGTATTTGCCGGACAATCCCGATCTTTATGAGAATCTGACAGGTATCACGTATCTGAACTTTATCGCTGATATCTTTGGCATGGGGGAAGAGCGAAAGGGGAAGATCGAAGAACTTGCCAGGGAATTGGAGATCTACGAAAACCTAGGCGACCAGATCCGCACATTGTCCCACGGCATGAAGCAAAAGGTGGCTGTCATATCCGCGTTTATGCACGAGCCAAGACTGTTGGTCTTGGACGAGCCATTCGTCGGACTAGACCCCAAGGCAGCGTTTATCCTGAAGAACAAAATGCGTCAATTGACGGAAACAGGCGCGGGTATCTTCTTCTCTTCCCATGTGCTGGAAGTGGTTTCAAATCTTTGCGATGAAATCGCAATCCTCAAGGAAGGGGAAGTCGTCAAGCAAGGAAGGACAATCGACATCATGTCCCAGGGCGATAGCCTGGAAGAGATCTTCCTGGAAACGGAGAACGCATGAAAAACAGGTTCTTGACCCTTCTTGGGGCAACGTTGCGCAACCAATACGCCAACAAAGGCACAAAGGGAAAGATCGGCGGATTGGCTGGCGTGGCGTTGGTCATTGTCATAACGACATTCTATTCCGTTTGGTACAGCAACATCATGTACGAAATGACGGATTCCTCGGTGCATATCTACATAACGGAAATGATGATATTCATTGGCTGCGTTCTGACGGTCATGGTAGGAATCTCAGGCAGCCAGGCGCTTCTATTTGGCTTCAAGGACTACGACTTGTTAATGTCGCTTCCATTTACCAAGCGCAACATCGTATCGGTAAAGACGATCACTTATCTGCTCGCCGAATACCTTTATAGCATATTTTTTATCCTGGGTGCCATGGCCTACTATGGCATTGATAGCGGACAGGGACCATTGTTCTACATTCTGGCATTTATAGGAGGGTTGTTTGTACCGCTAGGACCAGCGGTCGTAGCGGCTTTATTGGGGTTGGCGATAAAACGTTTCTCTTCGGGCAGTCGGTTTGAGAACCTGATCAACAATGGCGGAAACCTCATTGCGATCGTTGTCGTCATCGTTGCGGTCAACGTTGTCTTAAGTGAAAGTGCCGATTATGTCTCCATGGTTTCCGCTGGCAAATATCCGTTCTTCCTTGCGCATTGGTATGTGCTGTCAATGAAGAATCCGCTATGGCTATTGGCTTTGGCGGCTGTTTCACTGTTATTGGCGTTGGTGTTTGTCAATTGGGTTTCTCCGATTATTATCGCTTTGAACGAAAGAGGAACCGTAGGCTATCATGTCAAAGACTTCAAGATTGTTAAAACAAAGGTGAACAGCCGTTTCATGGCAATGTTCAAGAAAGAATTCAAGCGCTGTTTCACTAATTTCTACCTCGTCTTGAATCGCTTCGTAATGATGATCATGTTAACGGGGTTATCTATTTATGCGCTAGTCAGGATCGACGATGTAAGGGCGTTTACCCGCATGCTCGGTTCTGAAAAGAGCATGATTGAAGTGATGCTTGTCTTGGCCGTTGGCTTTGCGGTCCAAATGACATCCACAACCGATACTTCTATTTCCTTGGAAGGAAAGAGCCTGTGGGTCATCAAGACGCTGCCAGTGTCTACGCCAGACATCTTCCTGAGCAAGATCGCGGTCAACCTGACCGCTGTGTTGCCATTGTCGTTGTTGTCATTGTTGTTGCTGGGGATTGTGTTTGAGGCTTCGCTGTTCTACTATGTCCTTGGCATTCTGCATTTGCTTGCGAGCAGTGGGTTTGTTGCGTTACTTGGTTTGTATGTCAACCTGTTGTTTCCAAGGCTGGACTTCGACAATGAAGCACAGGTGATCAAACGTTCCGCATCCACGTTCATTGGAACTTTTGCGCCATTGGTATTGGGTGTTATAGTGGTTGTTGTGCTGATCAACTTCGAGTGGATCTCATGGCTTGCCTTGGCAGGCGTATATGTCTTCTATATGGCGCTAGATGTCATCCTGGCGCTGCTTGTGTTCACCCAGGGTGTCAAGATATTTGCCAAGCTATGACAATAAGGCGGAAAGCTTAGCTTTCCGCCTTTTCTACATAGAGAAACATTTACAGACATCATATTGCTTTCTCGTGTGTGATTGTCTAACGCCATTCGTTACATGTGAAAGGCATACCTTGCATGAACAATCTTCATAT
>OMYM01000328.1 GCA_900315225.1 uncultured Erysipelotrichaceae bacterium | reverse complement strand
TCTTAATCCTATCTTTCCTTCTTTACACCTTCTTATTATAGCATCTTTATCAAAGATGAAAAGTACTTCATGAAAAAAACGGACATATGTCCGTTTTTACTTAACCAAAGATCTTTAACATGAAGCCTGCTGCTACAGCGGAGCCAATAACACCCGCAACATTTGGTCCCATGGCGTGCATGAGGAGGTAGTTGGTTGGGTTGGCTTTTTGTCCTTCTGTCTGGCTGACGCGGGCTGCCATAGGGACGGCAGAGACACCTGCGGAACCAATCAATGGATTGATCTTTCCACCAGTGACTCTGTACATGACTTTGCCTATGAGAAGACCACCGACAGTGGAGAAGGAGAAAGCAATCAGACCTAGGACAACGATTTCGATTGTCCTGAGGGTCAGGAATGTCGTAGCGACAGCTTTTGCGCCAACGGAGATTCCCAGGAAGATGATCGTGATGTTTGTCAGGGCGTTTTGGGCGGTATCGCTCAGACGGTCTGTAAGACCTGTTTCTTTGAACAGGTTGCCAAGCATCAGGGTTCCAACCAGGGGTGCTGTGTCTGGAATCAGAAGAACGACGAAGATTGTAACAACGATGGGGAAGATGATCTTTTCGGTCTTGGTGACAGGGCGAGCCTGTTCCATCTTTGTCTTTCTTTCTTCTTCGGTAGTGACTAGACGCATGAGAGGTGGTTGGATCATTGGGATGAGTGCCATATAGGAGTAGGCAGCGATCGCAATGGCGGGCAGATAGTCCATGGCTAGCTTGGAGGCTGTGAGGATGGCTGTAGGACCATCGGCGCCGCCAATGACGCCAATGGCTGCCGCAACCTTTGGATCAAAGCCTAGGGCCAAAGCAAGCAGGAATGCGGTAAAGATGCCAAACTGTGCGCCAGCCCCCATCAAGAGGGATGAGGGGCGGGCAATCAATGGACCAAAGTCGGTCATTGCGCCTGTACCAAGGAATACCAGAGATGGATATATGCCGTATTCTACGCCTAGGGAGAGGTAGTGGATGAGTCCATCGGTGATGCCTGTACGGGGCAGGTTGGCCAACAACATGCCAAAGGCAATCGGAATCATGAGAAGTGGTTCGTACTTCTTGCCTATGCCAAGGTAGAGAAGGAAACAAGCGATCAGGATCATTACCAGATATCTTGGATCTTCGATCAACCCCGCAAAGCCGGATTCCGCAAAGATTTTAAACAAGACTTCAATTATACTCATTGAGAGGTCTCCTTACTTCAATGTGGCCAGGATCTGGTCGGTCTGGACGGTAGCGCCCTTGGATACAGTGACGGATGTGATCGTTCCTGCCCTTGGCGCAACGATTTCGTTCTCCATCTTCATGGCTTCAAGAATAAATAGTACATCTCCCTCCTGGACGGATGCGCCGGAATTTGTCTTGACATCCAGGATTGTTCCAGGCATTGGGCATTTGATTGGATCACCATCGCCGGTAGCCACTGGAGCAGCGGGAGCTGCTACGGGTGCAGCAGGTGCGGCAGGAGCTGCTGTAGGAGCTGGCGCTGCGGTGGTAACCGTCTCGGCAGCGCCTAGGTAGACGGCAGTTGCTTCACCCTTTTCTACTTCTACTTCGTATTTCTTTCCATTAAGTGTAATAATGTATTTCATATCGTCCCTTTCTTATATCGCCTTGATAGACTTGAAAATCAATTGATTCAGAGGAATCTTTGTCTCGTCGGACACAATTGCCATAATGCACGCAGCTGTCTTCTCATCCACATCGTAGAGGGCGATTTCGCCTCCGTAGATGACTGGTTCGCTTGTCGTTGGTTCTACTGGCTCTGGAACTGGAGCTGACTTGGGAAGCGGGATGTTTTCCACCTTCTGCTTCTTTTCCAGTGACTTGGTGACCATGTTAATGATGTTGATCAACATCCACAGGACAACCAACATGATGAACACGACAATGATACCGGAAGCCGCTATCATCAATGCTTCAGCGATGGGCATGTCATGCTTCCTCCGTAATTGTGTACTTGACCTTCAATGCCTTCTTCTCCATGCGTTCCTTGAGGAACTTTTCTGCTTGTTGCGGGAATGCGACATAACTCAAGACATCCTCTTCGCTCTCTGCCAAGCTTCCAAGATACTTCTTAGCAGCAGGGATCTCTGGTTCGATCATATCATCGAAGCGTCCCTCATATGGCTTTTCATCGCCCAATGCAAGCTTCATCAGCTCAGGGGAGATTGGAGCCGGGGAATTGCCGTATTCGCCACGGCAGTATGCCTTTACTTCCTTGGAGATGTTCTTGTATCTTCCGCCTGTCAAGACGTTTGTTACGGCTTGCACGCCTACCATCTGGCTCATTGGCGTGACAAGTGGTGGATAACCCATGTCTTTTCTGACTCTTGGGGTTTCTTCCAAGACTGCGTCTAACTGGTCGAGCTTATTGACATTGGTCAACTGGGCGATTAGGTTGGAGAGCATTCCACCAGGGATCTGGTAGTTCAACGCATCGATCTTTGTCGTCAAGACGGATGGGTTCAAGGTGCCTTCCTTCAGGAAGCGCGCCTGGACTGGCTTGAAGTGATCATTGATCTTCTGGCATACCTTGAGATTGACACCTGTGTCATATCCCATTTCCTCCAAGGCATATACCAGGGACTCAGTGGACATGTGGGATGTGCCACCCGAGAAGATGGAAATCGAAGTATCCACGCCATCTGCGCCTGCCTCGATTGCCTTAAGGAGAGTCATAGGTGCTAGTCCTGTTGTTGTGTGAGAATGCACAAATACAGGTATCTTAAGGTCTTTCTTGAGTTCTGTCACCAAATCATAACAAGCCTTTGGACTCATGATGCCTGCCATGTCCTTGATGCATATGGAATTGCATCCCATGGACTCAAGCTTCTTGCCTAGCTTGACATAGTTTTCAAATGTATGGACAGGGCTTGTTGTGTAGCAGATTGTACCCTGGGCATGTCCACCTGCCTTGAGGCATTCATCAATAGCGGTGGCCATGTTCATCGGGTCATTCAACGCATCAAAGATACGAATGATATCGATCCCGTTTTCTACCGACTTTCTGACAAAGGCACGCACTGTATCATCGGAATAATGCTTGTATCCAAGGATGTTCTGTCCTCTCAACAACATCTGCAGCTTTGTGTTCTTGACCTTGGAACGGATAAAGCGAAGCCTGTCCCATGGATCTTCGTCCAAGTAGCGCAAGCAGGAATCAAATGTGGCTCCTCCCCATACTTCCATAGAATAGTATCCAGCTTGATCCATTGTTTCGAGAATATCCTCGAAATCCGAACGTGGCATGCGGGTCGCAATCTGCGACTGGTTCGCATCACGTAATACTACTTCAGTAATCTTAACTTTTTTACTTTTAGGCATAAGCCTCCTCCTAACTCTTATGAGATAAGTGTCATCTCATCATCTTATTTTTTAGAGTAATTCGACATATGAACCAAAACGCCATGAATCACCCCATATACTATATTCCTCAGTTTGTCAAATCTCAAGTTATATCTTCCGTTTTTTCACATAATTGCGCCACATTCACCAAAATCATCCATTTTTATTCCTTGTTTCCTTTATGAAAACGTTTTCTTTTTCATTTCTTATAAGTTTTTCTTATTGCTAGCGCGTAAACATGGCTTTTTCTTATGCCCGCACATCCATGTGTGCGCGAAAAAGGCAAGGGTTCTTATCCCTTGCCTTGTCAATGTATGCGTTAGTCGATGATTTCTCCGTTGGATTCACAAACTTTCTTGTACCAGAAGAAGGAATCTTTCTTGGATCTGGCGAAATCGCCGGTTCCGTCATCGTGTCGGTCAACGTAGATGAAGCCGTATCTCTTTGCGTACTGTCCAGTTCCTGCGGATACTAGGTCGATTGGTCCCCAGGTCGTGTAGCCAATCAGTGGAACACCATTCTCACATGCCTTCTTCATTGCCTTGACATGGGATTTGAAGTAGGAGATGCGATAGTCGTCATGGATGGAACCATCTTCTTCCACTTTGTCAAATGCGCCAAAACCGTTCTCAACAACCATGAGAGGGACGTGCGGATATCTGTCTGCCAGTGTCTCCAGAGTGTATTGCAAGCCATCTGGATCAATCTGCCAACCCCAATCAGATGCCTTGAGGTATGGGTTCTTTCCACCATGGGTCATGTTCGCATTGGTTGTCTCTGCGCCTTGATGCGTAGTGATGCAGTTGGACATATAGTAGGAGAACGTATGGAAGTCTACCGTTCCCTTCTTGATGATCGCAAGATCTTCATCGGTAATGAACGATGTGTCTACACCGAGTTTCTTGAACAAAGAACATGCCCATACAGGGTATTCTCCCCTGACCTGCACATCGCAACAAAGGTTGTTCTTCAGATTCTCTTCGTCAATGCAGGCGAGAATATCCTTTGGATCAGGTGTCAGCGGGTAGGTCGTGACATGGGCGATCATGTTTCCGATCATGAAATCAGGGTTGATCTCATGCCCAAGGATCACTGCCTTAGCACTGGCTACGAATTCATTGTGCAATGCCTCATATGTCCTTTGACGGTTGGACTTGAGGTCGGAGAGCTTGATGGGCTGGGTCGCATTGATGTCTTCTTCCTCCATGACACCAAGGCCATAAAGATTGCCAATGCCACCTTCTCCCATGCATGCGATATTAATCTCGTTGAACGTCAGCCAATACTTGACCTTGTCTTTGTATCTCTTGAAGATTGTCTCGCAGTATTTCAAGAACAGGTCAATGACCGCACGATTGGAGAAGCCACCGTATTTGGTAACAATTGCCCATGGAATCTCATAGTGGCAGATCGTCACAAGTGGCTCGATGTTATACTTCTTGCATTCATCGAACAGACTGTCATAGAATGCCAAACCTGCTTCATTAGGCTCCGCATCGTCTCCATTGGGGAAAATACGTCCCCAGTTGATTGAGAGACGGAACACATTCCAACCCATTTCCGCAAACAAGGCAATGTCTTCCTTGTAGTGATGGTAGAAGTCAATCGCTTCATGGGAAGGGTAGAATGCATTGGGATCGGTCACAGGAAGGAATGTCCTTGGCGTATTGACATCTCCTCCCAGCAACATGTCGGGGACACTGAGTCCCTTTCCATCTTCGAGATAAGCACCTTCACACTGGTTGGCGGCTACAGCGCCACCCCACAAAAAACCTTTGGGAAAACTCATGTCATTTCCTCCTTATCCAAGATCTGTTCCATTGGACTCGCATACCTTCTTGTACCAGAAGAACGAGTCTTTTCTGCTTCTAGCGAAATCGCCTGTTCCATCATCGTGTCTATTCACATACACAAAGCCATATCTCTTGGCATATTCACCCGTGGATGCGGATACCAGATCGATGGGTCCCCAGGTCGTGTAGCCGATGAGTGGTGCGCCATCATCAATCGCATCGCCCATTGCTTTGATATGCGCCTTGAAGTATTCAATGCGGTATGGATCATGGATCGATCCATCTTCTTCCACCTTGTCGAATGCGCCAAAGCCGTTTTCCACCACCATGATAGGTGTTCCAGGATACCTGGATGCCAGTTTGTTCAGTGTCCAACGCAAGCCAATTGGATCAATCTGCCAACCCCAGTCAGATGCCTTGAGGTATGGGTTCTTTGCGCCAAGAGACATGTTTCCTGCGGTAGATTCCGCATTTGGATCAACCGTGACACAATTGGACATGTAGTAAGAGAATGTGTACATGTCAACGGTTCCCTGCTTGAGAATCTCTAGATCCCCTTCCTTGATGAAGCTTGTATCAATGCCATGCTTCTTCCAATAGGAATAGATGAAGGAAGGATATTCACCCCTGACGTGGACATCGCCACACAAATCATTCTTCAGGCTGTCTTCCGCCTGGCATTGCAGTTCATCAATGGGATTTGGCGTCAGAGGGTACAATGTGATATGGCAGATCATGTTACCGATCATAAAGTCAGGATTGATCTCGTGGCCAAGGATTACCGCCTTGGCGCTAGCAACGAATTCGTTGTGCAGCGCCGTGAACTTCTTCTGCGGATCGTCCTTGAGATCTGCCAACTTAATGGGATCCTTTGCTTCAATGTCTTCCTTTTCCATGAGGCCAAGGGAATAGAGGTTGCTCATGCCATTGTGCATGGACATCAAAGGTGTGTTGATCTCATTGAATGTCAGCCAATACTTGACCTTGTCCTTGTATCTTGTAAACACTGTCTTGCAGTACTTTACAAAGAGATCGATTGTCTCGCGGGAATAGAACCCATTGTACTTGACGACAATGTTCCAAGGAATCTCGTAATGGCACAATGTGACCAATGGCTCAATGCCGTATTTGTGGCACTCATCGAACAGACTGTCGTAGAAGGCAAGACCAGCCTCATTAGGCTCATCATCATCTCCATTGGGGAAAATACGTCCCCAGTTGATGGAAAGACGGAACACATTCCAACCCATTTCCGCAAACAAGGCAATGTCTTCCTTGTAATGATGGTAGAAGTCAATCGCTTCATGGGAAGGATAGAATGCATTGGGATCGGTCACGGGAAGGAATGTCCTTGGCGTATTGACATCTCCCCCCAGCAACATGTCGGGGACACTGAGTCCCTTTCCATCCTCAAGATACGCGCCTTCGCACTGGTTAGCGGCTACAGCGCCGCCCCACAAAAATCCTTTGGGAAAGCTCATAATAAAATTCTCCTTTTCTAAATACATTCTACCATAAGCAGCGGTAAAAGCACAACTATTTTATATCTTTGATGAATCGAACTACCTGATTATCGCAAGGAAGAACGCACCTCTTCCCGTCAATGGGTTATGTCCGATCTTTCTTGCGAATGCTCTGATCTTAACGTCTTTGACGATTGTTTCGCCCACATTTTGCCATTGCTCGGAGGTAAGTGCCTTACAATAGACTGTTTCAAATGCTTCATACGCCTCATGGATAAGGGGTGTCTCGCCATCCGCAAATGATCCATTCGCGAAATTGTTTTCTTCAATGAACTGGACGAAAGGTTCGTTTGCTCTAAGAACATATAACTCTTTTGCATGTTCCAGCTCTAGGATCGCCATGGGCAACTCAATGCCATAGTTGTCATCTGCCGACCGTTGTCTGTTCGCAAGCGCATCCATGAACGATATCTCGCCGATAAAGCTATAATAGTGTCTTTCATCAAACTGTTCAAACATAAGCTTATCTTCTTTGATCAATCGTTGTAGTTCTTCCAATGGCACAGGCTTGCTGTAGTAGTATCCCTGCATCTTGTCGCAGCCGATTTCCTTGAATATCAGATATTGTTCCTTGGTTTCGATACCTTCGATCAATGTATCGATTCCCATTTGCTGGGCAAGTTCCACCATATGCTTGACAACCAGCTTGTTTCTTGGATCATCGTTGATCCTAAAAGCAAACTGCATATCCAGCTTGATTTGATCAAAAGGAAACTGGGTCAACAGGTTGAGCGACGACCAACCACTGCCAAAGTCATCCATCCACACCTGAAAACCTGCATCATGGAAACGGATAATCTCTTTGCTGATGAGTTCTTCTTGGTTCAACAAAGCACTCTCGGTAATCTCAATGACCACAAGCCCATGATCAACCCCTGCTTCATCCACAATACGTATGATTTCTGCAACCATGTCCGCGTTTTCAAAATCGTAGCGGGACAGGTTCACCGATACCGGGCTTACCGGAAAACCACTAGCAAGCTGCTCAGCAACTGCCTGCACAGCTTGCCGCACAATTTCCAAATCCAAGGCATGTAGCTTATGAAAACTCTCTAGGATGGGAATAAACTCCCCGGGAGAAAGAAAACCAAGATTCGGGTCAATCCAACGCGCCAATGCCTCGACATTGCATACCTTGTTGGTGGAACCCCTGATAATAGGCTGGTAGTATGTCTTGATCCATCCCTTCTCAATCGCTTCCTCCAAGTGATACTGGATATAATGCTTGTGTTCTTCTGCTTTCTGGAACGCTTCATCATAGTACTGGATATTCTTTCCCATGATATTATCCGACAACGAATCCACGGCACTCTTTGCCCTGTCGCAGGCAATCGCCAAGATATCCCCTTCTTTCAAGGCATATATGCCTGCCTGCACAGGACAATTCTTGCCCAGAGACGTTGCTTTCTTTAAAACCTCTTCAATCCTCTCGTTAATCACAGAAGACCTCTGTATGACCACAAAATGGTCATCAGCGAAGCGAGAACAATACTTCATTTCAAACGTATTCCCGAGAAGACTGGCAATGTTGCATAGTAGATCATTTCCCGCCTGATACCCATGATGTTCATTGAACTTCTTCAATCCTGCGATATTGAAATAAGCGATGGACAACTCCTGGTTCGTCTCATCACGCACCTCTCTGGCTTTCTCCTCAAAGGCTGTCATCGTCTGCAAGCCTGTCAAAGGATCAATGACCGAAGACAAAGCTTTAATGTAATGATGAATCTTTGTCATCCGATTATTGGTGACAGAAACAATGGCAGCCGCGCTGACAATGCCAAATTCCAGCGCATGAATGAAATCCGACATAAACACATTCGGCTCCTTGACAGCCCACGAACACGCTAGAAACACCACCGTCCAGAAAACCATCCACAAAAGAACATTCCTTGGCTTGTCCAAAATCAAAACCGGCATAAACGCAAGAAACAGGAAAATGGTAATCGCATCACGCGCAGGATCCAACAGTGTCCCCAACAAGATCGCCAAGACCAAAGGAAACACCTGCACAACATAGATTGTCCGCGTGGCTTTGTTAAAAAACTTCGCTCCCCAAATCCTATCGAATATCCCTACTGCGATAAAATACACCAACATGATCGCTGATACGCTATATTTTATCACCGAAACGTGCGCCAGACCTTGGGAAAAGATATTTACCACCGACAAAGGCATCCAGACATAAGAAAAAAACCGCAAGGTCTTATAGTTATCCTTGTTAATCTCCTGTTCATAGAAACGCTGCTCTCCAGCGGTGAATTCTTCCTTCATGAAACCCCCTCCAGCTCTCAATAGCCTAACCCTTTCCATTATAATGCATATACCTGACAACCACAATAAGATTATATGCATAAAAAGAATGAGCATTTGTTCCTTCCCGAATCACCCCATCATCTGGTATAATACTATACTCAGATGCACAATTAGCTGGAATTCTGCATTGTCTGCCATCTGTTATATGCGGAAGCCTTGTAGAAATCTGTTCCAGATTTCTGAGGCTTCTGGTATAATCATGCGAGTACAGGAGGAACGTTATGAAACAAAATACCAGTCACATCAGAGTCTATGCGCCAGAAAAACTGCGCGCTATTTTATCGGAAGCCGCCACTTCATCTTCCAATATCTCTGCATCCCATGTTCATATCGCACTGATACAAATAGCCGCATCAAGGATATCATCGACCCAAACGCTCGATGAAGACATCTTCTACAGCATAAGCAAATACAAGAGCGAATAACGAAAGGAAGGACACTGTCTTCTGATATGTCCTAGGCATCAAATATGATTCATTTATCAAGAACCCGCGAGGTCATTGAAAACATAGGCTTCAAAAGCTTGTTCGCAGCCTTTCTAGCGTTTATGATGACGGTAGTTGCGACCTTTGGGGGCGGTTTGGAACTCTACCGCAACGCCAAAGAAAACATTCTCCTGCGAGGAGAATCCAATGCAACCCAAGCAGCCAAAGAACTCGACCGCTATCTCCTTGTCAGAAAGAATTCTGTTCTTTTGGCAAGCCATGTCGTCGACAGTATGATCCAAAGAAATCTTTCTACCGATGAAATACTTGGATATATCACCGATGAATCAGAGAGCATCAAAGTATCCATCGACAAAAACTCCACTGGTCTCTATGGCTGGATACTTGGAACGTATCTGGATGGTTCTGGCTGGGTACCAGACGGCGACTATGCGGCAACCCAACGTCCCTGGTACACCGAAACAATGTCAGATGACAGCGATGTAACCTTTGTCAAACCCTACCTCGACCAGCAAACAGGCACAATCATGACCACCCTAGGAGTGCGTCTTTGCGACAATGTCAGTGTCCTGGCAGTGGATGTAAGCCTTGGTGAAATCCAAGAATTCACCGAAAACATATCCCAGCAAACCAAGGGAAGCCACGCGGTGGTACTTGACGCAAGTGGACAAGTAATCGCCCATTCTGATCGTTCAGAACTGGGAAAAAACTACTTCGAAGAAGATGGAACCCTTTGGGCGCTTCTTTCAAAAGAATTATCCAACGGCAGTCAAAACCATTTCGAACTCGTCTACCAAGGTCATCGCTTCATGGTCTATTCCGAAACCATTGAAGGAGACTGGCATTCGATATCTTTAATCAATGCCGGTGTATTCTTCAAGCCACTACAAATCATCCTCGCGCTATTGATTTTCTTGACCCTGCTGGAAGCCTCTGTCTTTGTGGTCGTCTTCTATCGCCTAAGTGCCAAAAACCTAGACATCTCGATCAAAAACGTACAGATAGAAACGCTTGCGGACATGTATATTTCTATTTATGATATTAATATTTTTAATGATACAATGCGCACCATACATCACGATGGCGAAAGAATCGATGAACAAACCGCATCAGCATCACTTAACAAAATGTTGCACCTATACACCGATGAAATGTCCAAGTCCATCATGGAACCTTTCATTGACATATCAACCCTTCCCCAACGCCTCCAAGACACCAACACCCTCACCGAAGAATTCCTCGACATCAACCGAAAATGGTGCCGAGGACGATTCCTTGTGGCAGAAAGAAACGAAGAAAAACAAGCAACCCGTGTCCTTTGGATGATTGAATCCATTGACGAAGAGAAAAAACACCGCGACAAATTGAAAACTCTTTCTGAAACAGACCGCATGACTGGACTCTACAACCGCGTTGCTGGTGAAGCAAAAATCAGTGAACTGATCAAGCATGGCGTTGGTGGCATGTTTATCATGTTAGACGTAGACAAATTCAAAAGCATCAATGACACATATGGCCACGACATAGGAGACAAAGTCATCTTAGCTGTAGCCCGCGCCTTAAGCAACGCTTTCCGCAACAGTGATATCGTTGTCCGCCTCGGCGGCGATGAATTCATCGCATATGCGCCCGGTGTGCTAAGCGAAGAAGTCGGAAACAGACTCATAGATCGTATGTTTATCAACATATGCAGCGAAACAACCAAAGCACTGATAGACCATTGTGTCTTTGTCAGTGTTGGAGCAGCATTCCTTCAGGATGACATCATTATCCCCTTCTCCGACCTCTACAAGAAAGCAGATACCTGTCTTTACCAAAGTAAAAAACAGCAAGGCAATATAGTCACCTATAGCAAATCGTAAGACTGAACTCATGCTTCATACGAATTGGTTATGCACAGCAAAAACAGAGCTTGTGGAAATCTCGAGGTGCAGAAATTGCACTACGATCCAGATCAAAGGAGTCAAAGGCATCTGCCCATATCTTCCACATGTCTTGACAGAGCAGAACGTGTACATGTTTATGACCGTTGGGGAGGATGGGGATCTGATGGTCAACCTGGAACATACCAAGATGGTCATGCACCTCGTTTCAGGATTGTCCTCCATCGGTTTCCATTTTTTGGCTTGGATTTTTGGGTATTTTGGTCAAACGCACATTCCCATCCAGATCTCGTTTGCGATAGAAATGGTGATCTGTCAAGCGTCCAACTTGGCATCGGATGCTTTCTCCAATCTTCTGAACATCTCCAATGAAAATCGCTTTGAAGACATATGGAATATGTGGCTTGCTGTTTGGCGCATTTCTCCAATAGGAAAAATCGGAGTAATACTCTTCCCTCTTCCTCCATAAATGAAAATCAGAAAGAAAGACATGATCTCTGGTTCGTTTAATGAATTGGGGTTTTATTCTGACCGTCTCATCAATGACAGTACTCCAATCTTTTCGATCATCCGTACCATTCATGAATTGAAGTATGTTAATCATCTTCATGTGACTTATTATAGCCCATAGTGTCAAGAATATCAAGTGTGTACAAGATGTACAAGCATCGAAGAGTGGAAAATACGATGTTTCAAATATTACTTGATTTTGTATTTTTGCTTCGTTGGTTTGATTTTCGGAATGGAGTAGAACATGCTGCTATGTTTATGCACAACGTTGTTGTTATCCTGCCGACAGGAGAAGGGTAACCCGCAAAAATCAACCATCATATGGATTTTGACCTATGATGCCACAAAAATGTTGGTTCCTAGACCATTGGTGAACGCTAAGGAAAGACGATTCAAGTCATAGGAGTACTACAAGATGCTGCTTCTGAGGTTGTCAACGCTTGAAATGTGATGTGCGTCCGGGACTGTGGCAGATCTCTTTCACCTACTTTCAGTGCGAACAAGATCGATGCAGAAAATGAGGTAAAAGCACAGATGAAGAGGTGCGCTGTCGCGCTGCCTGTTCCCATGGCTTGCTCATACTAAAAAATGTGCCAGAACAACATTGAAATTTCAAAAAAAGTATTGATTTAGAAAAAAGAGTGTGATATAATATTCTCGGTTATGGTTTCTGTGAAAAAAGGTTGGCATTGCGACAAATGCGCTGGCTAAGCTCGGAAAGGATGCATCTGGTTCCCCTAGAAACGTTAGAAAAATATGTACGGTGTTGAACTGTTCATTGGATGATATTTTGAATATATGCCATATAAAGAAGCGGCGAAAGGAGAATGAATATGGTTGATAATAAATTGACAGGAACCGAAGCGACTGAAGAAAAGGATACTGAAATCGCTATCGTGGATGAACGTACAATCAGAGACAAGGTATATGAAGTGCGTGGCGTAAAGGTCATGCTGGATTTTGAACTGGCAGAGATTTATGGCTATGAAACCAAGAGCTTTAATCGTCAGGTCAAGAACAACGCTGCCAAGTTTGAAGGCGACGAGTTCATGTTCCGTTTAACAAAGGAGGAATTTGATGAAATCATGAGGTGCAAAAATTTCACCTCAAGTTGGGGCGGAAATCGCTATCTGCCCTATGCTTTCACAGCGCAGGGCGTATACATGCTTATGACCGTGTTGCGGGGCGATCTGGCAATTCGCCAAAGCCGTGCCCTTGTCATGGCATTCAAGGCAATGAAAGATTACATGATAGAGACGCAGGGACTGGCTTCCCAGAGGGACGTGCTGCGCCTTTCACTGCAGACGATGGAAAATACAGAGGCAATCAGACATCTGCAATCCACCGTGATGGATCACCAGCGTGCCATTCTGGCAATAGATGACAAGCTGATGGATGCACGTGAACAATTGGGAGAGACAGTGAAGAAATCAGATATTTCACCGGTCATGCTGAAATTCGACCTGCCTGAAGACACCAGGGAGTACCTGATCCGTGAGGGGCATCCGGTGAAAGCGGATGTGGCATATATGGATATCTACGGCAAAGCCGCAAAAAGCGTGTATATCATCGACAACTATATCAATCTCAAGACATTGCGCCTACTTCAGAACATAAAAGCAGGTGTTGCCGTGACCGTGTTCAGCGATAATCTTCACAATAAGCTGCATGCCAGCGATTATACGGATTTCCAGGTGGAGTTCCCGACGATTCCGATTACGTTTATCACGACGGGCGGTATTATGCATGACCGTTTCATTGTTCTGGATTATGGCGACAAGGATGAGAGGGTCTTCCATTGCGGGGCATCATCCAAAGATGCGGCAGTAAAACTGACTACGGCGATCACAGAGATGATGTCCGATGACGTGAAGAAACAGATCAATTTGTTGATTGATCAGATGAAAAGGAATCCTTCGTTGGTATTGAGGTGATGGATTCAGTTGTTTTCTTAAATTAAGAACTTATTGAATCGTTTTTTAAAAACTCGAAGGAATAAGGTTTAGTAATTACCTTTACCTTCGGAAGGTTTATCAGGAGAAAGACAGCTAGAACGATTTGAAGGTGACCTGGAAGGAAGAGTTGGAAAAGGCTGTGTGTGAGCAAGATGCTCGGCAAGATGCGTTGGGAAAGCTTCGCAAAACCATTGAAATTGCTGATGGAAACCAAATGAAAGGATTTGGTTGGCATGAAGAATCAGATGGTTTATTCCGAAGACCAGAATGTACCAAAGATGGACGTGCTTGCTTTCAAATATCCCAATATGGTTGCCACCAAGCCTTTTTATGCATGGGTTGATGTTATCCTGAATGAATACGACCTGACCACTGACAGGGACGCTGACAAGATCAG
>OMYM01000326.1 GCA_900315225.1 uncultured Erysipelotrichaceae bacterium | reverse complement strand
CCGATTTATTTTAAACGCCACCAGGCCTCCTGCGAGGTCTGGTCTTTTTCTATCTGAATAAAAGCCAGATAGGCAGGCTCAAAAATAGACAATCAATCCGAGTGTGATCCTAATTTGACTAAGCACCCACAGACATGGCCAGTCGATCATCTTGTACAGTTTGAACACAATGAACATCGGCACCACCGTACCGCACGCGAGCAGCAAATGATTGACGCAAGGAATGAGGTAATCAAGAAGGGAATATACTGGAACGATCAAATATCGGGTCATAGCCGATGGTCGTATTCTTCCTGTTTAACTGTCAGGGGTAAAGAAACACTTGCTTTGAAAGTTAGCGCAAGGCATAAGAAAACGGAGTCAATATAAAGGCAGGGCGGTTTACACTGTCCTGCTTTTCTTGCTGCAATATCCGCAAAGAATAAAAAAAGGAAGCTTTCGCTTCCTTTCATTGTCTTTGGCTATTAGAACAATCCCTGTGCCATCATTGCTTCAGCAACCTTCAGGAAACCGGCAATGTTTGCGCCTTTGACCAAGTCGTATCCAAGGCCATATTCCTCGGCTGCCTTGGCGGAATTGTCGTGGATGGACTTCATAATGCCCTTGAGCTTGGCATCGACTTCTTCTCTTGTCCAGGAGAGTCTCTCGGAGTTCTGGCTCATTTCAAGAGCAGAAACCGCTACGCCGCCAGCGTTGACTGCCTTGGCTGGACCAACGATAACGCCATTGGCTTGGAGGTATGCGATTGCTTCGTTTGTTGCAGGCATGTTTGCGCCTTCGAAGTAGTATTTGACACCATTCGCAACAATCTTTTTCGCTTCATCAAGCGTAACCTCATTCTGGGTAGCGCAAGGGATGCAGATGTCTGCCTTGACGCCCCATGGCTTTTCACCTTCGTGATACTCGGCGCCGAATTTCTCCGCGTACATCTTGATGTTGGCCTTTCTGGAGGATCTCATCTCCAGTAAATAGTTCAGTTTTTCAGGTGTTGTGATTCCTTCTGGGTCATACACATAGCCGTTGTGGCCAGAAATTGTAACGACCTTTCCACCGAGCTCAGCGACCTTTGTGGCTGCGCCCCAAGCAACGTTGCCATAGCCAGAGAGGGCAACTGTCTTGCCTTCCAACGTGTCGTTTTCATGTGCCAGAACCTGTTGCGCATAGTACAGGACACCAAATCCAGTAGCCTCCGGCCTAATCAAGGATCCACCATATGTCAATCCCTTGCCTGTCAGGACACCATTGTCGTATGCGTCTCTGATTCTTCTGTACTGGCCAAACAAGAAGCCGATTTCTCTGCCGCCAACGCCAATGTCGCCTGCAGGAACGTCTGTGTTAGGACCAATGTGTCTTTGCAGTTCGGTCATGAATGCTTGGCAGAAACGCATGATCTCTGCATCGCTCTTTCCGTGAGGATCGAAATCGGATCCACCCTTGCCACCGCCGATTGGCAACGTCGTCAGGCTGTTCTTGAAGATCTGCTCAAAGCCAAGGAACTTCAAGATGGACAGGTTGACGGATGGATGGAAACGAAGGCCTCCCTTGTACGGACCAATCGCTCCGTTGAACTGAATGCGGTATCCTCTGTTGACATGCGCCTTTCCTTCATCGTCTGTCCAGGCAACCCTGAACTCAATGACTCTTTCAGGTTCCACGAGTCTTTCCAAAAGCGCCGCTGCCTCGTACTCCGGGTGCCTGTCAACAACCGGCTCGATGGAAGTCAATACTTCTTCCACGGTTTGCAGGAACTCAGGTTCGTTCGCATTCTTTTTCTTCGTTTCTTCGATGACTCTCTTCACATATTCACTCATTTCAAATTCCTCCTTGTAGGTGATGAGTTTGTTGATTGCCTTGCGACCGGTCTTTCGCTAGAATCATGTCCTGCGCCACAACCGGGATCCGCCATGCTGAAGTCATATACACGGCAAATCCTCCCAACCGTCAAGTATTGTACATTCTTTTCAACGAGATGAAAAGAATTTCTTTCAATGAAAATACTTTCATTATATCTTGAGGCATGATTTCATTTCGTCCAGTGCTTCTTCTCATGGATTTTCAGAAAAAATCGCTGGATTTTTCGTCCAGCGATTTATTTCTAGCGCGCTTTTCAATCAAAGGTCGCGGTATGTGACATTTTCTATCCCTGCTTCTCGTAAAAGATCCTTGAATTCTTTGGAACACAACAACCATGCGTCAATGCTTCTTTGCATTGTCAAAGATGAGACCTCAAGTAACCTTTGGTCAATGTAGCCTGGGTGGAAAACAAGCATGTTGACGACATCGGCATCGCTTTGCGCGCGCAATGCATCAAATGTCCCGTATGGGTCTTCCAGCGGGCTATGATTGATCATCAGCCTGACATTGCTATGGGCAACTTGCATTGTCTCATTGCCTTTGCCAAGCAACGATACGGGTATTCCCAAAAGCTCGCCAAGTATTTTAACACCTTCGAAGAAATTGGCCGATGAGACCGCATGAACATCTAGGTATGCCGGTTTCTTTCCAGTCAATTCGCCAAAGGCAGCTACTTGCGCGCTTGCTTCGCGAAACACATCGCGAATCTCTACCAGGTCTTCGCTGCGCGAGCGGTAGATGCTGGAAGAGTAGAAATCACCGTTTTCGTTCACCAGGGTTGGCACATTGCCAGCCAATGGGCGACCAACGGATATATTCACATGCACGCCAAGACAGAGATCCATGTCTTTGACAAGCTTGTATCCCTGGGCGATGTCCGGCATGTTCATCATGAGGCCGATATTGCGCACAATGCCGTTTTCCGCCGCATCCGCAATACCGTAGTTGGTGCCTCTTGACAAGCCAAGGTCGTCGGCGCGAAACAAAAACTTCATGTCATCCTCCCCTATTCGAGCGTGAAGCAATCTTCGCCCATGCGCAAATTGCTTGAAAAGAATGTGCGCATTGCTTCTTTCAGATAGAAAGCATCCTTTGTTCCTGCCGTTTCATAGCAGGAATGCATTGCCAGCATTGGCAAGCCGATGTCAAGGGTATTGATGGAGACGTGTCCTGTCGCAAGGTTGCCCAGCGTTGAACCGCTGCGCTTATCCGACCGATTGGTGAAATACTGTATCGGTACACCAGCCTTGTCGCATACCGCCTTGAATACCGCGCTGCTCATTGCATCGGTCGTGTATTTTTGCGAAGCGTGGCTTTTGATGACGATGCCTTTGTTGATCTGCGGCCGATTCACGAGATCTGCTGCTTCTGGGTGATTGGGGTGAATCGCATGGGAATTGTCGGCGGAGACCATGAAGCTGTTTGCCAGCATGGCAAACAAGCCTTGCCTGTCCTTGCCCAGGGATAGCGCAATCCTTTCCAATGTATCGCTCAAGAACATCGAAGATGCGCCTTGCTTGGTCAATGAGCCGACTTCCTCGTTGTCAAACACTGCCAATACCGCGATCTTTTGGTTTTCGCTTGCCAAGAATCCTTCCATGTTGCCAAAGCAACATTGCAAGTCATCCAGATGTGGTCCCATGACGTATTCCCCACACGCTCCAATGATGCGGCTTTTTTCCCGCACATAGAGATACAGGTCATGCGAAACAATGTCTTCCTTGGCAACGCCAAGGCTTTGCGCCACCGTCTCCATGAACATTCCCTTGCACTCCAGCGAGCCAATGATCGGCAACATGTCCACTTGCTTGTTGTACGCCTTGCCATCGTTTGCCTCGCGGTTCATGTGGATGGCAAGGCTGGGAATGACCAGAAAGTCCTTGTCCACGTTTACCAGGCGGGTGGAATACCCTTTGCCATCCCTTACGATGGCACGCCCTGCGACTGACAGGGGACGATCAAGCCATGGCGCGCATAACATGCCGCCATAACCCTCGGTATTGACCTTGACGTAGTTGTTGTCAACGATCTCGGGATTTTCCTTCACCTTGAAAGAAGGAGAATCGCTATGGCTCGCTCCGACCAAGAATCCATTGGCTTCATGATCGCTGGTTTTAAACGCCACAATGGAGGATCCGTTGCGGGTGACGTAATACCTGTGGTTGTCTTTTAAACGCCAGATTTCGTTTTCTTTCAGCTTCTCGAAGCCATTGGAAACAAGCCTTTGCTCAATGGCCGCCACAACGTGGAAAGCAGAGATTCCCTCATCCAGGAACTTCGCAAGGAAATGCGCAAGCTCATCCATTTTCCTGTTCCCCGCCAATCACAAAGCCGCCATTCCTGAATATAGGGATGATCGTTCCGTCTGCCTTGACACCATCGACCTTCATGTCTCTTGTGCCAAACATAAAGTCTTCGTGTTGCATGGAATCGTTGCCTCCATGGGCAAGTACCTGTGCCTTGTCCATGTCAACGCCACCCTCGAGATTCTCTGGGTAGCATCTGCCTAGCGCCAAATGGCAGGCAGCGTTCTCATCGTACAATGTGTTGAAAAACAACACTCCACTCAAGGAAACCGGAGATTCATATGGCACCAAGGCAACTTCCCCTAGCCTGCGGGATCCTTCGTCAAAGGCAAGCAATGCATCCAAGGATTGCGCCTCTTTTCCAGCGCCGTGTTCAACGACCACGCCGTTTTCAAACCTGAACCAGAAATCCTCAATGACCTTGCCGTTGTAGCTCAATGGGCGGCTGGCAACAACCTTGCCGTTGACCTTGTCCCTATGTGGCATGCAGAAGCATTCCTCGGTCGGGATATTTGGGTCGAAATACACGCCTTGCGGGGTGGTGCATCCACCGCCTACCCAGATATGGTTTTCAACCAAGCCAACCGTCAAGTCTGTTCCCAGGGAATTGCTGAAGTGCAATTCCTTGAACTGATGCTCGTTCAGCCTTTGGCAATACATGGCCAGCGCATTGTCATGCGCTTTCCATTCCGCAATTGGGTCGTTGTCTTCTTCCACTCTGGACACACGGAAAATGACATCCGCAAGTTTTTCAAACGCCTCTTCATCGCTCAAGCCAGGGAAAACGGCTCTTGCCCATTCAATGGAAGGGAGTCCAACGACACACCATTGCCCAAGATTGTTCATCGTATAGTTCAAGAGATCGCCCATCTTTTCATGGTACGCCCTTTGGTAAGCATTGATCTTTGCCTCATCTATGCCCTTAAGGCCTCCCGGCGGCTCGGAAATGATATTCAGGAAGCACGCATGTTTTTCCTGCCTGTATGCTTCCCTGTCCCTGACCCAATCGGGAACAAGCGACAAGGATGCTTCGCTACGATGCGCATAGCCAAGCCTTGTGATTTCATTGTCGCGCCATTCCACGCTCACTTCTTCGGCACCCGCCTCATAGGCTTCTTTTACTACAATCCTGACAAACCACGCAATGTCAGCAGCAGCTTTGACAACCAATAGCTGTCCCTTCTGCACATTCACGCCTTTTCTTACCGCCAGCTTTGCCAGCTTTTCGTATAGCTTTTCATTCACCATCCTTCTTCTCCTTTTCATGTCATTCCAGCCAAAACCGCAACAAGCCCTCCGCAAAGAGCCCCGATCATTTCTACGATAAGATACCGCTTGTCCAGCCTTGCCTGGCAATAGCGGCACCTGCCTCGAAACACTACATACGAGACAATCGGAACCAAGTCCCATACACCAAGCTCATGCCCACATGCATCGCACTTGCTTCTTCCCCTTGTCCAATCCAGTCCGCTCGCATGACGGTCATGCACGCATAGCAAAAAGCTTCCCATGCAAGCGCCAAGCACAATCAACAAAAACAATCTCATGCCTGCCCTTCCCTCGCCTTGGCGTGGCTGTGGAAGATCAACATTCCCCTTGCCAGCATTGCCCCAATCTCAAGGGCAAATACAAGCACGGTATAGAGATACTCCCCACGAATCAAGAGATGCCCCGCAATGCAGTTCAGCAATATCTGTAGCCAACAGCCATGCATCAGGGCACGGACGTAGCTGACAAATCGGATATTCGCCCGTTGCGCCACATATGGAACAATCCCGTTGGGAATCCCAGGGATCATGTACGCCATTACAATGGCATCTTGCGGTCCAATCTTGTCCATCAAGTCACGCACCTTTGATCCTCCTTTATCCACGTCCACAAAGGCATTCCCGATCTTCCTGGCAAACCGAAACACCATGGCATTGGCAAAGACAAATCCCGTGTAGCAGATCAAGAACGAATCCAGCCAGCCATACAGTGTAGCACCGGCGACCTGCACCAGAAGACCAGGAAGCACCACGCTCAGCACCTGGACAACGCTCAGCACAAACAGTGCCTCTAAGCCATGCGTCTTGTCCATGGCATTCAGGTATTCCAGCAGCATATCCTCGTCGCCCTTGCCCAGAATCATCGCGATATCGCAAACCGATGGTCCTATCACCTGCCACAACATGCATACGACAAACAAGACAACAAGTGCTACGAAAAGCCATCTCCATCTGTTTCTCTTCATAATAGACATTAGTATACTCTTTAGTGCATCGTTTGGCACAATATATGGGCTGAAGCGGACAATCATATTTTTATATTACCATGAGATCAATTCCCGACATACCTCAATAAACCGACAAAACCAGAAAGCTCCATTTCCGTCTTTGTCAAAACGCAAATCTCTCTTCCCGTCTGGTCGCCGCTCTTTCCGCCGGTAATCCCGCCAAACTCGTTGTAAAGCGCCTCTACCGTTTTATTATTGCCAAGATAGATCCCGGTATGGCCATCGCGATAGAGGATGTCTCCTCGCTTTCTTGTTCCAACGCCAGCGATATACACAAAGCCTGATTGGGTCAGCTTCTCCACCTGGTTGCCGGTATAGGGAGGCACCCATTTCGTCTGTATTCCCGCTTGCTTCAGGCATGCATCGACAAGCGACGAGCAGTCATAGTCAGGTCCTTGTCGATGCGTTTGGTCGTAGCCATGGCTGTCATCGCTAGCAATCTTTATTGCTTCTTGCACCATACGCTCGATCTTTGCATTTGTATCCCGCCTGTTGTTCATCAAAATGCCTGTCGTATTATCGAAATGATAGAGAACGCCATTGATCGCAACATCCCCCTTCACCATTGCACCAGTGTCCTCTTTGTAGTAGTAAGTACCTTTTTCGTTGCTGTACCATCCTTTGATCATTCTTCCGTTTGAATCATAGCGCACCCATTTGCCATCAGGATTCTTTCCCGTCTTCAGGTCGGATTGGTACACATACGGCATCCATACTTCCTTGTTGGCAGCCCTTGCCCCATTGCATGTAGCATCGAGCCAATACCACGCTTGGCTGGAAGGGTCAAAGATCTCCCTGCCCCGTTCCTTGCCGCGATTTGCGTCCCAGATGTTCTTGGGATCGCCTGGCATTCCCTGTTGCTTTCCTTCTTCAAACCAATACAGATAACCGTTGGCCTCGCGCCATTCATACGGCTTGACATACGTTGTCCTTGGCATCACCAACTGTAGCCCCAGCAAAGCTATCATGCTTATTTTGTTCATATTCTCCCCCATCTAATATTTTGTAGGTCTAATTTTAACACATCACTTGAAAGCGCTATCTATAAATTATCAATATATTTTATAAGTGATTATCATGCCTGCCAAATTGGCTTTCATACATGTCTTTTCGTGAGTATATAATATGGGCAGGAGGTCTCTTATGTCGCAAAGCAACAATCCCAGCCAGAAAGAATATCTAGCTGAAACAATCGCCATGGCATGGCCTGCCGTGCTGGAAAGCTTTTTCGTTGCCCTGGCTGGCATGATCGACACCATGATGGTGTCATCCCTTGGAACTTACGCCGTCGCTGCGGTGGGCTTGACTACCCAGCCCAAGTTCATATGCCTTGCTATTTTCTTTTCATGCAATATCGCTGTAAGCGCGCTCGTTGCGCGCAGACGGGGGCAGAACAATCGCCACAACGCCAATGAAATCCTGGCAACGGCACTTTTGTTCACCATCATCGCATGTGCCATTATTTCCCTTGCCTCGATCATTGGATCTGACGCAATCCTACGGCTTGCCGGCTCTAATGCGGATACCCATGACCCTGCCAACACGTATTTCCGCGTCATCCAGGCGGGCATGATATTCAACGTATTGTCCCTTGTTATCAACGCCGCCCAACGAGGTTCAGGCAACACAAAGATAGCAATGACGACAAATGTCACTTCTTCGCTTGTCAATATCGTGTTCAACTACCTGTTGATCGGGGGACATTTCGGTTTCCCTAAATGGGGTCTTTTTGGTGCCGCGGTTGCTACGGTGCTTGGCACTGTTGCGGCATGCGTAATGTCGTTCTACTCTTTGTTTCGCAAAGACAGCTATGTCAGCCTGCCCGCGATTTTCCAGGAGAAGATCAAGCCTTCCGTTGATGTCGTTGGTTCCATCCTACGCCTAGCGTCCAATTTCTTCATTGAGAACATAGCAATGCGCGTTGGCTTCCTTGTCACGGCACTGCTTGCTGCACGCCTTGGCACCGATGCCTTTGCGGCACACCAGGTAGGCATGAACTTCCTTTCGCTTGGTTTCTCGTTTGGCGATGGCATGCAAGTGGCGGCAGTTGCCTTGATTGGCAGAAGCCTAGGGGAAAAAGCGCCGGACAAAGCGCGCCTATATGGTTCCCTTTGCCAAAAGATCGGTCTGGTGATTTCCATTGTCCTTGCCCTGATACTTCTGTTCTTTGGGCGTGTCTTGTTCTCACTGTTCTTCACTGATCCAGAGGTCTTGGACATGGGTGTTCTCATCAGCAAATTTATCATTGTGATCATTTTGTTCCAGATTTCCCAAATCATCTACGGCGGATGTCTCAGGGGCGCAGGCGATGTCAAGTACACCCTGTTTGCTTCCCTTGTCTCCGTCACGCTGATCCGCTCCATCGTGACCTGGGCGCTCACCACCATCGTCCCGCTAGGGCTTGCCGGCATTTGGATCGGCATCCTGTCCGACCAGACATCTCGGTTTGTCATGTTAAGACATCGCTTTGTCCAAGGCAAATGGGTTGAAATGCACATCTGATAAAAAACAGCCATGGGAATCATGGCTGTTTTTCATGTTTCTTGCGATACAGTGGCAATATTGGCATAAGATACCACGTCCGATGGATAAACCCACTGTATATCTCTTCATACAAACCCAATACCTTCAAAAGATGCTTGCTCGATAAATCATGGTTGGAAAAACGCGCTCGTTGCGCAACGGAAGAAAGATTCTTGGCATTCTGCCTATCCAGCCTTCTAGCAAGCCGATACCTGCGCAACACCTTTTCCTTGTCACTGCATCTTTCCAGCCAAATCTCCCGCAAGCCACACACGACAACTTGGTACAACCCATACCATAGGACAATGTACACTGCCGTGGGAACGACAAATGGTTCTTCCACTTCCTGGGGTTCTATGGATGGTTCTTCGCTTTCTTCGACAGTCTCCGGGGTGGGAATGTCTTCTTCATCCTGTTCGGGCGGGATCACTTCATCTTGCGACTGCGTGCGTTCTTCAACGCTGGGAGTCGCATCCGCCATTTGCCAGCCATTTGCGCCATCATACCACTCGATCCAGGCATGCGCATCCTTCTCGTATACCGGGGAGAAATCGGTGCCTCCCTTAAATGCCATGAAGCCAACGACGTAACGCGCTGGAATTCCCTGCATCCTTAGCAACAATACCCCTGCCGTAGCAAAATGCACGCAATAGCCGGTATCGGAATCGTGCAAAAACCAATCCACGAAATCACGCCCTTCAGGCATTGCCGGCGTGCCGCGAGAATAGGAAGCTCTGTCTTTGACATAGCGCACCGTCGCATCGACCACGCCAAGATTCTCCTTGGCCATCAATTCCTCGATGTGCGCAATGTCTTGCGCCAACAGATCGGCGGTTTCTTCCGGCACCTGCAGGTATGCCTCT
>OMYM01000322.1 GCA_900315225.1 uncultured Erysipelotrichaceae bacterium | reverse complement strand
TGCATATTGACCATTGAATTTCAGTATCTGATGATCCTTCAACTCCTGTTCGTACTGTTTTTCCTTTTCCTGTGAGGATACTTCCGCTAGACAAATAACAGGCATCTCATAGCTTTTTGTCCACCATAGCATTCCTTCCCTCCATCTGCCAATCGAGCCATGGGTGCTAATGCATACGATGTTATATTCATCCAACCCACGGTAATTATCCACAGTAGGATTCACAATCAATGTGGTATCTAGACCGTTCCCATCCCACTTTTCTTCAAGATTCTCATAGAAAGTTGTCCTGCATGCGATTAATTCTTCTTTGGTTTCGAATGCTGGAAAAGAATTCAGGATGATCCCTTTGAACGTAGGATTGGTCTCACCTACCAAGGATGATGTATCATTGGTAAATGTTACCCATGGCATAGCATCGGTGTTTTGAGCAGCTTCTCTTCTTTCTGGATCTGTGTCATTTGGTCCAACAGGCTCTTCTTCCCTGCTAATGGAGTCAAAACCAAGTGTGTTCATCTCAGCGCTTGGTTCTTCGTATGATACCATTCCCAGAATGCCTTCCTTGTAGGCAAAGGTAATCGCGTTTGCTTCGGGATTCTCTAGAATAGAATCCTCTTCAATCATTCCATTTGTCTCGCATTCCCTTAGTGTGTCTAAAGCTGCTTCTTGTCTTTCTTCATTTGTCATCTGACTGAATGCTTCATTGCCAAGCATTTCTATGATCTTCTGATCCACTTCAGCGATTGCGGTGAATGCTTCATCCGATATTGGCAAATAGCTCTTCACAAGGATTTCATTAGAACTCTGACCATCGTATTTCGCTTGAAATGCGATGACGTTTTCTTCTTCCTCTGTCAAGGCAATTTCTGCGCTGTATATGCCATCTCCTGCGATATCATCGCCACCTTCGCCATTGTCCATCATAGGTACAGTCAATGGTTCAAAATCACCTTGATACCCATATGACAATGGGATTTCCTCGGCGATGATATCTGTTTCCAGGTAGAAATGAAATATACCAGAATCTTCTCCAATGAAGTAGCTGTCTGAATCAGAACGTAGAATCATGTTGTGCTTTTCACCATTGCCCAAGACACCGTTCTCTTCATCAAAATGATACAGAACACCATCAATCTCAATATCTCCCTTTGCCATGAGACCTGTCTTATGGTCATAGTAGTATGTGTTTCCCGCTTGTTCAGGATAGAGTTCCGCAAGTTTTCCTTCTATCGTGACCCATCCTTTTAACATCGCACCGTTTTCATCATACCTGATCCATTTTCCCATCTTGTTCTTTATGCATTCATACGTGTAGTCCTCCATTCCATGATCTGCTTCATTCGCATTCACACGTATTGTCTCATCATCCCATTGTTCTTCTTCCTGGTAGATGTATGGCATGAATACCTCTTTGCCTAGGGCTGCTGCTCCTTCAAACCCAGCATCCAGCCAATACCACGCATCGGAAACAGGGTCATAGATCTCACGTCCTCTCTCAAAGCCACCAAACTCTGTATCCCAGATATTCTTTGGATCGCCAAATACCCCCTGTCGTTTTCCTTCTTCATACCAATACTTCTTTCCATCCAGCTCCATGAAGCCAAATTCCGGCACCTCATACGCCCCATCCGCCAATGCCTCAATCGGCTTAAGCAGTGTCAACGCTATCGTTGCGACAATCAAATAGACCATTCGTCTTTGGAACATTTCCAAGTTCCCCCTTTCATTCAAAATCAGTCTAAACGTGCATTTTTTGTTGGCGAAAGCCAGCTTGTGATCATTCTTTCATCTCTAATCCATAGTCCACCTCCTGACCGAAACCAATGATACAACCCAAAAAATAAATTATGTTCCTGATACGGGATCACCGTTAACAAGGATATAAACATCAAAAAAGAATTGATGACAACAGATTGTTACGGAAACAGTTTTGCATACACAAATCACAATGATGCGCTAGAGGAAGAGTTTGTTCCCGTGGCGGTAACAAACATGGTGCATAAAAAGATCAAGGAATTGTCTGTTTATCACTGAACACTATTTTTCCGCTGATCACCATATACCGCTCATTCTACGATTGACAACATGCATGAATTGTGAGACTATAGATAAAAGGAGGTGACAACATGGGAAAAGAAAAATACATTTGCATAAGCTATGCTTGCGAGGATTTGGATCGTGTCAAGGAAAACGTCGATGCCATGGCAGAAAAGAACAGTGTGTATGTCGTTGCGGGAGGTGAGAACAATTCCGATGTCCTGGACAAAGAGGTAAAAGATATAGTCTCTGGCTGCGATCTGTTCATTGCTTTTCGCTCTGGGGCATATGATAAGTCTCAGTTCTGCATAGCTTTGTTTGCTAATGCAGCAAACGCCATTGGCGCAAAGAAATTGCGCATTGTCAAGCTTGACAAAAGCCTTGCTAAAAAGGATATGCAACGTAGTGGCATCAGTCGCAGCTTCATGAATTCTATTCCCGATTACAGCGTTAGCATAGCGCTTGATCGGCTTCAAAGGGATTTAGAGCGTTGCTCAAACGATGAGCCTTGGCGTGAAGAATATATATCCAATCATTTCGTAGAAGCGAAAAAGACAGAACAACCAAAACAACCGAAGCAACCACGGACAGAGGAAAAGAAAAAAGAATTCGTCTTCACCAAGAAAGATATTGCTTTAAATAAGTTGGAAGAAAAGATGGAATTGTTTGAAGACAAACCGTGGGACAAGAAGAGAAAGATATTCGAGGATATTCAATCTACCTATAAGACAGAGTATCATGAACGCAGCTTTGCGGTTTTATATGCCGAGGCAATGAGCCTTCTTCTCCATGCCAACTGTAAAACCGAAACCGGTGGGTTCTTGGTCGATGAAGAAGAGCAGAACAAATTCCTTGATGAACTCTGGGACTTGTACGATGAATACATGGATGAGGATTTCGCTGAGTATCTTTCATTGTCGTATAGCTATTCATTAGCAAATGTGACAGAACTTGAAAAAATCATCGAGGTGATCAGGCAAATCAAAAGAATCCGCTACGATGATGGATTCCAAACCGAATTTACCGCCACGGCACTCGCTGCTGCTCTTTGCATAGCGGTGCAACACGGTACAACAACGCCGGCGATGATCGATGTCTTGATCAAAAAGATCGAAATGCTGTTCAGCGTGCATCCAACGGTTAACATTGCCATAACATTGGCGGTTGTGCATACGGAAAGGATTCTTGCGACCGCCAAGGAAAGCATCATTAAAGAACACATCGAGAGACTCCATGAACTCTACAGCAATTACCATAACATAGGCATCACAGAAAACTTCGCCGAAGGTCTTAGCCTTGCCATGCCTTGTTCCAAATCACTGGAACTTAGAGAAACCTGGAAACAAATGTTGCTAGACATTGCGGCAGAAAACCTCCATAACCCAATGATCGACAAGCATGTGGTCGAGGGAATGAATCAGTATTTCAAAAAGATGCGCATGGATGATGATGCGATAAATCAAGCATATCATCAATTGCTTGATGGCGACATTGAGTCAGAGGGATTGTGTTTCGTGTATCTGGATCGATTGAAAAAAAGTTGCGAGACAAAGAAAATGGAGCTATCCAAGTGCCTGGATGAAGCTAACATGACCTTCGCTTCTTGTGAAAACGAAAATGTCGCTTTGCACTATACAGACTTTCTAGTGCTTGCCGCAACGATTGCGATTAAACAAAAAGCCGATAACAAAATCATTGATGGGATCTTGGAGGAACTTGAAAGCTTAGACGGTCAGTTTGAAAACGATGGCATCACGGATAACTACGCCACTGTCCTTAAATTCTGTCTCTTTCACCTTGGAAAGAAAGAATGCTTAGAGGATCTTAAAAAGCTTGCCAAACAAGATACCACCTTACAATATATCGTAAAAATCTACAAGAGCATTGGTGATTGGTCTGCCATGGATAAGATTTATCAAGAGATCGCCCAACAGTACAAGGTTGCATCCATTGCTAGAACAGTCGTTGAACCATTGATGATCATCCTTGAATACATCGGTTTGGAAAACCCACAGAGAATCGATGCATGCTTGGAAGAAATGGAGAAAATCTTTGAAAACGATGAATTCAGGGACGAAAAAACAGCCGTTCCTTACAGAGAGTTGTTAATCGCAAAGGAAGTACAAACAGATTATTCCAAAAGCAGGAAATACCGTTCCAAGCGCAAGTATCTTGAACGGAAATACATACGTAATACGATATCGGAGCCATGGAAATGAAAAGAACAACAGGAACTATTATCTCAGCCAAGAAACAATGGTGGCTGAAAGTAAACACCAAAATCTTACGATTCGGTCCACTCGATGGTGCAAGATTCCCCTATGTCATCAAAGTAAGATACGTGATAGATGGCAAGGAATATGTTAAAAGAAAGTGGATTGGAACAAGCTATCCCGTTCCAACCGTGGGCGATACCCTTCAGCTCGCCTACAATGAAGAAACGCCCGAGAAAATCAAAATCGTGTATTGACTCGATAAGGAGGATGTCATGGAAATATACCTGCATCCATTAACAAATGCCTTTACAAAGAGCCAGAAGACGTGGCGTTTCTTTGCGAACGGCATGGCAGAAGGATAATCCATACAAGAGATGGTACGATGGCTACCTAATGGCTTGTGCAATTGACACGGACGAGGAAGATGAAAAAGGCAATCCTGTGAAGGAGTACACGTCCTTGCATGTGTTCAACCCAAAGTCCATCGCCAAGGCGTTTTCCAGCGGGAGCATTGACGACCATTGGGACAGGACAAGCTCGTTTGTCGCCCTACAGAGCTGCATCAACCTCGACATGCTTGGATTGCGGACTTCCATTCTGGAAATGATGCAGGGCGACAGAAAGCCGGTAAACGCAAAGGCGTACAAGAACAACTTTGCCTCCCTTGCAAGCCTGAACCAGGTATACACGCTGCTGGTGCATCTGGGCTACCTGACCTACGATGCCCAGAACAAAGATGTTCGCATCCCCAACCGTGAGCTGATGTAGGAGTTCGCCACGGCAACCTCGGAAGAGGCACCGGAGTACGTTGCGCTGCACGAGGTCATCAATGATTCCTTGGATCTTTTAAAAGCCACATGGGACCATCAGGCAGACAAAGTCGCGGAAGCGGTGGAGAAGAGCCACAACAACGCTTGTGCGCCGATTGACTACAACAATGAACACGCCCTTTCGATTGCCGTGTCGTTTGCCTACTACGCCGCAAGGGCATACTACACGATCATTCCCGAGGCACCAGCTGGCAAGGGGTATGCAGATCTGACGTTCATTCCCGTGAACCCGATGCACCCCGCGATGGTCATTGAACTGAAGTGGAACAAGACCGTGAAGACGGGAATTGATCAGATCCGTGAAAAGAATTATACTGGAAACATCCTTTGCGTGGGGATCAGCTACGAGAAGACAGACGCGAATGACCCCGCGTACAAGAAACACACATGTATCATTGAACAATTGTAATTGCCGAATGACAACTCTTTGCGAAGAACAAAAAACAGGCGGAAAACGCTTCAATACTGTGTTTTCCGCCTGTTCATCTTTTTGTTGTATTGTCAATCTGTGTGTGATAAAATCGACATAGGACAACCTAAAAGGATACGCATATGCCAGGATTGATGGAAAAGATAAAGAATGAAATCACATTTGAAAATGTCTTGATGGGTGCCATCAAGACACCAGGAGTCAAAATCAACCGAGATGTCTTTCTGAGGAAAGAACTGAAGAAGTATTACCCAGAGATCGTCATCAATGAAGCCATCGTGTATAACCCAGCAAAGGCGGGAGTACCGCTGGATATGGTCAACAAGATTGCTAAGAGTGTAGTAGAATACGAGACAAACAAGGTGACCGCATTGTCCTTTACAGCAAGCTTGTCAAGCTCAGTGAATCCAACTCTGGCGGTAGGTTCGGCAACGATGGACATTACGTCATACTTTGCACATATTCTCAGGGTTGTCCAGGAACTGGCTTATTTGTATGGATTCGATGAATTTGACTTGCGGGAAGATGACTTAGATTCAGAGACATTGAATCAGTTGTTGGTGTTTGTTGGCGTAATGTTTGGGGTAAGTGGAGCAAACAAAGCATTGACCAAGCTGGCGGAGAGCGCTGCTGCGCAAACAGCAAAGAGGCTTGCCCAGCAAGCTCTTACCAAGGGGACATTATACCCCATTGTCAAAACCATCGCCAAGACAGTAGGAATCACGATGACGAAACAGATTTTTGCGGATACAGTTGCCTCGGCGATCCCTTTATTGGGAAGTGTTGCTTCGGGAGGATTGACATATGCAATGTTCAAGCCTCGTTGTCTGAAGCTTCGTGATACATTGAGCGAATATCCATTATGTAATCCACGTTTCTACATAACTTGACAAAAGATCCCCCTTTGCGGAAGCCTCATACATCGGGAACAGGTATTTATCGTTCCACATATAACAGCAAGCAGATGACGGTGAATTCTACCTATTTGTACGTCAGGGTATATCATATGCAAGTAGCGCCAAAAAGAGCTTGACATTACTTGCACTATAGTGTATGATATACATATACAGTTAGGAGAAATTCATGGGAACACATGTAAATCCAAATAACCGGGGGTTTCGCAAAGCGCTCAAAGCTGGAAACTATGTGGACAAGACTGGGTTGATTTCATACATCAACTCTGTCTTGTCCACGGAGGACTTTGAAACATGCTTCACACGTCCCCGCATGTTTGGCAAGACCACTTCATGCAGGATGCTTGCGGCATACTATTCCGTTGGTGCGAATTCAGAAGACTTATTCAAACGGACGGAAATAGAGAAAGACCCCACATTCAGGGAACACCTAAACAAGCATCCTGTCATCAGCTTCGATCTGCTTGCGTTCAAGGATGACTGGAGCAATCAAGACAATGATTGGAGCGATTTCAATGGCAAGAAGCCAACATTGGTCCAGTATATCCGAAACACGATCGTGAAGGAGTTGGCTGAGGAATATCCCGATGTCTCAATCGCGCCAAAGTCATCGCTACGCAAAGCAATGCTTGCTGTGGTGGCATATCTCGAAGAAAAAGAGAACGCAAAGAACAAGGACACGAACACCCATCAATTCGTTGTAATCATCGATGAATGGGATCTGATCATAAGGGAAGAAAAGGACAATCCAACAATAATCGATGATTACATCGAATTCCTTCGTTCATTGTTTTGTTCACAGGACACGGATTTTTACCTTGCCGGCGCATATATGACGGGCATCCTGCCCATCATCAGGTACAACACGCAGTCTGGTCTATCTGACTTTCGGGAGTACACTATGCTTGATCCAGGACCCTTGGCAAGGTATGTTGGATTCACCCAGGAAGACGTACACAAAGTATGTCAGAAATTCGATGCCGATGAACAGACGATGAAGAGTTTGTACGAAGGCTATAGCGTCCGTGGCGTTGAGAAGGTCTACTGTCCGTTTTCCATCGTGGAGGCGGCGAAAAATGACGATTATACAAGCCATTGGCCGATGACCTCATCCACAGCGGTGTTTACCGATTACGTCTATTCGCATTTTAACTGTCTCTATGATGCAATAGACCACTTGCTTGTTTATGAGAACGTGCAAATCAATCCTCGAATATTCCAGAACCGTCTTGACGAGTTAAACACGCAAGACAAGCTGCTGACGGTTTTTGTCCATCTTGGCTACCTGACCTACGACTATGAATCCAGCACCGTCAGGATCCCCAACTATGAGGTACGCCAGCACATACTTGACGCATTCTCGGAACCACCAAGCAAAAAGTACCGAACATATCGATAAATATGATTATACTCAGAGGTACAATTATGTGGTATTCTGCATCGTCTACCTATCGTTATATGTGGAAATCTTGTCGAAATTCGATACGCAAGGAGTATAGACAGACGTTGTGTTTGACACATTCAGCGATGGGGTTGTGTGCAGCCATTTCAAGCCGTTGAAGAGATCAGGAAATCACACTTCATAGTGAAGCAAACGAAAACAAACCCGCCTAGGCGGGTTTGTTTCAGTCTTTGTACAGCTGGTAAAATCCTGATCTTAAAAGCAGTTCCTCAAGCTTTTCACGGTTGTCCGCGAACGACCTTGCGGATACCCAGTACTCGAGCGTATAGACAGCAAGCCTTTCCTCATGGAATCCTGCTCCCTTGCGCACGTAGTCCTCAAGCTTGCTGATGGAAGGTTTTTCCCTGTCGTAGAAACCCTCCCCTTCCCTGGCCAAGTCCGCAAGGGTCTTCTGATCGACTGGAACGGTAAGGTACCTGTTCAAGTCCTCGATCATTTTCCAGCTGTGGCTCTTGTCGGTCTCAAAATACGGCAGCGTACAGCAGTAGGCACGCATCAGCTCCCTGCATTGTCTTTTTGTCAGCGCGCTCTGCTCACCCGTTGCCTCGATCAGCCTTGACCAGAACAAGGGAACCGCGAAAGATTTTGGGCTGGCATCCTGCATTTCATGACGTGTATAGTTCATGTTTATGACCTCCGTGTGACATTATACCAAATTTCCGCAAGTTTCCAAAGCTGTATGTTCTTTTTTAGCATGTTGTCAGGAATAACATAGAATTCGAAAATCTTAAAATATGTAGTTCTTTATTATGCAAGATTATTATGCGGAGAGATGTTATTTCCATTGAAACATCCCTTCAATAAACAAAAAGAGCAGGATGAACAGCAAGCCAATGAGAGTGATTGTGTTATACTGGAATAGTCCAATATCTGTTTCAGATATTTGATCGCTCTAGTATAATATGCTTCTGAGTATATTTCTGAAGAAAACTGCACATGCTTTCTTTTCGATTGTTAGTTTTTTTGAAATTGAGCATTTTGTGAAAATATTTTCAGATTGCTACATCTAGCGAAACGAGAAAAGGACTTTGCGCGCGCAGGAAATCTATTTTTTCTACCGAAAGAAAGTTGTTTCATTTTCAATTTGGTTATTATGTATATTTCTCATTCATATATTTTAATTATTCGGATTTCAAATATTCTCTTCCAAATTTTTACCGTGTTGCTCATTGACTTTTTTCTAGTTTGGAGTACACTGGTATTATATTCGGTTTTTCACCGAAACCGAATACTGGGATCGTTGGCAAATGTTATTGCCAGAATATATGGTGTAGTGGGGGACACCTTCATATCTGGCATCCGAGTATACCGTCCTTGCGTTGTGAGGGAAAATCCAAGCAATGCATGCTTCACACGATATTGTGTTTAAGAAATTCGATTTATGTAAGAAAGCGCTCACATGCAGTGGAAGCGTTGGGTTCTCTGACAACCAAGGATTTCGTTGACCGACAGGCGGAGTGCGCCAAAGCATTTCGCCTGTCGGTCACACGTAATTTCCATACCAGAGGTATAATAAATCTGGAACATGGTTTTATACCGAAACGATCAAATATATGGAATAGAAATTCACAATCGTTCCGCATACAACAACTGGCAGACCATGCAGCATTCCTGCTTTTTGTGCATCCGAGTATATCATTCGGATTTGACTCAGTTGTTTCGCAATTGAAAGCCAAAACAACAGTAAGCCTCAAAGACGTGCGGCAGCTATATGGTTTTTCAGACTTACTTTATGGAGTGGTGTTCGATCATATATTATGTGAAAAAGCCTTGCGATTGAAGGACAATCGCAAGGTATTCTACTGTTCCTTGATGATATCGGCGATTTTTCCTGCCAATGCCATAATGGTCAGGATGGGTGGATTTCCCATGGCTTTGGGAAGGATTGTCGCATCTGCCACATATAGGTTTGCGGGAAGACGATCATCATGCAGGGTGTCTTTCTGCTCTTCCTTCAATGGCAACATTCCTCCTGGGTGACCAGCGTTCAAGGTTCCCATGAACTGGTTGTATTCTGGGATTCCTAGGCGAGCGAGGAATTCGCGGCTTTGACCAATGGCTTTTGCCATGGTTGCGTTATCTTTGCCGGTCATTTGCTTATGAATGGCCTTGTCGGTGACATAGCCGGTTTCCACATCGGCCAGTTTGATCATCATGCTGGCGATGTTTTTCATGGGATGATGCCATTTCTTGTTAAAGAAAAAGCTGAGGTAGTCCATGTAGGGGGAGAGAATGTAGCCATCTTGCTGGGAGATGAATGGCATGAGGATCTGTTGGTCTTGACCAATGGAATCCAATTCACCGGCAACGCAAAGCACGGGATCAACGAACAATGTCTTGTCGCATTCAATGCCAGAATGTTCCAGGATCAATGGGGTATTGAATCCCCCTGCGGCCAATACAATGACATCTGCCTCATATGTTGTCTTTCTTCCCTTGTGCTTCGCATTGACCGCAATTGCCTTGCCGTCTTCAATCTTGATGTCGGTGACGGTGCAATCGGTGATTAAAGTAGCGCCATTTTCCACTGCTTGCGTGACGAGTTCACGGGTGTCCCACTTGGCTCCTGTTGGACAGCCAATGGCGCAATGACCGCATTCAATGCATGATTCAGGACGTAAAAACTTAGGTGTGATAATGGGATTTAATCCCATGTCTTCAAAAATTTGATACATTTTCTTGGTCGTATCTGTCCATTGGTATTGGTGGTGGGTGGTGATGGGGAGTTCCTTGTATAACTGGGTAAATTGATCATCTAGATCAATGCCAAGTTTCTTCAGGTCGCCATCATAGCGAACAGCATTGCCGGTTGCCAAGGTAGTGGTGCCGCCAACGCCTTTGCCATAGACCATGACCATGTCTTCCGACTTGTCAACAATCATGTTTGGTAACAAGAGTCGGATCAAGCGTTCATCAAAGAACATGCCACTTTTGCGTAAACGGGCAAATCCATCGATGGAATAGTGGAAAGGCTTGAATTCTTTTCCAGCCTCTAGCATGGTGACTTGGTAGTCACCCTGGAGTTTTTTCGCCACTTGGGCGCCACCGGCACCTGTGCCGACGACGATGGCTGTTTTCTTGTTCATTCTGTTCTCCTTTCAATGAAAGCCAAGCAAAAGGGATGGCCTTCCGTGAGTCTTTGTTGAAATGTCAGTTCACTTCCACCATGGATTCCAGTAACAATGCCGGAATCCATGGCAGACATGATGGCGCATTGGGATGGGGAGTAACGCTCGCTGAAATAGCAATGCGGGATCTTGACCCCATTCGTAAAATCACCTTCCATGGTGATATCGAGGTTCTTGTAGAGATAGAAGATCAATCGATCAAGGTCACATGTGTCCTTCAATCCCGAGATTCTTCGGATTTTTTCGCCCAAGGAATGTGATAGATTGTAGATTCTCTCTCTTTCCGTTGGTCTTGCCATGGCATCGCGGGTGAACAAGGCATAGGTTTCTAGTGCCTTTTCATGTGGCAGAAAGAGAATGTTTTTCGCAGGGATGGAGAATGCCTTGGCAGTGAGATACAACAAAACCTGTAGCTCTATTCGCTGGAAGAGACGGGATTCATGTGTCTCTAGATACCGCAAGAGACGGCGGGATATCTGTTCTCTCAAAGATACATTACCTCAATTTCTTTCGCATAATGTGCTTCGATGTTTGCTCGTTTCACCTTTAGGTTGGGTGTCAGTTCTCCCTTGGCGATGCTCAATGGGGTTTCAATGATCGTATAGCGACGGATTGTTTCCGGGTGGGAGAGATTTTCGTTCATTTCCGCAATCTTGGCATCGAGGTCGTCTACTGGTCTCTCCAGCCACAACAAGGCTGTGCAATACGGACGTTTTTCACCGATTAATACCGCTTCCGCTATGCCAGGAATGCTCTTGAGACGCTCTTCGATCTTGGGTATGGAAATATTCTTGCCATAGGCGGTGATGATCATTTCCTTCTTTCTTCCTTGCAGGATGATGTGACCATCTTCACCGATATAACCCAGATCACCTGTCTTCAACACACCGTCTTTGATCGTATCTGTCTCCAATCCATAATATCCCAGGCATACTTGTGGTCCTTTTACAATCAGTTCGCCATCTTCCGCAACCATTACCGTTGTCTCGGGCAATGGGGTGCCGATGGTGGGAATGACGTTATCATTCAAACGATTGATGGTGATCAACGGTGCTTCTGCCTGACCATAGGCGTTATAGATCTCAATGCCAAGCTCTCGATAGTTGCGAAGCAGGGATTCACTGATTGGGGCAGACCCCACGATCAGTTGTTCACAAGCATCTAATCCAGCTTTTCTTAGCAGCGCTCTTTTCAACACCACTGCCAAGGCTTTCTTCATCGGTCCATCTTTCATCTTCAGGTATGTTTCGCCTGTCTTGGTCGCACTCATTTGATCCCAAAGCTTTTCATAGAACCTTGGTACCGAGAAGAAGATCGTTGGTCGTACTTTGGGCAAGGCTTCAGTCAGGGAGCCAAAATCATTCAGGAAATAGAAATCCACATCGGCAACCATATAATACGGGGCATAGGATGCCAGGATTCCTTCCACGACATGGCTCAATGGCAGAAAAGAGAGATAGCGCAAAGGACGATTGCGGCTTTCCCAACTCACCAGATTAGTCAACACTTCCCCCATCCACGCTAATTGGGCAAAATTGAATTTAACTCCCTTGGGTTCTCCCGTTGTCCCCGAGGTATAGCGGATCGTTGCCAGATCCTCTGGATCGGGGGATTGTCTTGGAGCGGGAGCGTTTGCTTCATAAAGGAATTGTTCCCAATGAATGACACCTGTCTTATGAACGGACAAGCCATCTGAGAAGACAACGGTCTTGATGTCTTTGGCGAGCTTTTCAATCTGTTGCATGATCCGTTTATCGCCGACAAACAACCACTTGGCTCCGGATTTATCCAGTAACAATTGCACTTCATCGATTGGTGTGGTGTAGTAGATCGGCACACTGACGCAGCCGCTGATTCCTAGCGCCATGTCCAATGCCATGTATTGAACGCTGTTGATTCCCGTCAAGGCAATCTTGTCGCCCTTGCGCACACCCCAGGCATACAGGGCATCGACAATGCGTTGGACAAGATCATTTACTTCTTGACCCGTGACATCGCTGACACCATCTCTGTTCACATCGTGGAAATGCATCGGATGGCGGACACTGTTGCGTCTATCCATGGCTTGTTCAAACACCGTTTTGCCATACTGGTGCATGAAGTTCTTGCGGCAGGCATACGCCAATATGGAGTCCATGTATTCGCGCCACTCGTAGGTAAATATAGCACCTATGGCATCGCTGTTTGTACGCTCAAATTGCTTGTTGGTCGCAAAGTATGGAGATAGTAACAACAGATTGGAAATGATGTCCTTCTTCTTATCCTCCTTCCGATTGTAGAGAATCCCTGCTTTTTCAATGCCCATGGATGGGACAAAGAACACCTTTGGCAAGGATACGTCAAGATTCTCCTTGGCCCATGCCATGGAATATTCCAGCAATTCCTTTGCCTTGGGTTGTTTGTCCTGGGGACAAGTCAAATGGAAAATTTTCCCTTCGCCTACAGGATCAAAGGCGATCTTCACGATGGATTCCGCCACATAGTCCACGGGAACAACGTTCAAACCCATGTCTTTGTCCACTGGCAATACCCGAATTTTCCCTTGCAAAAGAAGCTTCAAGACATAATAGACCGTGTTGAAGTTCTTCACCCAACCATCCTTGCTGTCGCCAATGATCATACCTGGACGACAAATGGAATAGGCAAGCCCTGATTCTCTGACCAGTTTCTCTGCTTCAGCCTTGCTTTGTTCATAGAAATTCGCATAGCCAATCCCTTCATGCAGTTCTTCTTTTATCAGCCCTTTCTTTTGCCCTGCCACATATGCCGTGGAGACATGGACAAAGCGTTCCAGTTTCTCCATTCCCTTGGCAAAGGCAAGCACATTCGCCGTTCCATCGCGGTTGATTGACATCAGCTCGTCTTTGTTTTTGGTCAAGCCAACCTCGGCTGCCGTATGAAGCACCAAGGTAGCTTCCTTCTGTAGCATATTCTTTTTGGCTTCTTCCATGCCCAGATTCTCTACGATGATATCTCCTGTTACCGGAAAGACTTGAATACCAATCTTATCGTATAGCTTCTTAAATGGATACCATGCGGCTTTCAGCCGATGGTATCCCTCCTCCTCGTTCTTTGCTCGGGTCAATACATAGATTTTATTGTCGTTGTCTTGTATCAGCGCAGACACGATCTTTGTTCCAAGAAAACCCGTCCCGCCCGTCATGAGTATTACGTTTTCCATAAACACGCTCCACTTCTACTCTGATATCGATTATATATCACATTCAGCATTTTTTCCTTTTTTATGCCCAAAGCACAGAAAAAACATCTGGCAATATTCCAGAACAGACATTTGATCGTTCTGCATATGACAGTAGGCGGGCATTGTGGAATTCCACCCAATTGTGTTTCTGCTTTTACTCGCAGCGCTTTAGCATTTTGCATTTTAAATGAAAGCATTTCCAGAAATGTTTGTCCAGAGTGGCGAAAAAAGAATGCCGCGCGCCAGAGATTAGCTAACTTCTATGTAAGAAAATATTTTCATTTTCAAGTGCATTATTAAGTATTAATATTGTATAATTGTGATAATTATTCAGTTTTTGTAAATTTTACCCCAGAAATTTATTGCGTTGATCATTGACTTTTGTCTGGTTTGGAGTATACTTGTATCATATTTGGTTTTTCATTGAAGCTGAATATGGGAGTCGTTGGCAAATGTTATTGCCAGAATATATGGCTCTGCGGGAACATCTTCATATCTGGCATCCAAGTATACTGTCCTTGTGTTGCGTAAGAAATACAGGCAACGCAAGCCCTCACAAGATTGTACTTCAGAAATTCGATTTATAAAAGAAAGCGCATACACGAAGTGGAAGCGCTGGGTTCTCTGACAACTGAAAATTTCGTTGACTACAGGCGAAGTGCGCCAAAGCCGCTTCGCCTGTGGGTCACACGAAACGACTATATACAAGTAAAAACACCCAGTTAATTCCAGGTGTTTTATACGCAAGAATATTCATAGCAGAACGATTATGCCTATGGACAGACAATGGATCATTCTACCTCATTATGTTGTCGAGCATAGGTTGAAGCTTGCGATATCCAGTAAATCAATCGCCAATTTCATTACCTGTGTAGAGTTGGTAATATCTTCCCTTGGCAGCAATCAGTTGATCGTGGCTGCCTCTTTCGATAATACGACCGTTTTCAAGAACCATGATGCAATCTGAGTTGCGGACGGTAGATAGACGATGGGCGATGACAAATGTTGTTCTCCCATTCATCAATGCGTCCATTCCTTCCTGTACCACTTTTTCTGTACGAGAGTCAATGGAGGATGTCGCCTCATCCAGAATCATAACAGGCGGATCTGCTACAGCAGCACGGGCGATCGCCAACAATTGCCTCTGGCCTTGGGAAAGGTTTCCTCCATCTCCCTTTAACATCGTCTTGTATCCATCTGGCAAGCGACGGATAAAGCCATCGGCACGGGCTAGCTGGGCTGCCGCAATGCATTCTTCGTCTGTCGCATCCAATCTTCCATAACGGATATTTTCCATGACTGTGCCGGTAAACAAATGCGTATCCTGAAGAACCATCCCCAGTGATCTTCGAAGATCTGGCTTCTTGATCTTGTTAATGTTGATGTCATCGTAGCGGATCTTTCCATCTGCTATATCGTAAAAGCGATTGATCAAATTGGTAATCGTTGTCTTGCCAGCTCCGGTAGATCCGACAAAGGCGATCTTTTGTCCAGGAGCCGCATTAACTGTAATATCATGAAGAACCGTCTTCCTGCCATCATAGCTGAAGTCTACGTCATACAGGTCGACCTTGCCAAGGAGCCTTTGGTATGTAATCGTTCCTTCCGCCTTATGAGGATGACGCCATGCCCACATGCCTGTCTTTTCCTTAGTCTCAACAAGTTCGCCGTTTTCTTCCTTGACATTAACCAGCTCGACATACCCTTCGTCAAACTCAGAGGGTTCATCCATAATGGAGAAAACACGTTCCGCACCAGCCATCGCATTGACGATGCTTGCGAATTGCTGGGATATCTGGGTGATCGGCATGGAAAAGCTTCTGTTCAACGACATAAAAGAAACAAGGGTCCCCAAGGTTAAGTCAAACCTGCCAGTAAGAGC
>OMYM01000114.1 GCA_900315225.1 uncultured Erysipelotrichaceae bacterium | reverse complement strand
AGCCCAGGCCTTCGCCCGTTGCCTCAACGGCGACAGCCGCCTTTTCTCCATTTGCAACAGTCACATCCACAGGCTGCGCCGCTATGGTCAGCTTCTCGATTTGAGACAAGGTAACGGTATCGGTCGTCACGGAATCTCCATGGATGTCGGTTATGACGCAATAGAGTTGCCTGCCATCAACGGCATCGCTCATCGTCACGCAGTAGGTGTTCTTGGTCACCGAACTCTTGGAGAACTTGGATGCAGTCTTGTTCTTGAGATACCATTGGTAGGTCAGATCTTCCCCGCTGGCTTCCACCGTCACCACAGCCTTCTCGCCCATGTAGGCTTTCACGCTTTCAGGCTGCGCCACGATCTCCAAAGGGGCGTGTGGAATCGGCTGGCCGTCTCTCTCTAGCGTGACCTGCATGTCCCCCGATGCGGTGGGATCATCCCAAAAAACCTCGTAGTAGTATGTAGTGCCTGCCTCTAGGCTTGCAGCAAGCCGGAAATTATTTGGCTCGCCATAAACATGTTGCTGATAGTAATAGCTAGAATTGTACAGCTTGGCACAGCTATTCTGGCCTGCATTGTTGCGGAACACGTACAGACCGCTTTCGACTGGGGTGAAGCTGAACTCAGCCCTCTCCCCCGCGCCGATGCTAACGGTGTAGGTGCCCTCGGTGATCTCGGTTGGAGCATACTTTTCAAGCGTGACCTCCATATCACTCCCGTAAACCTCGTAGTAGTATGTAGCGCCTGCCTCTAGGCTTGCAACAAGCCAGAAATTATTTGGCTCGCCATAAGCATAATGCTGATAGTTATAGCCGGAATCGTACATGTAGGCAAAGCTATACTGGTCGGCATTGCTGCGGAAAACGTACACGCCGCTTTCGCTGGGGGTGAAGCTGAACTCAGCCACCTTCCCTTCGCCGGTGTTGTCGGTGTAGGTCCCCTCAGTGATCTCTACCGGTGAATATTTCTCTAGCGTGAAATCCATGTCCCCCGATGCGGTGGGAGACTCCAACAAAACCTCGTAGTAGTATGTTGCGCCTGCCTCTAGGCTTGCAACAAGCCGGAAATTGGGCACCCCAGAAGTGTTTTTCAGATAGTTACGGCCAGAATTGTACAGATCGACTCTGCAATACCAGCCGCCGGCATTGCCGCGGAAAACGTACACGCCGCTTTCTCTGGGGGTAAAGCTAAACTTAGCCCTCTCCCTTGCGCCGATGCTAACGGTGTAGGTCCCCTCAGTGATCTCTACCGGTGAATATTTCTCTAGCGTGACATCCATGTTCCCCGATGCAGCGGAATCATCCCAAAAAGCCTCGTAATAATATGTAGCGCCTGCCTCTAGGCTTGACACCATCCAAAAATAGGGCCTGCCATTATCGACTCGCAGATAGTTATAGCCAGAATCGTACAACTCGGCATTGCAATATTGGCTGGCATTGCTGCGGAACACGTACCACCCGCTTTCGCTGGGGGTGAAGCTGAACTCAGCCCTCCCCCCTGCGCCGATGCTAACGGTGTAGGTGCCTTCGGTGATCTCGGTTGGAGCATACTTTTCAAGCGTGACCTTCATGTTCCCAGAGTAGACAGATATATCCCAGTAAGCCTCGTAATAGTATGTGGTGCCTGCCTCAAGGCTTGCACCAAACGAGAAATGGTTCCAGCTAGAAAATCTTTTGCCTTTCAGATAGTTATGGTCGGAATCGTAAAGCTCGACATGGCATAACTCGTAGGCATATCCGCGGAAAACGTACCACCCGCTTTCGCTGGGGGTAAAGCTGAACTTAGCCCTCTCCCCTATGCCGATGCCAACGTTGTAGGTTCCTTCAGAGATTTCAACAACTTCATCCCATCTGCTCTGGTTCTCGCCCATTGGATCGGATGCATCGGAGTACTCTGGGATTTGTTCAATCTGTTCCAACACATCCGCCTGGGAAAGCTCTTCCTCTGCCGCTTCGTCTGCACCACCATCCTCGATGGCGACTGTTTCACCAGCATCCACAACTTCTTCTTGCCTTGATTCTTCAGTATCTGTTACTTCTGTTGTTGCCTCAGGCTCTTCATTGCCTTGAGCCAAGCCTGCCCCTTCTTCCTGGGGTTCGCCCTCATTCACCACCGCATCTTCCTCAATGGAGCTTTCGGTTTCAGCAGGCTCTTGCACCAGTCCTTCAATCACCTCGCCAACGGTTTCGTCATTCTCGCCTTCAGCTTCGGTTTCTGTTGCTTCAGCGATTTCTTTTGCCACCTCTTCAATCGCTTCATCCCCAATGGTTTCTGCCTCATTTGCAAAAACAGTGGTACTTGCAGGGCTGACCATTAGAAAAAGCGACATAACAATGGATAGCATTCTCTCATATGTTTTTTTCATTTAAAGCCTCTTTCTGTATTATACAAGTCAAATCAGCACAGAGATTTTGGGAATCATTCTCTGTCCGCCTTGCTTAATGCTGCATGCATTTTATATAATTCTTTTTCAGCGTTTGCGTTTTACCACAAATTCTGTAAAGCATTGGCTGGATATATGGATCTCCGTTCCCGTCATCAGAAGCTTTGTCCGCCTTCGAACCACGTTTGCTTTAGGAGATACAGCCCAGAATCCAAGACATGGAATGCGGAAAGGTTCCCTTTTGCTGTTCATGCGGATTATGCGACAGGCATTTGCATTGCTCAAGCTCCTATTTGCAGGGTACTTCATCGTCACAGGCTTCTTGCACGATCCTTGGGTCCTATCAGCCCTTCAATGAGGGCAAGGGCACGGATTCCCTGTTTGAGCATATTGGTCATGCGTCTATTGAATCTTCAGCAATTGCAGAATGCCGCGTCTTGAATCAGGGCGGCACACCCATTGAAGATGCATGCGATGCCTTGGCGTCACAGGCTGCTTTAATACGCGAATGAAAAAACCATTGAAACTCTCGGCATCCCTGGACAGTGTACGAAGATTAATATATTCCGTCCTTTGTCCAATGAATTGCGCCAAAGGCGCAAATGCCTGGCAAACGATTGGAACTGAACTTAGAACAATGCAGTCGGCTAACCAGCAGCTTGTTTCGCGATTGTAGATTTGATTGCCATCCATGCCAGTTCCTTCCATTTCAAGTGTTTTTCATTTTACCCGCCTTCTTTTTTCATGTCAACAAAACGCTTCACAAATTGCCTTTCCAAAAGAGTCTTCTGGACTGATCATGGGTGGAATTTTAGGAAAAAGATTCTCCTGACTGTCATCGGCGTAGTGATTGCCACGGAGGTGGCGATCCCAATGGTAATGTGTGTCTTACTCATCATGATTGGTCATATCCTCCCTTTTCGCATCTTCCATCCCATCAGCCACTCGGTAACCATCCCGTCAGACTATTCCAGCCCAATTCTGATATTCGAAGGTCTGTCAATCTTCGTGAATGTGACGGTGACTGTCTGAGCCTGGTTTCCATTGGCATCCGTGATGATGCAATACGCCTTCCTGCCATCGACATTGTCTGTCATGGTCGTTGAATAGGTCGCCGACTTAACCGAGCTTAGCGAGAACTTCGTTGCTGCTCTGTTCTTGACATACCATTGGTATGTCAGGCCTGAACCTTGGGCAACTACATTTGTCGAGGCCCTGTCGCCAATAGCCGCGTATACATCGTAAGGCTGCTCAACAATCGTCAATGTTGCGACCTGCGATAGCTTCACTGTCCTTGTTGTCACGCTGTTGCCATACTGGTCGGTAACGATGCAATAGAGTTCACGGCCATTGACAGCATCGGACATCGTGACACTGTATGTTTTCTTGGTAACCGAACTCTTGAAGAACTTCGTGGCTGTCTTGTTCTTGACATACCATTGATAAGCCAGGCCTGAACCCGTTGCTTCAACCGTTACCCTGGCTTGTTCTCCCTTTGCGACAGTGACATTTTGTGGCTGTGTCACAATCGCCAAGGTTGCAGACTTGTGCAAAGTCGCCGTGTTTGAAGTGATCGAATTGCCGTATTGGTCAGATACAACGCAATAGATCTGCCTGCCATCGACTGTATCGGACATTGTAACGCTATACGTGTTCTTTGTGACTGAACTCTTGGAGAACTTGGTTGCCGTATTGTTCTTGATGTACCACTGGTAGCTAAGGCCTGCGCCTGTTGCCTCGACCGTGACCCTTGCCGTCTGGCCGTTTTCAACGGTCACGTCTTTTGGCTGCGTCACAATGGCAAGCTGTGCTTTCATCGTCAATGTCACTGTATTTGATGTAACTGAATTGCCGTATTGGTCGGATACAATGCAATAGACTTGCCTGCCATCGACTGTATCAGACATCGTAACGCTGTATGTGTTCTTGGTAACGGAACTCTTGGAGAACTTTGTCCCTGTCTTGGACTTGAGATACCACTGATACGTCAAGCCTTCTCCCGTTGCCTCAACCAAGGCTACCGCTTTCTGTCCATTTGCGACAGAAACGCTCTGGGGCTGGGTGATGATCGCAAGGGGTTTGCTTTGCGACAGCGTGACGGTATCGGAGGTTACCTGGCTGCCGTATTGGTCGCTGATCACGCAATAGATCTGTCTGCCATCCACAGCATCGGACATCGTAACGGTGTATGTGTTCTTGGTAACGGAACTCTTGGAGAACCTGACCCCCGTTTTGTTCTTCAGATACCATTGGTATGTCAAGCCATTGCCAGTTGCCTCCACTGTTGCCACGGCTTTCTCACCGTCTTTGACAAAGACATCCTTTGGCTGTTCCACAATCGAGAGTTCCACATATTGTGTCAAGGTTACCGTATTAGAAGTCTGCCGATTGCCATATTGATCCATGACAACACAGTATATCTGTCGTCCATCGACGGCATCAGACATCTTGACGCTATAGGTATCGCTTGTAACCGAACTCTTGGAGAACTTGGTTCCCGTTTTGTTCTTCAAGTACCATTGGTATGTCAAGCCATCGCCGCTTGCTGCCAGCGATACAATTGCCATCTCGCCTTTGACGACCAACTGGCTTTCCGGTTGTCTTGTAATCTCCGCAAACCTAAATTCGCCAACCGTGACGGAGCATGTCGCTGTCTTCCCGTTGCTTGTGGAAACGGTAATCTCAGCAGTTCCTTCCGCGATAGCGGAAACCAATCCATTGCTGTCAACGGTCGCAATGGATGTATCGCTTGATGTCCATGTCAGCGTTTTGTCAGTCGTATTGTTTGGCAATACCGTAGCAAGCAATGTCTCCGATGCCCCTTCCGCAAGCATTAGCGTTGTTTTGTTTAGCGTTACCGATTCAGCATCAATGATTTGGACTGCCTCAATGCCAAAGGAACCCTTTTGCCACGAAGAATAGAAGTTTGCTTTCAAATAGTATGTTTCATTGCTGTCAAAGACATAGGTAATCGAAAAGTTGTGTCCTAATCCTCCATCGTCATTTTTTGCCAGATTTGCTCCATTTGAATCATACAAGTAACCATATGTATCCAGACTTCCACTCGATGAAATCGTATATTTTCCACTTGTCGGAGGAATGAGCCGCATATAGTGGCAAGCACCACCCATCAGAATATCGACACTGTCTACAAAAGGCATTGTCTTAGAAGATGCTTCGCTCCATACCGCATATAATGTGGAAACAGAATCATCATTGAAACTATCGCCTGGCAGATAGTCCGCCACCGTAGCATCTTGATTGCCACTCCAGCCAAGGAAGTTATACGGGAACCGCGTTGGAACTGTATCGGGCAATGCCACAGCTACACCATTTTCTTTTCCAATGAAGGAAGGTTCTCCACTTCCGCCATTGGCTGAAAAAGACACCATATGATAATTGTTATCGACAGTTACCATGCATTGCGCCGTTAGGCCATTGTGCGTTGATGCCGTAATTGTCGTGGTTCCTTCTGCCTTGGCCATCACAGTGCCATTGTTGTCTACCGTTGCGACCGATGGATCAGATGATGTCCATGTAACCGTCTTGTCCGAAGCATTGCTAGGGTTGATTGTCGCTGACAGCGTTCCTGAATCTCCCACCCCCATTAACAAGGAGTTCTTGTCCAGCGCTATGCCTGTCGCAGGATAGAAACGAACATTCACCTGGCATGTGCCGCTAATGCCGTTGTTTGCCACGGCGCTAACGATTGCCGTTCCTTCTTTGAGACCTCTTACCAGCCCCGTTTGATCCACCGTTGCCACTGAAGGGTCGGAAGAACTCCATGTCAATGACTTGTCGGTGGCAGTTGTCGGATACACCGTGGCCGTAAGTTGCCTGGGGTCTTCCCCAACGTTTGCTGAAATTGTACTATAATTAATTGTGACACGCGATACCTCGATTGGATTGATCATGACTTCACTCGTTGCAGTCAAGCCATTTACAGTGGTAGCCGTGATTGTCGCCTTGCCAGGGGAAACACCCTTGATGTAGGCATAGCCATTGCCTTTCGATTCGATTTGAGCAACAGACTCATTGCTTGAAGCAAATGTCACTTCCTTCTCAGTCACATTGCTTGGCATAATGGCATATGACAATCCTACCGTTGAACCAACGCTGCAACTGCCTGTTTCCTCATTAAACGCAATTGTCTCTGGATAGACGGGATTGACTTTTACCTCACAGCTGGCAGATACGCCATTGCTTGCCGTGAGGGTCAATGTCACTGTACCGCTATTATAAGATCGTCCCCACACATACCAAGTGGTTGGACTGCTAAAACGCAATATGCTTGGGTCGCTGGATGTCGCCACAAGCGTCTTGTCTGAAGCATTCGATGGATACATGTCAAAGTAAACATATCCAGATTCAGCGCCATTGAACTCATAAGATGCTTTTCTGAACTTAATTGATGAAAGCTCTACAGGTTTTACCGTCACGCTGCATGTATCCGTCTTTCCGTTGGCCGTTGTGATGGTCAATGTCGTTGTTCCTTCTCCTACGCCATTCACACGCACATTTCCGCCCGATGCTGATTCAATGGTAGCGATGGATTCATCGGCAGAAACAACTGTAACTGAATCATTTGTAACCCGACTAGGCTCGATTGAATACCGGATAGACGTGGTATTGTTCAAGGATATTTCATTTTCCTCATTATCAAAGGCTATTGAATCCGGCATGCATTCAAGCACCGTCACCGTGATTGTATCGGTTTTGCCATTGCCAGAGGTAGCCGTGATTGTGGCAGTGCCCAGCCCTGAAGCGTATGCGTAATACGACGAGTATCTTTTTATGATCGATACCACTGATGTATCAGATGATTCATAGGTTACCGACTTGTCCACGGCGTATGTCGGATTGTACACAGTCGATAGCTGCACTTCTTCATAATGCTTGAGGGAAAAATCGCCATTTTCGATTTCGATTGATTCGACTGGGAACTTCCTTACTGTCACAACGCAACTATCTGAAAAACCGCCATCCTCTGTTGTTGCTGTGAGGGTAAAAGTTCCTTCCGCTTGCGGCCTCAGCGTAACTGTCTTTCGGTTGTCGTCTGAACTCGTTGATCCCCTGGCATAGTCGTAGGAATCCATGACCCACCTGACGGAATCATACGATGCATTCTCTGGATAAACCGTTGCTGTGACCGAACCAGTAGTATTCCATGCCAATGTGTATGTATCAGGCAAATCAATGCCTGTCACGCGGACATTGTTCTCAAATGGTGTTCCCGGCATTACCGTTCCATTATAGACATACCCTTTGGCAGGAATGCCTCTGTTGTTCGAGGCAATCAATTCCCTCACCTGCGACTCGGTCAAGTAGAACATGTCTGGGACCGTTGCTGAGGACCAATAGGAATAATAGTCCTTTGCCGACCATTTGCCAATGCTTGAATCATACTTGTATACAAGCGCTCCCGTATGCGTTATGTTATTGGAATCTGTGTATGTAACATCCGTTAGAATGACTTTTGACGTAGGATGGTCTTCAAATCTTTCGCCCGAAACATACAACTCATACTTGTCAACGTACATGCCATCGACCCATGCATCACTGGCGCAATAATGGTATGAATTGCTGGATGAGCTAGGGTAATAGAAGCCGTAGTTATCACCAACGTTAAACGACTGGGTGTTAACCTTTACCCACGCGCCTGGACCAATCGTGGAATGGAAAGTATCGCCATGCAGCATATCTTCCCATGTTGCAGTGTGGCTTGAAGATGCTGATTTCAAGTCCATGCAGATATTAAACCACGAATCGACAGAAGCATTGCTCAAGTCATTGACGCCGCCATCAAACGTAAGGAAATGCGTGAAATCCGTTTGGTAAACGGTATTGTCATCCGCCCCCTTGCCCTGACCGCCATACGTTTTGCTTTCACCATTGTATGTAACAATGATGTTTGTATGGGCACTCCCCGATGCTATCTCGCAATCTGGCGCAAGCTTACGGGCAACGGAACTCATGACTCCAGGGAATCCTAACGAATCCAGGATGTACGGATATGCCATGTAAAGCACAGAATAACCCGCCTGGCTATACATTGCTGCATAATAATCCATCAAGGGATTCTCCTGCCAGTTGGAGCTATACAAGAATGGGTAAGGCAATCTAGCATTTGGCTTGGATGGATCATACACCGCAAAAGGATAAACCGCGTAATTCGTCAAATACTCCTGAACCGCATCCATTTTAGCAAAGAAGCTCATCCCTGGGTTCGTCAGCTGGTCAATCAGAACATCAACGCTGCTTTTCATGGAGACGCTATCCACTGTGATCGTGGTATCCTTCCAATTGGTTGAATATGAATAAATGCTGCCCCTTTGCGAATAGCCATTTGGATCATACTGCAATGTCAATTCACCGCCATCTGGGTTTCCACTGTACGCCAAGAACAAATAGCCATCCTTTACCCTTGCGATCGACTTATCGGTGTAAACCACATCTGACAACACAAGCGATTCATGATGGAAAGCTGCCTGATAGCCTTCGCTGCCATCATTATAAATCGTATCCTTGTCCAAAAAACGGAACGACTGGGGGTAGGGATTGTCTGTTTGTACATAGACATAGTCATTGAAAGGCTCAAGCAACGGTGTAACCTTGTATGTATAGTTGTATGGGTTGCTTTCATACTTCGATGCTTCTTCTGGTGTCCAAACCCCTGTGCTTGCCATTTGCTCAGTGTTTTGGATATGCATCATCTCTGTCTTATCAACAAGGCCAAGAACCGAAGCATCTACAATTTCTTCTTCTCTTTCGAAATAGGCGCCATCTTCTTGGTCGTCAGAAAGCAATGGCTCATTAGCTTCTTCCAATGCTTCCTGCGTTATCAGCGGATCATCATTTTCCGCAACGTTCGTTTCTTCTTCCAGCACCGCATCTTCTTCCAGCACAGTATCTTCAACTTGTGCTTCTTCTTGAGGATCGTTTTCTTCTTGAACTGTCTCCTGGTCATATTCAGGATTGGTGCTTTGTTGTTCGGTTTCTTCCGGCAAGCCAATTTCGTCTATCTCTTCTTCCGAAACCGTGTCTTCAGGATTGACCTCATCCTGAAGGACTTCTTCAACAGATGTTTGTTCCTGTCCTTCATTGGCATTATCTATTTCCTCAGCCCGAATGACAACGGGATTAAGAATCGACAATGTCAATAAAATAGTGAGCAATTTGCGCATCATATTCGTGTACCCCTTTCTTAGGCTAATTATAGCACAAATAAAGACACCAGCAAACAATTCATCTAGATGCCTTTCTTTCCCAAGAACCAATCGCCTGCCCTTAACGCCTTGTACTCGAACGTGAGTTCTAAGCAGCTTTGGTTCCTTGTTGAAGTTGAATGTACACAGGATCATACATTTGTCATTTGGCTTGCTATATCCGGAAAAGCATGCATTGATTGTTTCTTCCTGTCAGCCTTAGGAAAAAGATCCAGAAACGCAATGGCATCATGAATGCCAGAATACTACTCTTCTGCGTTAATCAATCGCCTTGCTTCGCAACGCAAGGCGAAAGCTTCAACATCACGACCGACCCTTCGCAGGTGGACATGCCACAAGGAAAACCCCCGCTGGAACTTCTTACCTAGGATCTCAGAGATTTCTCTGAGCTGCTTTGCCTGAGATTTACCAGTGTTGTTTTCGCCGTGCTTTTACCGAAGAACTATCATTCCTGTAAAACTTGCGATTTTTGAAACATGCCAAATAAAACGCTATTCATTGATTTCTATTTTCTTTTCCGAGAACCCCCCTTTCTTCATCACTTAAATCCTCATTGGCAGATAACTGCCTTTAATTGCGATCCTTTTCTAATATGCTATCATGGGTTTCTTCATGTATCAAGCATTAAAATGGCGTTCTTTCTAATGGAAGAACGCCATGAAGGGTTATTTCTTGCTTAAAGTGACTGTGTTTGTCTGTAGCGTATTTCCCAAACCATCTGTAATGATGCAGTAGATTTGTCTACCATCTACCGTATCAGACATTGTTGTGCTATAGATTCTTTTTGTGATTGAACTTTTCGAGAACTTAGCTGCTGTCTTGTTCTTCACATACCATTGGTATGTAAGATCACTCCCCGTAGCAATTACAGATGTGGATGCCTTTTCGCCAATGGGGACAGAGACATTGGTCGGCTGGGTTGTGATGGATAGCGGAACGTATTTGTTCAGCGTCACTGTCTTCGATGTGATGGTGAATCCATCTTTGTTGGTAACTACGCAATAGATCTGCCTGCCATCGACTGCATCGGACATTATAACACTGTAGGTATCCTTGGCAATCGAGCTTTTCGAGAACTTGGTTCCTGTCTTGTTCTTTAGATACCACTGATATGTAAGATCTTCACCAGTCGCCTTGACGTATGTCATGGCTTTCTTGCCATTTTCAACATAGACATCCTGGGGCTGGGAAACGATCCCAAAGGGACATATGCTTAAGGTTGCCGTATCACTGGTAGCCGTGTTTCCATACTGATCGCTAATAACGCAATAGATCTGGCGGCCATCCACCGCTTGAGACATCTTGACACTGTATGTATCGCTCGTGATAGAACTCTTGGAGAACTTGGTTCCTGTTCTGTTCTTTAGATACCATTGATACGTAAGACCATCACCTTCGACCATCACCTGTGTCAAGGCGATGGCATCCAGCGGAACAGACACATCTTTTGGCTGATTTGTTATTTCCAGCTTGATTGAAAGCTTGACCGTCTCTGATTGAACGGTATTGTTGTATTTGTCGGTAATAACGCAATAGATCTGCCTGCCATTGCTGGCTGATGTAAGCTTTGCGGAATATGTGTCGGATATGACGCTGCTTTTTGAGAATTTAGTTCCTCCTGGGTTTTTCAAATACCATTGGTATGTTAATTCATCTCCTTGGGCAATGACTTTTGTCTTTGCGACCTTTCCCGATGCATTGGCATATGCATCGGTTGGCTGAGAAATGATCATTGGATGGGGCGTGGTGGTATACCATGTATCTTTGGCGGATATTTCTCGCCAAAGATACATTTCGTCTGTTTCTTGGGCAGCCACAAACTTGCTTTTGTCTTGTTGGTAGGCAAGATATGGGCAGTCTGATTGCGCATTGGATTGAATCGTTACAGTGCCATCTTGCCTTATGCCCAAGGTCCAGTCGTTGACATCCGCCATGTATGTGCCAAAGGAGCGAAGCTTACCACCTTTGTTGGCTACATAGTTTTCCAATTCTTGATTGCGTATGGTGTAGCATGTATCCTTGTCTGGGGATCGTTTGATGTCAAAGACAAACCTTTCAGCAACGTTTTGCAGAAGATTACCTTCTAGCCTCATTCCCGTGGAAACAAACGGGGTTTCCAAATGATCAAATGCCAAATGATAGGAGTCGCCTGGATCTAGTCCATGAAGGACATGCATTTCATCTGTCTTGCGCCATGTAATGACATATTGTCCTGTCCAGTCATCGAGGTCGTCTGTAACCAATTGGTATGTCAGTTGATCACATCCATCATGACGTATATATACGGCATATAGCGTTGTGTTTTCCTGCAGGTATATCTGTTCTCCTGGAGCATGGCATACGGGCTTTTCGTTTGTGGATGAAACACCTTGGGTTGACCATCCAGCAAAGGTCCAGCCATCGAAAGAGTATTCAGAGGAAGGAAGCGTCACCATATCGCCACTCAAGAAGTCAATGGAATGTAGATTCCCGTTGTCGTGGAAAGTGATGGTCATGGGTGTTTTTTTCTCGTAGAGAATACGCATCGTACAGTTGGTGTAGGGATCTACATGGAATTTATTTCCAACACGCAGAACATTTGCGTTTCCTTCAACGATGACACATCCTGAAGCATAGTATCCTTCATTGGGATAAGCTGTAACCGTGAATCCATCTACCGTGGCATTGCCAAGCGTGCTTTCTTCCACTTGAAGGATTGGCTTTTCGTACAGTGTCCACAATGAATTGACCGTTTGCGCCTTATGAACATGTTCCTGACCTGGATATTCATCCTCGGCAGATACACATACGGGAAAAGCCAATCCTTTCAGCACAGCTTCTTCTCTGTTATAATAATCGGAATACATGGGATCAAAGTGACCATGCATGTCTTTCGCCACCGCTACGGCTTCGCCAAAAGACGAGCCGCTCTTTAGTCCATCCATGATTGTCATCATGTATAACAAATCACCACGTATCGTGATCTCCTCAGAATATCCCCAGACAGCTTCTACGCCTTTGTTTTGCAAGCCAGAGAAAAGTCCATCAGAAGCCATGCCATGGCATGACCCTATGTAGATCAAGCTACATTCAGCAGGATAATCCATATGGTTGGCAATGCATTCTCCATTGACATATGCATAATTTCCTCCCTTGATAGCATTGAAGTATGGACCATACTCTCCCTCCTTTCGTAGGGTATCATAGGAAGTGATTCCCACGCTTGTCGTTAGGCAGATATACGATGTCAACACTATCTTTTCGTTATTATTATCATAGGTGTAGCTCATATTGCCGTGGGAATCAATCAGCACTAGCCCACACGATTCTATTGTACGTGCGACATTTTCAATGGTAGCGTTGGTCATTGTATGGCGAATACCTTCGTATTCGCTCAAACTTCCCAGTTCTTCCCATACGGCTTTATAGTAGGGAGAGCAGTATTTAAAGTTTTCATCTTTGTAGCTTGTTTCAGACTCCCAGTATGGCTGGATCAAGCCAACGCGCTTGAACGCTGGATTTTCCACAATGGCACCATTGAAAGATGCTTTGTCAGAAACAAGCTCTTGCAGTTTCTCTTCAAGCATTGCGATTGTGTCTTCCGAGGGGGGTTCGGGTGAGTGGTTGAGTTTCTCTTCCATGCGTGGATCATAGCAACAAGGCATTCCCACCGTTGTCTGCCAGACCAACATGTCGCCCATTTGCGACAAAGAGCCTGGCAAATATGTGTCGGAAGATTCGACTGCCTTGATCACCTGTGGCAAAAGCGCAACATAGTCGTCTTGCGTCAAGTCACTCACACTGTAACCTTGTTGCATAGCTGTGTTTTGCGTCATCTTGGATATCTTCGCAAACACATCTTCTTCTAACATCTGTTCATCTAATTCAGTAAAGACATAGGCATCCTGCGGGCTTGTCGAAGACAAGTCTTCGACTTCTTCCGCTGAAACCAGGCACAAATTGAGCAATAAATTTACTGCAAGCAATAGGGTCCATCTGTAGTTCATATAATTCCTCCTTTGAGCATAAAAGTAATCTCGGAAGGTGAATCTTAGGTTCCAGAGCGTTTTCCTGTTCTACAAGTATGACTCCGCTTTTATCTGCCCTTTCCTTTTTACACTCATATTCTATCTATAACTCATTCTTTTTTCAAGGTGTGCCTATAGAAATTATATGACTTTGATACGAATTGTTTCTTAAGTATTTGTTCGGTATCATATTTATGAGTATCTATTAGCTTTGATAGATATACTCAATTTGCCCCAAAATACAAAACATCCAGCAACTTGCTGGATGTTTGCTAGATACTTGAAATTGTTGAAACCCTTACTTCTTGCTTAAGGTGACTGTCGTCGTCTTGAGTGTATTCCCTTTGACATCCGTAATGACGCAATAGATTTGACGTCCATTCACTGTATCGGACATTGTGACACTATAAGTGTTCTTCATGATGGAACTCTTGGTGAATGTTGTTGCGTTCTTGTTCTTCACATACCATTGGTATGATAGACCGCTTCCCTTTGCGACAACCGTGGCTGATGCCTTTTGTCCATTGGCAACGGATACGTTCTTTGGCTGGGTTGTGATGGACAGGGGAATAAACTTGTTCAATGTCACGGTTTCGGAAGTAACCTTTGCGCCATTCTTATTGGTAACCACGCAATACACTTGTCTGCCATCCACGGTATCGGACATTGTGACGCTGTAGGTGTTTTTCGTGATGGAACTCTTGGAGAATGTTGTTGCATTCTTGTTCTTCACGTACCATTGGTATGTCAGTCCTTCTCCTACCGCTGTTACGGAAGCTGTGGCTTTTTGACCATTTTCAACGTAAGCATCCTTTGGCTGGGAGAAAATCCCAAAAGTAAGATTACTGAAGGTTACGGTATCACTGGTAACCGTATTGCCATATTGATCAGTAACAATGCAATATAATTGTCTGCCATTCACTGTATCGGACATCGTAACGCTATAGGTTCTCTTGGTAACACTGCTCTTGGAGAACTTGGTAGCTGTCTTGTTTTTGATAAACCATTGGTATGTAAGTCCATCGCCCTTTGCTGTTACGGAAGTAGATGCCGTTTGACCATTAGACACAAACACATTCTGTGGCTGGGTTGTAATGGTGAGCAAATATTTGCTCAAGGTAACGGTATTGCTTGTAACCGTATTGCCATATTGGTCGGTAATCATACAATACACTTGTCTGCCATCCACAGTATCGGACATTGTGGTGCTGTAGGTCATGCTTGTTACGGAACTCTTGGAGAATTTGGTCGCTGTCTTGTTCTTGAGGTACCATTGGTAGGACAATCCGTTTCCTGTCGCTGTAACGGATGTAGATACCTTTTGCCCATTGACAGCCATGGCATCCTTTGGCTGTGTCACTACGGTAAGCCTTGCATACTTATACAGGGTTGCAATATCTGAAGTTGCTTGGTTGCCATACTGGTCACTTACAACGCAATACAGTTGGCGTCCATCCACGGTATCGGACATCGTGACACTGTAAGTCATGCTTGTCACGGAACTCTTGGAGAATTTGGTTGCTGTCTTATTCTTGAGGTACCATTGGTATGTCAAGCCATCTCCCGTAGCCGCAACGGAAACAGTCGCTTTTTCGCCATTGACAGCATACTGGTCGATTGGCTGCCTGGTGATCTCCACTGCTCTTGGCGACCTTACGGTAACCGTACATTCCGCATACTTTCCATTGCTTGAAGTCGCTTTGATGGTTGTTGTCCCAGGGGCGACAGCCGTAACGGTTCCACGGTTATTCACTGTAGCAATGGATGGTTTGGAGGATGTCCAGACAACGGTTTGGTCATTGGCATTGGCAGGGGACACCGTTGCTCTTAGCGTTTCTGTTGCGCCTACATCCAATGTCAATGCGTTCTTGTTCAATGAAACGCTTGATACTGGATTAAGGTCGGTAACCGTGATTGTTGCAGTAACACTGTATGAGGAATCCACCTTATGGGATGCCATGACAGTCGCTGTTCCTGCGCCAATTCCCGTCATCGTGCCATCGGCACTGACACGTACCACATTTGGATCGGATGAGGTGAAGTTGAAACTGTCCAAATTGATCGCAGCGTAGTCAAATGTATTATACCCCAAAATAGTAAATTTGCTGGAACTATTGACCGCAATGGTTGTGTTGCATGTCGAAAGCGGCACATTTACAGGAATAACGTCAATCCTCTTGGTGAGTGTCTCGCTGCCCGACGGGCTGATTACATTTGGCGTTGATCCGCCAAAATTCTGCACCCAATATGTATATCCGTTCACGACAACACAGCCAACGCCAATGGAAGTGTAATCTGCGTCCAAGATATTACCTCTGTGACCAGATGAGTTCATCCAGGTGTTCATGACCGCCACGGGTGTATCTTGTCCTACGGCAATATTTTCCCCAAAGCACTTTCCATTGAATTCAGGCATAGAATAGTATGTTGAGCCATTTGGTCTTGTATGGCTAAAGAGGAGTGAGATTTCCATTGCCCTGATCAGTGCGCCAGCGTATAGGTCTTCGTCCATCCGCAGGGCAGGAAGCGATTGTTCCGCTCTTTTCTGGTTTACGATGTCCAACACCTGCATGCTATAGTCATAGTTGTACTCTCCTGTGACATATAGATCGACTGTATTGCGGACTGTCGCAGAATTGTAGTCACTCGAAGACAGGGTTAACGCGCTTAAACCATAATAATCAATGGTATCATTGTAATATGTATATTGCACCGATGAACCAGATGGCGTAAACGTGTACGTATTTCCACTATTTGAAGAATAGCCATTCAAGAACAAGCCACCGTTTTGACCAATGGTTCCAGCATCCGAATTAGTCACATCCACCAAGTAGTTCTTTCGATCTGGCATCTTGACGATATTCCACATGTGTCCACCTGAGTTCATTTGTCCCGACACTGTAATGACACTGAAGCCAGCGTTTGCGGTCAAATCGCTCAGATACTTGAAAGCTTTGGCATATCCCTCGCAAACAACCTTAGTGCTTGGATTTTCATCGAACACCCAAAGCATCTGCCATGGGTTGCCAAATGGCGTGTTTGTACTCTCGTCAGCAGCGTCATAGTTGTAGCTTGTCAAATCACAGATTGCTTCCTTGTAGGCAACAACCTTCTCGTAGTCGCTTTTTGCAGCATTAGCATTAACGATGCTTTTGGCTTTGTTGACTGCCTTTGAAACCAGCGTGCCGACATCTGTCGTTATTGTCGTGCCATTGCCAAATTCACTGGCGACTTTCATTTCGAATGTCAAGCGGGTTATCTCCAGATAACAGACATTGTTTGAAAAATAATAGCTGTATGCGTATCTCATGGTGGATGCTTGCGACTTGTCATACCAATACATTTCATATGGATGGTTCGCCAACAATGCATTATTGACATCATGAAGGCTGACATCTAAGCCAGCAAAAGCCTGTGCTAATGCTTCATCTTCTGTTGAGCCACTTCCCTTGGCGGTGGTGATGCCAAGGGCTTCCAGATTCTCAATGACAAATTCCGTATTTGTCAACTGACCAGCAGCCACAAGGGCAACCCTTTGTTCAAGGTCACGGTAAACCTTCATGTTGTTGGTTCCATCAATGACATATGCAGGACTTGCACTCTCACTGGTCAATTCTGTCCAACCCGGTAATTCCTTGTCGAATTGCTCTTGAATGTATCCAGCAAGAAGTTCATCCGCATCAGGCAGCTCTACATCGCTGATATCCACAGTATACGTCTGGGATGCTTCAGTAAGCTCATGGCTATCCGCAACGGCCTGTTCTTCTACCACTTGTGGCGTATCTTGCGTATCATTGTTTTCTTCCGCAAGTACGCCAATCTCAGTCATTGAGAAATATAGAACGATACTCGCAAGAATTTTAACGACCTTTTTCATCATATTCGTAAAACCTCACTTTCCTTTTGACAGAACATTTTCTATGTTCGTCATTAATATACGCATATTGTATCATACCATAAGACAAATCAATCACTTTTTTGCATCTTTGGGCGATTTAAAAAACATTTGAGACAAAACCAATGAAATGAACTATAATATGTACTTGTTTTAGGAGGAAAAGATGAAATCAGTATTTGAAAAGTCAACGGCAGCGGCAGTTCTTGCGCTTTCGCTCGCCGCATGCGCGGGAGAATCCTCTTCCGCAGCCACAGTTTCTTCATCCACTTTGCCGACAAGCGTGGCAAGCAGTTCCGTGGATTCTTCTGACGAAGATATGTTTTCCCTTGTCAGAAGCACCACGTTTGGTGATGTCGAGGGCACCCATAGCAGCAATGCCTTGGTATGGTATGCAATCCCTTATGGCGCTGCTCCCGTTGGGGAATTGAGATGGCAAGCTCCGCAAGACCCCGAGCCATGGACTGACGTGAAGGATTGCACACAGCCTGGTGAAAAGGCTATTCAGTATGTCACGGATTCTACCACAAACGAAACAACTGCCACAGGCATCGATGATTGCCTCAACTTGGATGTATACACGACCGAGGGAGCGGAAGACCTTCCCGTCCTTGTCTTCATCCATGGTGGAAACAATCAGTCTGGCAATGCACAGGAAATCGTTGGCGAGCAGATTGTCGAAAGAGACAATTGCGTCTATGTCTCTCTGACATACCGCCTTGGCCTGCTTGGCTTCAACATTCTTCCCGCATTACAGGAAGAGGGAAAGTCCAACAACTTCACGATGCTAGACATAGCCAAGGCTCTTGATTGGATCAAGGAGAATATTTCTACCTTTGGCGGAGATCCAGAAAACATCACGGTATCTGGCTTTTCGGCAGGCGGACGCGATGTCATGGCAATGCTGATCAGTCCAGTCTTCAAGGATAAGTTCCAGAAAGCCATTGCTTTCTCTGGCGGAATGACGACCGCCGACGTGAATCTTAGCGCAGAAAAGACAGCGAAGCTGATGGCAAATCTGGCGATTGAGGATGGCAAGGCACAGGATGAAGCAGGTGCTGTTGAATTCCTGATGACTGATAGCGATGAAGTCAGGGATTATCTGTATGGCATTGATTCCGCAAGACTCGCAGCTGCCGTAGGCAATGCTTCCATCCGGATGAGTGCATTCCCACATCATTTCACAGATGGCATTGTCATTCCAACGGAAGGCTTCGACACAGCAGAGTATAACGATGTGCCCTTGATGATGTTAACGGGATCGACAGAATTCAGCTTCTTCAATAACTTCGATGGATCTTTCAATGCAATTGAGAACGAGGATCTCAGAAACAGAGCAGTTGCCTTTGGCAACAAGTATGGTTCCGACATGTACAGGATCTTCAACGCCCAGATGAGCGCCGAGAAGATGGCAGACAAGTACACTTCTGATATCTACATTGCCCAAGTGGACTTCGGTGGAGCCAACAGTGCAGTGGAAGTACCTATGTTTGGCGCATTCCATGGCATATTTGTGCCAATGCTGTCGGATGTCAATGGATATGCAAGCATCTTTGACTTTGCTTCGCACCAAGGCTACCAGGCAATGGCAGAAGAGTTCAACGTATATCTGGCAAATTTCCTTGCTTCTGGCGATCCCAATGGCGATGGCATGACAGAATGGACAGCCTGGACACCTGAATCCAAGATAAGCATGGTCTTCGATGCGGACGAAACAAGCGCCAAGCTCGAAGGAAAAGATGTCTCTACGACATACGATGCAATCATGGACGCAATGGATGCCGATGACACCATTGACGCGGAAACAAAGGGTTATGTCATTGAGAATTCAATGAACGGCAGATGGTTCTCTGATGCCTTGCATGCCCGCTACAACACAACAGATCTTTGGAACTAAGTAATTAAAGCATGTGCTTAAGGCACATGCTTTTTTGACAATCACAGGATATCATTCATAGAACAAAAAAAACCGCATGTCTTTAGACATGCGGTTGAGAACGATCTATTGCCCAATGCATTGAATGCCCAGGGCAAGTTTACCTAGTCGGCACCATTGAAAGTATGAAAGAAATGCCGGCTCGGCTGCTTTCATGAGGGTTTGCGACGCCGCCCGCCATGCAGGAAAGTATGTACGGATATCGCGAAGGGCAATACAAGTAATTGCGTTTTGGAAAGTCTGTTGCGGAGCTTCACACACTCTTCCCTGCGAATCCCGATAAAGGTAGACTTCTTGGCTTGGGAAATTGTTGTCATAGGCATAAATGCGGTCTTGTCCACCCACATTCTCATATCGCAAGAAATTAATTGCATGTCCTCCACTGGCATTGCGAATGCCAATCTGAAGAAGTCCTGTGCCATCGTACGCATTGTTTTTCACATAGTTTACCACAGCCAGCCAATCGGACGCAATATCAGGCGCTTGATGTAAATAAGTTGATCCTCCTGCCACCGTGGCAAATCTGCTATAGTTTCCCTGGATTCCCTGGTATACTCGACCGAAGAAATAGTCAGATAATTAAGTTAAGAATTTCTTTATTCACATAAAAATGCATGATGACAGGCAGAACTCCGTGAATGGGTCGTCTAGTGTCATGTGGAAACAAAAATCTAATTTTGATTTTTACATGGATAGACATTGTTCACGCAAGAAATTATGCATATTAGTTTTTGTATCTGTTTCCTCGCCCAAGTATATCAAAACAAACACGTAAGGTGCACTATACTCAGATGCACAATTAAGTGGAATTCCGTATCGTCTGCCTGTTGTGTTATATGTGGAACGATTGTAAATATCTGTTCCAGATATTTGATCGTTCCAGTATAGAAGTCTAAAATTCTAGGATTTTGTGAAAAAGATTATCAGAATAGTTTACAAATACACAATTTTAGAGTATTATGAATGTACAAATCATGAAAGGAGAATTAGGTATGAATGCATTCAAGAAGATTATCAGCCTGTGCTTGTGCATGGCACTAGGCACAGCATTCATTCCGACCAAGGTTTTTGCCGAAGAAGGTGACTTGGTTGAAGAGTCGCAAGATACCGTTGAACAAACAGATGATCTTGTGTATTCAGAAGAAAGCGAAGGCGATGATGACGCACAGAAGGACTCGTTCGAGCTGGAAAGCATTCAAATGGAACCCTCGGTCTACTCAGAGGTGGACGGTGTCAACCATAACGAACTTGTGACAAACTATATTCAGACGCAGGGTGATGAGGAACCTCAAGGTGAAGAAACTTTGTTGCAAGGGAAGTATGATGATGGCGAGCTTACAACAAGCTATTATCCAGCCAGCGAGCTGGACATCTATGTCGAAGGAACTTACAACTATGATTATGCGATACAGGTTTTAAACATTGTCAACCAGAAAAGAGCCGAGCATGGCGCATCAGCCTTGGCTATGGACGCTGATTTGCTTGCCGGGGCACAACTCAGGGCAATGGAGATTGCTGTGTATTTCAGTCATACGAGACCAAACGGAAATGACTGTTTTAGTGTAAGTGAATTTAATGGTAAGTGCTTTGCCGAGAATATCGCCGCAGGGCAGACAACGCCAACAGCAGTCATGAATTCCTGGATGGACAGCGCAGGGCATCAGGCCAACATCTTGAATTCCAGCTACAGGTCGATTGGCATTGGTTGTGTCGAGGTCAATGGCGTGAAATACTGGGTGCAGAATTTCGGTTCTGCAACAGCGACAGCGACGAGTCAATCGGGAAGCGAGACTTTGACAAAGAGAATTAATATCATTCCCGATAAAGCAACGCTATCGTTTGCCAGCACAAGTCTGAAGACAGGCGAGACAAAACAATTGGTTGTGAGAGCGTACAACAGCTTCAGCTATGCCTACTTGGAGCCGGAGAGCTTCAACTTCTCTTCCTCCAACAACAATGTCATTTCCGTGGATGCGAATGGTAACGTCACCGGCAAGGCAGCTGGTTCCGCCACGATCACAGCCTCTCACAAGATGGATTCCACTTGCAAGGCAACGACTACCATCGAGGTGACTGAAGATACCAAGCCAGTGACCAGTATATCATTGGATAGGACATCGCTTGATCTATCCGTTGGCAATACCGCAACGCTGACGGCCACCGTACTTCCTACGGATGCTACGGACAAAACAGTCACATGGAGTTCAAGCAACACTTCTATCGCAACAGTAAATCGTAGCGGTCTTGTGACGGCAGTTGGCTCTGGCACGGCAACGGTCACTGCATCAACCAGCAACGGAAAGAGCGCAACATGCACGGTTAGGGTTGCTGCGTCAACGCATACCGTGTTCTATTCAGCAAACGGAGGCAGTGGCGGACCGTCTTCATTTACAAAGACAAATGGCACGGCAGCGACTCTATCAACTTCCAAACCAACGAAGTTCCCGCAGGATTTCCTGGGATGGAGCGGCAGCTCGACAGCCAGCTCCGCAAGTTACTTGCCTGGGGATAGCTT
>OMYM01000196.1 GCA_900315225.1 uncultured Erysipelotrichaceae bacterium | reverse complement strand
TTCCAGGGTAAGTTTCGAAAAAAAACAGAATCTGAAGCTGCCTTCAGATTCTGCGATGATATGTCATGGATGCGGTACACGCATTCGTAGGCTATCCGTTTAATCCTGAAAAGACTGCGCGTGTTTCATCGTAACATAAAGTTATTTCTCCAATGAGTTATTAACCAGATCAATCTCCTGATAGGTGATTGAGCAGAAGCCAGGGCGAATGACCTGAGTGGCTGTCATATAGTAGTGTATGCCGTTTTGTGCGAAATAGAAGTTCTCGACAATAGTTTCCCCCTTCAAGGCAGCTCTTCCCGCAAAGTCGTACCATATTTCATCAAGTTCAGGGAAGAGTTCCCTGACACTGCGTCCAAGCATATCCGAAAGCAACATTCCTCCTCGCTTTTCAAAGAGATGATTAGCATAGAAGATTTCCGCATCGATAACTTTTCGTTCTTCATTGGCGTGAACCTTGTATACGGCATAGGCGATTGGCAAATCGTCATATAGGCGGAAGAAGTCGGAAGAGCGGGATTGTCTATTCTCTACCGGAGCGTGTTCATCATGGTCGACCATCAGGCGCATTTCCGCGCTTTGTTCTGTCATGTCAAGGTTCTTTGTTTCAGAGAACTGGGAAAAACCGATCGAGAAATAGAGTGTTATGGAAGTGCCATCGATCTCGCGGATGCCATCTGCCGCTGACTTGACCGTGGCACGAATAGTCGAAGCATTGGTTTTTTCGTGGATCTGGTGGATGACGACAAACTGGTGACCGTTGACTCTGCCAACGGCAGCACTCGTGCCAAAGATCTCTTTTATCCGCAAGCCAAATGAAGTGATGACTTTATCGCCAAATTCAAAGCCAAACTGTTCGTTAATAACGGAGATGTTGTCCAATGAGACATATAGGTACATGAAGTCGGTATTCCGCAAGAAGAACTCGTCTTGGAAGGCAGTGGCTTGTTCATGTAATCCACGGGCATTGAGAAGTCCTGTCATTTCATCGCGATATGCCGCATCAATGCCCCCAATGCTGTTTACCGTCAATAAGTCTCTGTCCATAAAACATCCCAGCATGCCAACAATATCGCCATCATGATCAAACAATGGTGTCTTGCTCGCAAGGATATTACGGTTTACCCCTTTCGCAAGGCAACTGCCTGGAATGTTGTGTATGGTGATGCCTTCGCTGATAACCCGATATTCATCGTTCATGTAGAGATCGGGATGCACATGCCAGCCCAATTCTTCGTCTGTCTTGCCAAGCACTTCTTTTTCGGACGCAAACCCATAGAAGTTCAAGAACCCTTGGTTTACGCCCATAAAACGGCGTTCCCTGTCCTTCCAGAACAAGCGTATCACATCGGTATGGAGTATGTTTTGCCATAGTGTCTCCATGTTGTCTTTAGTGGTCATTTGCTCGGTGAAAGACGAATGGGGTCGAAAGAGTTCCATGTCTTTTGTGGCGCTTCGTACAAGTTCCAGAAATTGCCCTGGACGGAAACGCACCATGATATACTGTTTCCATTCATAGCGTCCTTGACTCACACGAGTGCGGAAGTATTCCGAGATAGAACTTCCCCCCGATTCAACCATTCTCTGTTCCATGGTATCGGGATTCCAGAAGCGAATGAATGCTTCACGATCATCCTTCAGGATGAACTTTCTCGCAATACGATGCGCAAGTTCCTGCATGCCTACATGTTCCTCTTCAGCATCTTCTTTAAACCCTGAGTAGAGTGGTATGACCATGTTTCTCTCCACATCCATCAAGCTAATACGTTCAAACATCGTGTAGATCTGACGCAAACCTTCATCCAAGACAGATGTACTGGATGATTGGGAAGCTTGTGATAGATTATTCAACTGCATGAGTACACTATATGAACCCTTGCGCTTGGCAACACACTTCGTCTTTAATTCATAGTATTCATCGTTGGAGACAAACAACATGCGTCCTTCGCCATTGTTCCTTGTGCTTTCCATGAGATTGACGACACGTCCTGGTATGACCGAGTATGGATGGCTAAGACCAAACTGTTCAGGGCGAAAGACATCTGGAACCAGAATGGTCGAACTTGCATTGCGTTCAAAGGAAGCATTGCTGAAGAGGATGGTGAAACTGTCCTTGCACATCTCCGCAAGAGCAAGTGGGATACTGTTGAACTGGCGACCTGTGCTGTCGTTTTTACGATCTTTACGACTGATGAAAGGACTGGAGCCAAGGAAGTTGATACACCCGATATCGTCGTAGTACTTTCGATCACGGGGAAGCTCGACATTGATTCCCTTGGCTTTTAGGTTTGCCATGGCTTCATCATAGGGAAGCGGCTTACCAAAGTAAAACCCCTGCAGTTTCTCACAACCGACATTGCGCAGATAAAGATATTGTTCCTCTGTTTCCACTCCTTCCGTCAAGGTATGGATATCCAGCTCCTTGGCCATGTGAATGATCGATGTCATGATACGACGTGATCGTTCATCGAAAGAGCGAAGAAAGCACATATCAAGCTTTAGTTCATCAAAGGTATAGTCCTTTAACATGTTCAGCGAGGAATATCCACTGCCAAAATCATCCATCCACACCTGGTATCCTGCCGCATGGAAACGATCTACAACGGTATGCATCAATCCCTCTTGCTCTGCCATCACACTCTCTGTGATCTCAATATACAGAAAATCATGGGGAATCTGAAAGTCGCTGACATGTTGATCCACCACCGAGAAAATATCGCAAAGCACAAAGTCCAGGCGCGAGAGGTTGATGGAAACAGGAACAGGTGTCTCTCCATTGTCAATGGACTGGCGAATACGCCGACATACCTCTCGGATCACATACCCATCAAGCAAATGAATAAGCTTTTCCTGCTCTAAAACCGAAATAAACACATCTGGACGCAAGAATCCCCATTCAGGATCAATCCAGCGTGCCAATGCCTCAAAACTGCACAGTTGCCCAGAAATGGAGCGTATTACCGGCTGGTAATACGCATGTATATACCCATTCGCCAACGCAGCATTGAAGTTGCTTGCGATATATTGTCTAAGTTTCTCATCCATGTGAATACTCCTTTCGAAATAATGATGGTACACAGCCATCAACAGGAAGCCTACAAATCCCGTCCAAATAAGTTTATGAGGAAAAGAATATCTTGTCAACAATCTCTTTCGCCAAAGTGTAAGATTCTGATTAAAATTATATTTGTCACAGGGAAAAACTACTTGGCAGCGCCATGGGATAGAATTTATACTGGAACGATCAAATATCTGGAACAGATATTTACAATCGTTCCGCATATAACTGCAGGCAGACAATGCAAAATTCTACCTA
>OMYM01000321.1 GCA_900315225.1 uncultured Erysipelotrichaceae bacterium | reverse complement strand
TCAATCACTATGGCTTGCGTTTTTATGCATACAATCCTTTGTGTGGCGGATTGCTTACAGGGAGATATGGAACATATACTGATGCTCCTACCGATGGACGTTTCACACACAGACCGAACTATCAAGACCGCTATTGGAAGAAGAGTTTCTTTGATGGTATGGATGTGATTAAGGCAGCTGTAGAGAAGCATGGAATTACTACCAGCGAAGCGACTTACCGTTGGCTAGCATATCATTCGATGCTTGACGGTGACCGAGGAGACGCAATTCTTATTGGAGCATCTAAACTGAATCATTTGAAGCAGAATATGGATACGCTAAAAGCAGGTTCTTTACCGGAGAATGTTGTTGAAGCATTTGAAACGGCGTGGAAGATTACAAAGGGTGACAGCCCGGAATACTTCACATTGTATAAAGGCAAAGGATCAATAGGTGGCGAGAGAACACTGAGAGGTGAGAAAAAGTAAATGTTAGATCAAGCAAAAGTATTTGAAACTCTGGAAACTCATGGAGTGACCTATTTTGCGGGTGTGCCAGATAGTTACCTGAATGGTTTCTGTAACTATGCATTGGCGAACTGTGGTGATCGTAACGTCATTACAGCGAACGAGGGTAATGCGATAGCTCTTGCTGTTGGGCACTACTTAGCTACGAAAGAAATTTCTCTCGTGTACATGCAGAACTCAGGCGAGGGCAATGCTGTAAATCCGATTGTCTCCTTGGCTGATAAGGATGTGTATGCGATACCAATGATTCTCCTTATCGGCTGGCGTGGGCAAGGAAATAGCGAACCTAATCATCCACAGCATTGGAGGCAGGGGGAGATTACAACTTCTCTTCTGGAACTCCTTCGCATCCCGTACAGCATTCTTACCGATAATTATGAAGAATTTGTTAGAGTTGTAGAGAAAGCCGCAGAGTTTTGCAAGACTACCTGCGGTATCTATGCTTTCGTAGCTCCAAAGGGTGTCATGGCTGATCTGAATAAATCCAATGACAAGGATACTGTGTATCCCATGAGCCGTGAGGAAGCCATCGAAGTGATTCTGTCTCACATGCCGAAAGACACGATTTTTAGTGCAACAACTGGACGTGCAACCCGTGAGCTATTCTTCCTGCGTGAGAAGCGAGGGGAGACGAAAGCACATGACTTTCTGAACGTGGGAAGCATGGGGCACGCCAGTTCAGTAGCTCTCGGCATCGCTTTGTCCACAGACCGTCCTGTAGTAGCTCTCGATGGTGATTCTGCATGCATGATGCACATGGGTGCGATGACTATGGTGAGCAAAGTGAAAGCTCCAAATTTTCTTCATGTCGTTCTCAACAATGGTGCGCATGAGTCCGTGGGAGGTCAACCTTCCGCAGGTCATCTGGTGGACTTTACGGCCATAGCTGAAGCGTGTGGGTATGCCACAGTTGGAAAGCCAGTGACAACCGAAGAGGAGTTAATCAACGCAGTAAACAAACTCAGTACTTGTGGCAAGGCTAGTTTCATTGATTGTCGTATCCATAAGGGCTTGAACCGCAAGCTCCCTCCGATCATCTTCGACCACAGAAAAGCGATTGGCGCGCTGATTGATGATTTGAACCACTAATACCTTCTAATCATCAATTTTATCGTTTTTTTCGAGCTGTAGAAGCGAAAATCGTTCAAATTAAATTATAAAACTGTTCTCTTTAGCATTGATCTACAACGGAGATTCAAATAACTTGAACTCTTCAAAACTTCAAAATCAAATGCGTTTACTATACATAGCATTATCCATGCCGTAAGAAGAGATAAAAAGATCGTTCGTAACGCATTGTGTTTTTCAAAACACCTTGTGTCAAAGAGGGACATGGGTGCGCCACTTTGTAAATCAATCTTCTCTGCAAAAAGCCAGAGGTGTTTTATTTGAAACTTATTATTGCTTCAAATGACTCTGGCTTAAGGATAATGTTGTGCTATTTCTCAGAAGTTGATTCCACCCCTACAGCTCGTTTTTTTTGAGGAGCTGGGAAAAATATATACACATCCATAAGGAGATGGTCATTACTGGTGGAATGAACATGTACCGGCAATGCCGGAGAAAGGATTAACAGCATGAATAACATGGATAAAACAAGAGAATTTCTGAAGTCCATCGGCTTGCCAGGTGGCGATGCCTATGACCTTCCCACTTCCCAAAGACGCTTCGCCGATGGCGGGCAGTATCGCTTTGAAGTTCCAGGAATCCAAGGTCCTAAAGTCATGAAAGCACTGCTCGAAGCAATGGATTCGTATGGCTTGTATCTTCACCGTGTGACACAGACACAGGGCATCATACGCCTTAGCGATGAAGACATCGAAAAGATGGTAGGCTTGGCGCATGAATACCGGACAGATTTGATCCTGGCGATTGGTCCTCGTGCAACCACAGATACATCTGCCTCAGTACACACCGAAGAAGGTGTCAGAATGGGCTATCGCCTGCGTGGACAGGAACAAGTAGTTAGGGCAATCGAAGATGTCAAGAGAGCGGCACGCCTTGGCTGCCGCGGCTTTCTTGTCTATGACGAGGGATGCTTATGGGCATTGAATGAAATGCGCAAGGCAGGTGAGATCCCTGCTGACTGCCATTTCAAGGTATCTGCCCATGCTGGTCATGGCAACCCTTGCAGTGCCAAACTCTTGGAATCTATAGGTGCCGATTCAATCAACCCAATTCGTGACATTCAGCTTCAGATGCTCGCCGCAATGAGGCAGGCAATCAACTGCCCAATTGACATTCATACCGAGAATCCGAAGTCTACCGGTGGTTTTATCCGTCACTACGAGGTTCCAGAGATGATCCGTATTGCTGCTCCAATCTATTTGAAGACAGGTGGATCTGTAGCGGCTACGCATAGCTGGGATAGCACGATAGAAGATGCGAAGAAGAGAGCCAAGCAGTGCAGTCTCGTAAAACGTATGATTGATGAGTATTATCCAGAAGCCGTTTGGAGTCCAAAAGGATCTCTTACGCAGGAAACAATGTAAGGATGTAAATCAACATGAGACATCATATGTATAATCCAGAGTTCAAGTTCATCGTTGAACCAGAACATTTTAATAAGTACACAGAAAGAGAATTACTGCAATACTGCCTTGGCGCAACCATGTACATGCCAGGATTCAAGGACTTCGCTCCCAAGATTCTTTCCAATGCTATGCCAGGACTCACAAGCATGGTCATGTGCTGCGAAGACGCATGTCCTGAAGAAAAAGTGCTAGATGCAGAAGAGAATGTCCACAAGACATTGGATATCGTTACATCCGCTGTGGAAGATGGAACACTGGATGAAGACAAGGTTCCTCTGATCTTT
>OMYM01000361.1 GCA_900315225.1 uncultured Erysipelotrichaceae bacterium | reverse complement strand
CGATAGTAATTATCGTCTTTGATTTCGTTGAAAAGAATCAGCTCCTGCTCGGTATATGTTCCAGGGAAGAACAATACCACCGGTGCTTTCAGCACGGATTGATGCAGGTTGTTCAGTATCTTATGCGACCTAAGGAGCGGATAGCACTTGCCCACGCCGACCAAAAACACAATCGCGTTTTCCGGGGTTTGCTCAACGATCTTCTTGATCAAGACACTGTCGTCCTCGTTCACCTTCATTGACGTGGACATTGCCCGGACAATGTAGTCGAAGCCGCGACGCTGCTCATAGCTTTCATAGGAATTCACAAAGTCCTTTTCCTCCAGATAGTCCATGATCATGTCGTACAGGTCAAAGACCACCAGTTCAAAGCCATCCGAGCCTCTCTCGTTTTTCTTTTTCATGTACTTGACGCGTTCCCGCACTTCCATTTCCTTTGTGGGATCGTAGTCAAACACCCAATAGTTGACCTCGTTTGCCCTTCCGCTGCTTTCCCTGAATGACGGTTTTTGGATGGCAGCTTCCATCTGGTCCAATCTCTCTTGCAATCCCGGCATCATCTCACCCCCATAATTGCTTTCAGTTGATAAACCATGCCCTGATCCTTCATCCAGCGTTCCATTGCGGGATCTGGCAATGGCTTGTAAATCTCACGAACATTCCTTGCCTTGTTGGTGACACCCGCCTCATAAAGCATGGCTTTGTAGGATGTCATCAGCCTCTTGATCGTGGCTTCCGTCCATTTGGCGACCTTATCACTTTGTTCCTGTTTTCCTTTAAAGAAAACCCTCAGGTCACTGTCTGCTAGAACATTGCTGCCGATGATCATTTTCTCCCGGACAAGCTCATAGACCAGTTCGCCAAAGAGTACGTCATACGTCATTGCTCCCACAAGCGCGAAGAGTTTCTGAGAAGCCAAATCACATACCTCGAAGATGGGATAGAAGCTATCATCCATGCTTTTCACACGGGCGGAAACCGTATTGATCATCTGTGTTGCCCGCAACACCGTTGGCGCTCCAAAGATATTCTCTTCTTCATTCAGACGCTTGATTTCCTTCCATGTCTTTCCCTCCAGGCGCAGGGAAACGACCTTGCGGAATTCCATAAACCAGAAAGCATGTTTAACAGCGGAAGCACTATATTCTTTTCTGTTCATCTCGCAATTCTCCTTGATCTATCTGTCCCTTGATTTGGGATCCGGGTATATTTCAATCATGTCTTCAATGCCGCAATCCATGTCAAGACAATTCATCTCGTCCATTGCGTCCAAAAAAAACATCCGCGTGATAGTATACCACACCAAGAACGATTCTGCATTTGTTTTATCGAGATCTTGACAACTTTTCCATCCTCAGATCCCAACCATGACAAAAAGTGTCTTATGACACCTTTGTTCACTCATGATAAGAATGGGACACGATTAAATGATGCTGTATGTCTCTCCCTTGGCAACCTTGCATCTTTTCTCGCAGAAAGCAAGGCCATAAGCCATGATCTTTTCATATCCTTCTTCCTGAAGGTCTGATACATATCCCTTAATCTGCGCGATTGCCTCGCGGGCATCCTTGATCATCTGCTTCTCCTGGTCGGAAACCTTGAACCCCAGCACAAACGCAAGCTTCCATCTCCTTCTCTGCTTGCACTGGATGACGAACCTTTCGTTTTCTTGGTTGCTTGTGCAAATGTAGTCAGAGTTACATCTCATCAATGCAAGGGCTACGCCATGGTAGAACGCCTCTACCGTGTCGTGGTAGTTTATGGAGCAAAAGAACCGATCATTCAGGATCTCTTCCACCCGCTCTGTGTTCCCGCTCTCCATCATGGCGTAAAGCTCCTGCACGTTGAACGCCGAGAGGGATTCCCGAAACCAATCGGAGAACTTCTGTTTGAAGATCTCCTTGACTCCCCTGTTGGGAATCCTTGCTTGAATGGTGGACATAGTGGTCTTAGTGGCCATCAGGTAGCCCGTGGCAAGCATGACATTGAACACTTTATCGGATTCTTGGACAGATCGTCATCAAAAATATCGTTCCTCATGGCAAAGGTGATTTCATCACCTTGCACAAGCTTTTTAGCCTTTTCACGGGTTGTATCATCCGCATTGTCAATCAGTTTGCGGACAATGGAATTCCCGCTCATGCCAGTCCAATATAGCCTTGGCATGGCATTTGAGGAGATCGTCAAGTCTTCAATGAACTTGATTACCGACCAAGGGTTATAGACCATTATTTCCCCTGAACGGTATCCACCAATAGTTTCTCTACCTCCTGCTCAGTAAAACCAACCACATCGCCACCCTGGGTAGAATTCACGGTATTGACTTCAGGATTAAAGATCTTTTCCTTCATCATGTGAAACCGACCGGTAACCACAGCAAACTTGAGATTGTCGGAATTGTTATTCAACACGTTCTGCAGCAACGGTTCAATGACTTCAGCCATCTTCCTGTAGTATCCGTTCCTGTATGCCTTTTCCAAGGGAACGTCATACTCATCGATCAGGGTGACTACCGGTTTCCCTGTTGCCTTCCTCATGAACATGGACATCTTCTGAAGGGAAGCCACAATATCAAAACCGTCTAACTCTGCGCCTGTATCATCCTTTCCAATCATCATTCTGTCATAGTATCGTTTTTCGCCTATCGTCAGGCAATTGCTTTGCAAGACCCATTTGTTTTCACAATACAATTCGCAGATTAATTGAACCAAAGTACGGTATGCATCTTCGTATGTCAATCCCATCACTGTTTGAAATGTCAAATGAATGACGGGAAAAGAGGTCATCATGTCGGTATAGCGATCCCCCATGTCCATGATCCGAAGACCTTGGAAGAGGGAGCGATTCTCTTGGTTTAACCCAGGATTCCTTGTGTCCTCCACAAAATACCGGATCATGGACAAGGTCATCGTTTTCCCAAATCTTCTTGGACGCAGGAGGAAAGTGGTCTTGTGGTCATTGTCAAGCAACGGCACCAGAAATGCAGTCTTGTCCACATATCTGATTCCATTCATGAGGTTTTTCTTAAAGTCTTCCGATCCAGTAGCTATCTTTTTATCTTCATCCAGCCAACCATTCATACGCTTGTCCTCCTTTTCCATAAGCAACACATTATAACATGTAGCAATACGCCTTATGATCATGATTATCATATCATAATAGATCAATGATATCAAGAATACATGTGTGTGATCTGGATTCTACCGCATTCCACATAGCATGCCCATCACATTCATCTTTCCGCAAACAAGATAGCCTTAACGCCACGAATCATCAACAGCATCCATGCTCTTCTACGCTTCAAATCAAAAGCATCATTTGTCATCATACCTCAAATCCTCTAGCCTCTGCAGGGGATCCGCCAATCCTTTGTATATTACCTCAAGATCATCTGTGACTTCAACAATTTCAACATTCCTCTCATCAATGTTCTTCGCAAAATAATAATTGCATTGATCTTCTACATTATGCCTCATTGAGTAAACTTCAATCGCACTTAAGAAATAGGGGCTATGTGTATTCAACAACACATGGACTCCATACTCTTTGTGAAGCAATACAACTATTTCAGCAAATACCAGTTGCCATTCAGGATGAAGATGGATTTCAGGTTCATCTAGAATCAATACGCCGTTTTCTTCAATGGCTCCATTTTGAAACAAATGCTTTAATACAGCAAATGTTTTAATTCCAGTTGACATGTTACGAATATCCAGTTCCTTCTCCGTCCCATTAATTCGATAGTATACCCCGCTGCCACGATGTAACACCACATTTCCTCTGCATATTGATGAAACCTTATCAATAACACTCTTCAGCCTTCTATTCGCAATATACGTGTCCAGTAAAAAAGCATCCGCTTTGGCACGTTCTTCATCCAAATCCATTCCTGGTTCGTCAAAACCATTTCCCTTCAACCTATTCATCAAATGCTCTCTATGGGACCCTCCATTCTTCGTTCTAATACAATTATTATTCTCCATTTCTTTCGAAAGGCCGTCGATAACAAAGGGATCGTCAATATAGATTGCCTCGGTGTCAAGACTCATTGCGCCTTGAAAATCGATTCCTTCTTGATCGATATCCAAGGTAAACACATGATTTTGAATGGTCAAACCAATGCTTGCATTGTTTTCAAACACATTGATCAATTGCCCGTTAAACTCCGCGTTTATCCAAGATTCAATGATTGTTTTT
>OMYM01000495.1 GCA_900315225.1 uncultured Erysipelotrichaceae bacterium | reverse complement strand
GCCATATGTCACATTGATACGTTGTGATGCGAACAGAGAAGAGACAGAACGAGTATTATCCGTAGATGATGTAGTACCCTCTTGGAAGCATGATTGCGGATGGGAACACATGTCTGAATAGAAAAACAATGACGATAGCGCGATACCATGGCATTCCCTTGATCAGCAACAAAGAATTATATAACAACTATGCGACTATTATGTGTAAGGGTACCCCCTAATGAGAACACCGCAAAATTCAATGAAATGTCGGGTCATAGATGTGGTAAATCATACGAAAACCAGTCAATCAATGTGAAATGATTGAAACATATGATAAATATTATAAAAGTTATCGAATAATTGTTGACTGTGAACCAGCTGAAATGAGACTGACCGGATTTTCTCCAAAAGAAAGCGCTTACATCACTCTGGATTTCGGTCAATCAAAATCACTGAGATCGTAAATCTTCATATGTTTGCGAGATCAGGCTCCCAGAACGTAGTTTTGATGATTTCGTATTGTGCGGGTGCGCGCTGTACTGACCAGAATTTTGGCTGGTTTTTGGCTGGAAAATGTGGTATCATATGTCTGCCGCACAGTGGTGGCGGCTGTGAACCATGCCCATAGGGAATTGACACTCCTTGTGATTCTCCAGTTATAACAACATTCTCTTCTGTAATCATGTGAACCATGCCCATAGGGAATTGACACCGTTTGTCTCGATGGTTGTTTGCACGATATAACACACTTGTGGTGCAGTGAACCATGCCCATAGGGAATTGACACCCCAATGAAATCCTGGAAGTTTTTATTTTTCATATGTTCCTCCTAAGTGAACCATGCCCATAGGGAATTGACACATGCACTTTGCATTATAAAATGTATTATTCATTATATATTACCTGTGAACCATGCCCATAGGGAATTGACACGAATACTCCAGCTTCATTTAACTGTAACTCGGTGTAATGACCCGGGGGTGAACCATGCCCATAGGGAATTGACACTTCACCATATCACCTTTGTGCCATACTCCAATGGTGTGAACCATGCCCATAGGGAATTGATACAACTTGGGAAATTCAATAGCATTCTCTCACCAGTCGATAGTTTACCTATTCTTTTTTGGAATTGTCGCTTTAGTACGTTGAATCGATAGAATCAAGATAAACACTGATATGATTCTGAAGTCGTCATAATTTCACTATTATGGTAAATAATGCTTCAATATTACTTGCATATGCGTCTAGATTCAGCGATAATGGACGCATTTTTTATTTTTCTGGGTGTACATTGGTTGTGGAAAGGGAGGAAAGACCAATGGACATCTCAATATGACATCGTAAGAAAAACAATAACAATAGTAATAGAAAGGGATAATTATGTTTAAGATAATCATTCGAAGCGTGTTTGTGGCCGCAATGACATTTGCCACATTCAATCCAATTCCCGTCCATGCTTATGATGCTACAACAAAAGAAGCAGTGGATGGTCTTGACACAAGGGAGAATCAGACAAATGCAACCCAGTATGAAATGGGAAGGCTGAATATCTCGTCTAGTTCATATGTTGAATTCACTTCACCAGGAAAGATTTACGGTACCAATGGAAGCAGTTATTTGGATCCTGGAGACAAGTGCAAGATTACTCAGGTAAAGGGGAGTGGAGATGCGGAACAGATCTATGTTACTTACCCGACAAAGAAAGGAAGTGTTTCCCGTTGGTTCATGAGAAACAAGATCTTCTATACACCGTTGTCTGATTCGTATTATAAGATTCGGGCTAATGGTTATGTCCAGGCATATACGACATACGGAAGAGGAACCACGTATGGGAAAGTGTATCCGAATGATATCTGTCTTGCATTGTATCATAAGGGTCAATCAACGCTGATTGCCATGCCTTTGACTGGTACGAATAACTACAGGTTGTGTTGGATAGCAAGAAATGACTATAATTCTAAGTTTTCGGCGATTGCTGTAACGAATGGACTTGTCAGCGAAAGTGAGATAAACAATGCGGCTAGTCGGTATGGCATTGGGAAGAATACGAATGCATACGCTGCACTGAAGTTGATCAATTCTAAGTATTACACTAAGCTTTCTTCGAACAAGAATGGCATTAACATCTTCTTGTTCGAGGGAGTTGGGAATAATTCTTCTTCAGGCGCACGCATGAATGCGATGTGCGTTATTGTCGATAAGGGGAAGATCACTTTCATCAACAGAAACTGTAGTACAATTCCCGACTATCCGTTTAATCCAAAGAAAAACAACAATAGAGACATGCCTACATTGAAAGACGGGGTATATGGTTTTACAACTGTAAATCATCGCAGTCAATACGCTGCCTTGAATGTTTCCAATGCCAAGGTTGTCAGGTTTAAGAATAAAAATAGCTACTACAATAGCACTGCTGAAGGTATCAATGTCCATCGCCGTAGTTCAGACAGTATTGCGCCTTCGTCTTCGGATTGGGTTAATTCAGCGGGCTGCCAGCTCATTGGAAAGAAATCTGAGTATATCACATTTATCAAAACGCTTGGCATCGTTGATGGAAATTCTGTCACAAAGTATAAGACCAAAAAGAGCGGGAAGATTGTGATTGATAGAACCTACGCTGATAATTATCTTAAGAATGTCGGATATTCCACAGGGGCGATATCCATGATCAAAGGATAAGAATCAATGCCTGGAATCGAAAGATTCCAGGCATTTGTTTATTTGTGTCGAAGTGATAGACGAAAACTTTCATCAGTTGTATGATCCTGTAGAATCATTTCTTTTGAATATTGAACGATAGAATGATTTTGTTGTTGAAAATATGTCATTGTGTGGTACAATACTTGCGTTTGAGGTGGCTATGGCAAAAGCTAGTTTTGAGATTTTGGGGGTTGGTCCCGATGCATCGGAAATAGAAGTCAAGAGAGCGTATTTTAAGCTGATTCGAGAACATTCTCCGGAAAAGGATCCGGAGGGTTTTAAAGAGATTCGTGAGGCGTATGAGCAGATGATGGCTCCTCAGAAGGATGAGGAGAGACCACCGTTCACAATGACAGATCCTAAGGCTGTCACAATGAAGGGTAGGCTGGAAGAGTTCATTAATAACAGGATGTGGAAAGAAGCGATTAAGGAGGCAGAGGCTGCTCTTGTTATTTGGCCTGATTGTTCATACTTTAAGTATCTTCTTGTTAAGGCGTATAGAGGTAACATGAATACGACGAAGGCTGTCAGGTTGGCGGAAAAGATATGCAATGAAGAACCGAACAACAAGTATTTCATGCGAGAGTATGCGATGTCTTGTTATGCGAGGGGATACTTTAAAAGGGCTGGAGTCGCTTTTGAGGAAGCGTATAAAATGGGTATTCGGGACTTTGATTTCCTTGTCTCGAGAATTGACAATGCCTTTGGTGATTCGGCGTTTAAAGATGAATCTCGCAGGAAGGAAATCCTTAAGGTTATAGATCTATATAAAGATGACAAGGCGCGTGCCTTTGATGTTTTTATGCTGTATTTCAGAGTATTAACCCCATATATGGCTTCTTTCACCATGTTACCGACCACGTACATGTACAAGGATATTTCATCGACTGCGGATTTCATGATAAATAACGTGGATGAACTTGGCGATGATCCTTTATCATCCTTAATGATTACTGCGATTCTTGGACTCGTTGCGAAAAATGATACTGGTTTTGATACGACAATTTTCCCTAAACTTGCAAAGCTTAGAGAGGTGTATAAATCTAGTTTCAATAATGATGGGGAATATATTGGCGCGTTAAAGGTTCTTGTGCTGCTTGAAACAAATGAAATGCACCTCGATAAAAAAGTGAATAAGTATTTTGCGGTGTTGTCGGCTGGGCGTGAACTTGAAGTGTATGACGATCCTGATGTGGCGGAATATGATAGAGTCGATATTCAACTCTGTATTCTGAAGATAAGGGCGAAGATTTTGTCGGAACTCCCGTATATCAAGGAAAAATATCCAATGTTCTGGAATGATAATAAGGAGTTCATGGAGACACTGCTTGATCAGGAAGCTAGCTTTAAGTTGATGACAGAGTTAAGGAAGCGTTATTCTTTCATGGCTGATCTTATTGAGGGTGGCTCCTTCTACAAGGATTTCCCGGATGAGAGGAAGAAAAAGGTTGTTAGGTATATTCCAGTGGAGAATAGAACGAAGTTCTCTCGTCCTGCCGTTGGCAGGAATGAGCCATGTCCATGTGGGTCTGGCAAGAAGTTCAAGAAATGTTGCATGGGTAAGAGAATATATGATTAGACGTGTAATACTATCTCTGTTGGCACTGTTGTTGTTGGCGTGTTCTAGCGCCACAACAGAGCCAACAGAGACACAGGATGGTGTTGGGATGGTTCATAGCGTGATAACAGATGTAGAGCCCTCAGAGGTGTTCTTTACATCCGATATCACGGGTGAGGGTTTGGTTGAGATATTTGAAAAGTTGGAATGGATGCCGGAAGGGAAGGTGGCGGTGAAGGTTTCAACGGGGGAACCGCCCTCGAGTAACTACTTGAGGCCAGAATTGATCAAGGATCTTGTACAGAAACTGGATGGGACGATTGTGGAATGTAATACTGCGTATGGTGGTTCTCGTTCTTCTAGTGCTTTGCATCATCAGGTGGCTGAGGATCATGGGTTTACAAGCATTGCTGGGTTTGACTTGATGGATGAAGATGGTGAGGTGGAGTGGCCCGTTACGGGTGGGAAAAGGCTCACTCGTAGCATTGTTGGCAAGCATGCGGAGAATTATAGTGATTGGTTGATTCTTTCTCACTTTAAGGGGCATGCTATGGCTGGTTTTGGGGGCGCTATCAAGAATGTTGCGATTGGGATGTCTTCTCCATCAGGGAAGGTTTATGTGCATACTGCGGGCACTAAAACCTCCGGTAGCATCATGTATAGTGATCAGGACGCATGGCTGGAAGCCATGGCGGAGATGGTGACGGGTGTTCGTGATCATGTGGGAGAAGACCACATAGTGTATATCAATGTCATGAACAGGCTGTCGGTGGATTGTGATTGCGATGGCAATCCCGCCGAGCCTGATATTCATGACATTGGCATACTTGCTTCGAGGGATCCGGTTGCCTTGGATCAAGCTTGTGTGGATCTTGTGTATGAAGCGGAAGGGAATGCTTCTTTGGTGAGAAGAATCGAAGGAAAACATGGTATTCATACCCTTGAATATGCGGAACAGATAGGATTGGGATCTCGGAAATATACATTGGTGGACATTGATGAGTGACGTGTACACGATACTTCGAAGAGAGTTCGTATACATCTGGTATTACATGGATCTGCAGTTCAGGCAGATCTTTTGGTACTGGATTATGGGAATGGCTATTGGTTCTCTTGTTTCGGTGTTTGCGAAAGAGCGTATTCATTCCTTGTTCACAAGAATGAATGCAAGCATGGGGATATGGGGGATCGTCCCGTCTTGTTTGCTGGGTGTTGCTTCACCATTGTGCATGTACGGGACGATCCCCATAGCTGCTTCATTCTCGCGTCAAGGTATACGGGATGATTGGCTGGCAGCGTTTATGATGGCTTCGATCTTGTTAAATCCCCAACTGATCATCTACAGCATGGCGTTAGGAACAACAGCTGTAACCATGAGAATCGTAACATGCATAGCATGCGGTATCGTTGCTGGGATACTTGTTAGAATCTTCTACAAAGACAAGAACTTCTTCGATTTTACAGGGTTTGAAGAACGTCAAAGTCGTGATATTCACAAGAATCTCTTGGTGAGATATTTGAAGAATCTTGGTAGGAATCTTAAGGCTACCGGGATGTATTTCTTCCTTGGAATAGTGCTTTC
>OMYM01000311.1 GCA_900315225.1 uncultured Erysipelotrichaceae bacterium | reverse complement strand
GGCGTAGAAATCATTGGGTACATGCCTTGGTCGGCGATTGACTTGATTGGATTGTCCACCGGAACAATTGAAAAGCGATACGGGTTTATCTACGTGGATGTGGACAATGAAGCCCATGGCACATATAACAGATACAAGAAGGATTCCTTCCATTGGTATAAAAAGGTCATAGAGACCAATGGAGAAGATCTTTCATAAAGCTCTCCTGGCAGGCGAACGCCTGCCTTTTGTTGCTTCGGAAGACAGAACGATGTAATGGATTTGATGCTGCTAAAAAATGCCAGAATATGACTGCATAATGACTGTACAGAATTCCGTCTATCTGCACCTTCGAGTATGATGATAAAGAATTTGTCATAATACTGAGGGATATTAGATTGATTTTGGCTGTATCTCTGAAATCCTGAAATACGTAAGAGTTTGCTCCTGAGAACTGAGCGAAACTAACTGTTGATTTTATGAGATAGATATGCTATAAGATATAACACTACGAAGGATAGTGGCTATATGACAATGATAGGGAAGGAACAGAGTGCGGCAGCGAAGGGGATCCTTGCCATACAAGCTTCAATGATGCGAGCATTCCGTCAACCAGAGTGATGGAGATTTCCATCAAGGCGGGGGAGATTGTGGGGCTTCTGTATGATGCGTTTTTAAAGCAATACAAGAACCCAAATGACCCGGATACGTTGAAGAGCCTAAACAGGCTTTGCATGCGTCTTGTCTTCTGCCTGTATGCCGAGCATGCCGGGATCTTCGGCAGGTGCCTCATGTTCCATGACTATCTTGAGCAATTCAATACACGGTACATGCACTATGCCCTAGGGCTGCTGTTCCGCGTATTGGATCAGAGGGAGGAGGAAAGGTACATCTACCTGCCATCCAGCTTGGCGGCGTTCCCCTATGTCAGTGGAGGGCTTTTCGCGGATGGGGATGTCGCAATCCCTCCGTTTACCGATGAGATCAGGGACTTGTTGTTGAACAAGGCATCGCAGGGCTTTGACTGGTCCGATATCAGCCCCACGATATTCGGCGCGGTGTTTGAGGCGACATTGAACCCGGAGACACGCAGAAGAAAGGGGATGCACTATACGTCTATTGAGAACATCCACAAGGTCATTGACCCCTTGTTCCTGGATGGTCTGAATGAAGAGCTGGAGAAGATCAAGGGATTGGCTGCCGTGAGGACAAGGGAGAGGAGACTTAAGGAATTCCAGGAAAAGCTGGCATCCCTTCAATTCCTAGATCCCGCCGCTGGAAGCGGGAACTTCCTCACGGAAACGTACCTGTGCCTTCGCAGGCTGGAGAACCAGGTCCTGGAACTGCTGATGAAGGGACAGATTGCAATGGCGTTTGATACTGTCTCTCCCATCAAGGTCGGCATTTCTCAGTTCCATGGCATGGAGATCAACGACTTCGCGGTGACGGTTGCCAAAACCGCATCGTGGATCGCGGAGAACCAGATGATGAGGGAGACCGAGAACATCGTGCTGATGGACTTGGACTTTCTGCCGCTCAAGACAAGCGCAAACATTGTTGAGGGGAATGCACTAAGGCTTGATTGGAATGATGTTGTGGGCAAGGAAAAGCTGGACTACATCATGGGAACTCCTCCGTTTGTGGGATACAGCCTACAAAGTAGGTCGCAGAAATCCGATATCCTCCCCTTGTACGTAGACGAGAACAACAAGACATACAATACTGCAGGTAAGATATACTATGTGGCGGGATGGTACTGGAAGGCATCGGAAATGATACAAGGAACTGCCATCAGGACTGCGCTGGTATCCACCAACAGCATCACCCAGGGGGAACAGGTGGCAGGTGTTTGGAAGCCATTGTATGATAGGTTTGGCATTCATATTGACTTTGCACATCGAACATTCGTCTGGGACAGCGAGGCAAGCGCAAAGGCACATGTGCATTGTGTCATCGTTGGGTTTAGTGTCGTAAAGAATGAAAAGAAGAAGATGTTGTACTCAGGTGGAAAAGAGAGTCATGTGGAAAACATCAATCCATATCTGGTTGATGGACCAAATGTTTTCATTGATAGTCGCAAGACACCGCTTTGTGATGTGCCTGAAATGGTGTATGGCAATAAGCCAGCGGATGGGGGCTTTCTATTTTTAGATTCAAAAGAAAGAATGGAAGTGATAAATCGAGAACCTGAAATTGCTCAGTATATTCGCAAGATATATGGAGCTACGGAATTTATTAACAATAAGGATCGCTATTGTCTTTGGCTGGTTGGGGTATCACCTGCTATTATTCGTCAATCTCGCTTTATTTCCGATAGAATCGAAAAGGTCAAGCAGTTTCGCTTGAAAAGCACCAAGGATGCAACAAGGAAAAGCGCGGAAACGCCATTTCTTTTTCAAGAGATACGTCATCCAAACGAAGAGTATATTGTTGTGCCGAGACATTCATCTGAAAATAGAAAGTATATTCCTTTTGGTTTTGTAAAACATGATATTATCGCGAGTGATGCCGTTCAAATCATTCCGAAAGCAACACTATATCATTACGGTGTTTTGGTGTCATATGTCCATATGGCATGGGTTCGCGCTGTATGTGGGAGGATGAAAAGCGTTTACCGCTACAGTAAGGATATTGTATACAACAACTTCCCTTGGCCAAATCCTACGGATGAGCAGAAACAGAAGATTGAGCAGACGGCACAGGCTATCCTTGATGCCCGTGATCTTTATCCCGATGCATCTTTTGCGGACCTGTATGATGATGCGACAATGCCATTGGAGCTTCGTGCAGAACATCAGAAGAATGATAGGGCAGTCATGGAAGCGTATGGCTTCCCTGTCAAGGGATTCTCGGAATCTGATTATGTGGCTGAATTGATGAAGATGTATCAGGGACTCGTGTCGCAAACATAAACCTGTTCAATCCTGACGACTCAACTGATACGAGAGATGATTCGCATGACAGTCGCTGGTTTTTAGTCCTTGGGCATATTAAAATGATGAGGACATAAAACAGAGGAGGTCGTCATTATGGAAATGTGAAAAGAAATCCGTTGTCTGCGGACGAATCGTGGTCTTACACAAGAAGCTCTTGCAACAGCACTGAATGTAAGCCCGCAGACTGTCAGCAAATGGGAATGTGGCAGTAGTTTGCCTGATGTACAGATGTTACCGGAAATAGCCGTATACTTTGGCGTTACAATCGATCAGTTGTTTGCCATGAAGCCAGAACAACAGATGGAACGTATTGAAAATCATATTTACAGCTCCAGAAGACTTAACGAAGCTGAAGAACGACAGATTGAACAACAGATGTACACTTTTGCGGAAAATCCGAAGTATGAGGGGCAGGCGAAAACCTTACTGACAAAGCTTTACAACTATCAAGCCGAGCAATATCTTCTTCTTGCAATATCCTGTGGCAAGGAAGCTGTTGAGAAAACCAATGGAGACAAGGAAGCCATCAGTGAACTGGCCAATGCGTGGGGAAGCTATATGCCAGACTGGAATGTCCGGAATCATCATGCGCTTATAGAATGGTTCAGCGATTATTGTCGATACAATCCCGAAAACCGTACCGCCTTGATGTGGCTGATGGACAATCTGATTGACGATAGGCGTCTTTCCGAAGCCCGTGAGTGGCTGGAAAAGCTGATGGCTATTGACAATACTTTTCGTACTGCCATGTACAGGTATATGATTGCTTTGGCGGCGGGCGAAAACAGCGAGGCAGAAAAACAACTTCACGAGTTGGAAACCTTGGAGGGTCAGGAATGGTGCTGGGCTGTAACATTGGGTGATATCTTTACGCAGCGTCAGGAGTATGACAAAGCCATTGCATGGTACCGTAAAGGTCAGGCAATCCAACCTTCTCCCAAATATATCGATAGTATCACAAGTATTGCTCATATCTGTGAAATTCGTGGAGATAAGGCTGGTGCAATCAGAGCTTACAGGGAAGTCCTGCATCTTTTGAAAGAAGAGTGGGGCATCATAAACGGAGAAGAATGCGAGGAAGTGGAGCAAGCCATAAATAGACTACAGTGACATAATGATAAACGAAAGATCGGTATTTACAGAGGAAAAGAATGACAAGTAACATTAGACTTGAAAAAGTGACTTACACCAATTACTATGATTTGATCAAACTACAGGTAAACGAACACCAAGAAGACTTTGTTGCCAGCAACATGTTCAGCCTTGCTGAAGCCTATGCCGTCATTGCTTCAGGGGGATTTGCCCTACCATTTGGCATCTACCTTGAAGATAAACCCATAGTTTTTTGATGATCGGTTATTATCCGGATTTGGAGTATGTCAGGAAAGCATTTGACGATGAGGAGGAAATACAGGACTACATCGTTGGCAGTTATTTGCTATGGCGCTTTATGATAGACATAGACTACCAGGGAAAAGGGTATGGAAAAGAAGGATTGAATTGTGCATTGGATTTCATCCGAACGTTACCATGCGGAAAAGCAGAGTATTGCTGGCTTTCCTATGAACCAGAAAATGACGTAGCAAGGAAGCTATATCGCTCGTTTGGCTTCTTGGAAATGCCAATGCCAAAGGGATGGGACGAAGTTCCCGCAGTGCTGAAACTGTAATATCGTCGAATGTTATGGAGAATATACAAATGCAAATAGTTCCTTGTGCAGAGGGAGATGATAAACTTATCGCGGAAAAGCTTGATGCGATTATCGACTCCATGATCACTTTCGATAATCCAGCCGAGGGTGAGCTGGTTGTGTTCAAGGTCACCGACAGTGATGGAGCCATCATCGCTGGGAGCAATCTTATCATCGGCTGTTGGAAAGTCGCGGACATTGACATTCTGTGGGTAGAAGAAAAGTACCGTAGACAGGGCATCGGGTCTTCTTTGGTCCGTACAGCGGAACGTACCGCAAGAGAGCGAGGTTGCCATATGATGACGCTGGGCACCTTCGATTTTCAGGCAAAACCGCTGTATGAAAAACACGGTTACACAGAGTGTGGAACAATCAAGGATTGTCCAACGAAAGGGCATATGCACTATGATATGATCAAATGGCTCAATCGTCCGTTCACAGAATTCGTTTCACCCGTTCCCAGCCCTTATGAGATTAGACTTGGCAGCGAGGAAGACGTCGAGTTCATCGACGACAGATTGGTGGAGTACAACTTGTCAAAGATACCGTCCATGCATGACTTTGTGCAGATCGGAAAAAGATGCAGGGTGATGATGGTAAACTGGTAGCCGCATGCTTTGCGGGGGTGAATTTTTGGAACATCGCGTTTCTTGAAATGCTGTGGGTTGACGAGTCGTGCCGTTATCAGGGTTTCGGATCCTGTTTGCTGCAAAAGGTTGAACAAGAAGCAAAGGTAAACGGTGCTGGTATCGTAATACTTGAAGCACGCGATTGGAATGTGGACTTCTTTAAGAAACACGGCAATACGGTGTAATGCACACTCGAAGATTACCCGAAAGGACACAACAAGTACAAACTGCTAAAACGGATTTGAGCAGGTAGGTGGATTCCTAAGACTCAACAAAGTATCACTACACTCTTCTTCCAGAAGATTTCCTTCTCCTGTGAGAAGCAATGCAGTTTCAATTACAATGCCATCCTACTTGGGCAACTCAAGTTAAAGCATGGCATTTTGGGAATGTTCAGGCTTCTTGGCTTTCTTAGCCTTCTTTTCCTCTGAAAGCCTCTCCTTCTCCAAGGGCGAATGCTTCGGTGTAAAACTTGCATTCGCTTTTTCTTCACTCTGTAGCGTTCTTTGAGGTGCTTCATGTAAAATGACATTGTTGGAATAAGAGTTTCTGATTGTTTTGAGTTTTGGCGGAATGTGACAAAAAACCGAGATTCCGCCAAAACTCGGGACGTGCGCCGCTTTGACGTCGGAAATGCAGCCATGGTTAATAGGGATTCCGCAAAGAGTGGGATTGGTTTGAGTTTTAG
>OMYM01000102.1 GCA_900315225.1 uncultured Erysipelotrichaceae bacterium | reverse complement strand
TATCTGGAACAGATATTTACAATCGTTCCGCATATAACAGCAGGCAGAGGATGCAGAATTCTACATATTTGTGCGTCCAAGTATAATCGTTCTGATTTCGGATAATCCTCCACGAATAACGCAGAAGTCCTTGCATGCGACAACGACCTTTCCCTTTTTCACGCCAAGCAGTGTTTGATGTACGTTATGACCAAGCAATTGGTATACATGGCTGCCAATATATTCAGACAACGGAGCCGTTGTATATCCAATTTGCCGTGCATTCTCACTCATTCCCTTAGTCGATTTGGGATATTTGATCAACCAGAATTCGCCGTCAATCAAGACACCGTCTTTGTTTCCACCTTTTCCGCCGTATATGCCGTCACGGTTGCTTAACGGAAATTTTACTTCGTCATTAAAATCATAAATCTTCATGTTCTACTCTGGATATCTACTTACCATCATGGCCCATTGACGCTCAGTCATATGTCCACCTGTAACAAATGCCTTGCACAAGACATCAATCGCCCTTGCCATGCCAAAATACTGATAATCACCAGCCAAATCAAATTTTTCGCAATCTTCCATTGTGTTTTTTAGCACAATGTCTGTAATCGGAAAATCTATTTTGACTTCATCGTTCACCCAATGAAACTTCGACATTTTTCACCTCCAATGGCAAAGCCTTCAAAATCATCGTTTATATGATGCGTCCCTCTTGTTTTCAAATAGACAAACAAATGATTTCATGGGCATAACCGTATTTCATTTTACACTGTATCCTGAATGTTGCATAATGGTCGCTCGAATGAATTGTATCAAATCTTCGCAAAAAAGTAACGGAACGATTTGGCGCAAACAGATGCTTTCAATATACGGTTATTCTATATGGTATTTGTATTTTGCTTACGTTATCAATCCAGCCTTTCCAAAAAGCATTCTGTCGCTCCCTGGGCTACGTTTGCCTCATCAGCGCCGTCCCGCTTCGACAGGCGTTTCGCGTGTTACCTTTCGGCTTCTTGCCAGGCAACTTCGTTTTGATGTGACTGTTGCCTTTCTCCAGGGCGTATCGCCTTGTCTCCATATGTCATGGATGTCCCCATTGGGGCGTGGCATTCCATGCGAACGCACATGTTATTTAAAATCATTCCCTTTGTTTCGAGTGACTGTATCGAGCGACCATATTATTTATGGTCGCTCGATTGGTTTTAACAAATAATGTGTCTTTATCAAGCGTTTTTAGAGGTACTTGTCTGAGAATTAATATATGCTTGCGAAACGAGCGACTATTATGCAACATTCAGGCTGTATAAGACGATGGGAATTCGAACTTTTGGAACTGCACGGACAATTTGACCTAAATGCACAACCGTTGAAACAAAGCTTTTTGCGCAAATTGCCAAAAATTATTGACAACGAAAAAACCTTAGATATCGAGTGTTTGCATTGTCTTTTCAGAATGTCCAGAAATACTTCATCCAGCCAGGAGCATTGGTGAACAACCTAGGATCCTCCTTTGGTAGTGCTTTGTTTAAAGAACTAAACAACCTTCGAATGCATAATTTAATTATTTATAGAATTTGCATATTATATATGTATTTATATGAATTATATTACGGATGTATGAAAAAATATTTATTGTGATTCTTGATATATGGCACCTAGCGCGCCAAACACAAAAAACACAGGGCATCTGCCCTGTGTCATCTTATTCTTTCTCATCGATTTCGATGAGTTGCTCAGCACACTTCTCAGCGGAAGAGTAGGCGAAGTAACGCATTGGAACACCAAACTTCTTGGCTGCCGAATTAATCTTGTTAAAGGCGGAATGAGAAAGATAGTTGGTCTGGACAAAGACAATGTCCGCATGGCGAATCACCTGGGTGTCAATGTTATCATCTGCTTCAACAAACCTAACATCCGGTAACATGCGTCGCATCAGCTTCAGGAAGTGGTCGAATCCACCATAGCTAACAATGCGATGCTTGTTGTGATACGGGTATTCGATCTGTCTTTCGACCACTTCCGCAAGATCTCCTTGTTCACGGTTGAACGTAAGATCCCTAAGATCCGCAAGCTCTCTTCGTGTTCTTTCCAAAAGAACATGTTCTTTCTCGTAGTCGGAGTGTTCCTCCATGGCTTTTTTATTTGCTTCACTAAGCGAATGCTTCAGTTGCTTGACTTCCAGCTTAAGTCTCTTCAATTCCTCCCGTTGCGCCGCATTCTCATCTTCACGATTCTCTTCCTGAACAGGCTCCTGTTCCGTTTCTTCCACAGGTGCTTCTTTCCACATGCCAGATTCCATCTTGGTGTTATGCCGCTTAAACACAGGCAAATACAGCCATTCAGACAACTGGATGGCATAATCCACCTTCTGCTTGTCAACGCCAAGGGAGTAATGCCTTTCCCTTTCTACCTCAAAAGGATGGACACTAGTGGGAACCAAAGCACCCGTAATCATGTACACAAGGTCAGCCACCGAGTACTCTTCGTTCTTCTCCTTTTGGTACAGATCCATTTTATCGACATAGGCATCCTTGCCCTTGAACCAATCGTTTTCAAACAAAGACCGGAATTCAAACACTTTATCGTCATTTTCATCACAGCCACGCACTTCGTGCATTTCACACATCCATGGAATCGTTCTGGTGTAGTAGTCAAGGACACAACAAGCCGAACGAATCAACCAAGCGCTATCCCTGTCTTGATCTAACGCCCAAAAGAAACCAGCGCAAATTTCGAAGGGATTATATTGCGGCAAGGATGCGAGCATTTCCGCCACCTTGCGATTGCCATAAGCCGCATAGATATCGTCAAACGACTTAATGAGATTTTCCTCCCAGGTAAAACTCACCTTGTTCTTACGCATGTTAAGAACCGCCAGATCCCGTGCGTTGCTAGCAAGCTCGGGAATCGAACCATTGATATTGAACGGCAAACCATTCGTTCCAAGCAAAGCCAAAGCATCCTCACGAGACGATTTAACAATCCTGCTCCTGCTCCGGTCAAAGACCGCCAGACACTTGATATGCGTCTTAATGAACTCCATCAATGCTGCCTCGTACTTCTGTGCCGCTGCATCCAATGCCTCCCTTCCCACAAGTTCCATCAAGCGATCAAAATTACGCCTGTTCTTGGAAGAATTTGGAATCTTTACGTGATCATATTGCCGCAAACCATTATCATTGCGATAACGCATCACCCACAAGACAGACCGCAACAAATCAGAATCATAGTACGGATGAAAACACTGATCTTCCCACACCACCGAATATGTCTGCTCATAATCATCAGGAAGAATTTCCATAAGCGACAAAAACTTGTCCCTATCAAAAGCAATCCTGTCAAGAAACCAAATCGCTGCCGCATTAGAAAACAAATTCACATCATCAAGAGAGCCATACCCCATCACTGGCAACAACTCATATATGGAATACTCCCGATCTACGTCAGAGTTATAAGGATCCCATTCCATTAACAAGTCGTGATTCTTTTCAATAAACCTACAAACAGCCTCCTTGCGCCTCTTCAACGTTCCACCCGTATAGCCTACCGACATAAACTGGTCGCGTCCTTTGTACCCCTTGTGGTTTTTCAAGAAGCTTTTGAAAGAGTCTGCCTGTTCTTCGACCATGTTCTTCTTCTGGTGCGATGTTCTTTTTGGTTGCGAATCCGTTGAGGATTGCATGATTTCCGAAAATGCCCTCGCTAATTCCTCAGCATCAATTTCATAATCATCCATTCTTGTTCCCTCCCTGACGACAAAACATTGCGTCTTTTACATAATACCAGAATGGCCCGCCAAGCGCCATAGGGAAAAAACAATGCGGTTGATCATATCCTTAACAAAGCCAAGAAAAGCGCTCCAAGGAGCGCTTTTCCAAGATATCATTCTTCATAACTCCCCGCATCACGCACTGTGCAAATCATAATACCTTTTTCTTTTCAAATAGCCTCTCGCAAGAATATACTCGGCATCATCTTCCCCTGAGAGTTCTTGCAGTTCCTGGAGTTTTTCTTCAGCCGCAAAATAATCACCAGTACGAATCGCATCATTGATACAATCCACAAGCTTCGTTTTAACAGTACTTTGGGAAGCCGTACCCATATATTCCTCAAGAATGTAATTACTGTCGTAGCCATCCATACGTCCAATCACCGTGGCATATGCATCGCCATTTTCGTCAAGCCGCAAGGCAGTCGCATTGAATTTATGACCCGCTTCTCCTAATACCTGAGGTGAATGCGTCGTGACAATAAATTGTATATTTGTAATGCTTTTTTTCCGTGAGATTATTGGATCTTCGGAAAATCTTGCTTGCAGTTGAAGGAAAGTCATTTGTATATTCAGATGCACAATTCACTGGAATTCCGCATTGTCTGCATCCATTGCCTTCTCATAGGTTTGTTGAAATATTCTTTAGAAGAAAAACATCCAGTATAAAATCAACTCAATAGCAAGATCAACGTGGAAGACGGAAGTGATTCAATTCTTGAACTCTCTAGTCAATACTCTCCAAAGGTTTATCAGTGTTTCGCGTCCCATTTTGAAACCGCATTGTTCTCGCAATGCGAGCCCATCATTGTCGGCGGTAAGGAAATACAATAGACAAGTTCCCTGATTTAAAACTTAACCGTAAATCAAAACGCCT
>OMYM01000557.1 GCA_900315225.1 uncultured Erysipelotrichaceae bacterium | reverse complement strand
TTTTCATCCATAATCCTCAACCCACCAAACAGTGTTGTTCCCTCGTCCTTTCTCTCAATGTTCAAGAAGCATTCGAGCATGCTAAGATTGAGCGATTTACCAAATCTGCGTGGGCGTGTAATCAATATGACATCTTTCTTATGATGATACAATATCTCTTTGATCATTATCGTCTTATCAACATGGTAATATCTCTTTTGAATAATTCTTTCAAATGAATCAATCCCCTCTGATAACACCATAACCGTTCCCGCAGACTTACATCATATTATATCATTGTACAATTCATTATTCAAGGCTTTATTGGAAATAGGATAATTCTTCCAAGCTTTCACGTCAATCGCAGTACTCGATTTCTCTGATGTTTGTTCACATATCAGTCTTCAAGCATATATCTGTCAACTTCCCCGTCCACAAGCGATATCCACGCTCATTATGGTAACAACCATACTATCACCTCTATGCGTAAAAAAGGATCGTGATAAGTCACGATCCTTATATTCACAAATTATACCCTCGCGCGTCCGCCTCCAGCGGATTCCCCTTCGTGCTTCGCACGGTCTAGTTCCAGCTTTGCTGCTTACGTATGCTTCGCTTCGGGACGGGTGATTCAAGATTTGAGGATTTAGGATTCAGGATTTACCCTACAAGCGGGCCGCACGCCGACGTCGTCATTAAAGACATAGACGCCGAGGGCGTTGACACTGCCATCGCTGCTGACGAGGGCAGCGTGGTTACCATAGCGACCGGGGGAGCGAAGCCACCACCGGCAAGCGCCAGTATTCTCGTTAACATATACATTCCTCAATATCGCATAATCTGTAGGCTTGCATTGCCTTGCTTCGTCACTGGAAAAATACCTTGCGGCTTCTTCAACACTCAATAGGAAAACCTTGTCCATCGTATCGTTGCCACCCTCAGTCCCATAATTAGGATTGTCACTGTTCTTCAATTCAGTTTCAACAACCATTCCTTTTTCCACTTCGTCAAATGCCAAATCATAGAACGAGTCCTCTTTATTCCCGTTATTCAACCATTCTCGAAGGTCGCAAGACTCCCACGTCACTTCAGCATATTCATTGTTATACGGCTTGGCATCAAGAGGATGCTTGCTAAGGAGAAGCAGTGTTCCATCCTCTTCTTTGTCCAGTACGACCCACTCTATTGACTCTTTGCCATTGTTTGCATCGTTGTCTTGTTCATATCTACCAAAGAAAATTGTGTCTCCGATGTCAACGCTCTTCAAAACATACTTCAACAATGACTCTCTGCCTTTCTTTTGTTCTAGCGTACTAACATGCCAACCAATGCCAAACCAAACGAGACACAATGCTACCGCTAAGATGACCTCAACAATCATCCTCCAACGATTGGCTTGTTGGTGTTTCTTTGCTTCATCAGCCATTGTCTTGCAGTAAGTTGCCAGTGACGGTGCGTCTTTATTCTCATCCAATGACTCAAACGTTTTCGCAAGCGAACGGTATTCCTCATACGTCCTAGCATCGGTTAGCTTTCCTATCGCTTCAACATACTTTCTGCTTGCTATCTGTGATTCTTTTACTTTCTGTTGTGCTTGACTCCGTTCATAGTTCGATTGTCGCCTTAACTCTTCTTCCTTTTTCTTGCAACTGGCAGCCATGGCTTTCGCGTCTTTGTAATCATTCAATCTCACAAAAGCATCGGCAATTTTCTTGTAGTCTTCTTGCGTCTTTGCCAGAAGCAACATCCCGCTGGCTAAATTATAGTCTTGTTCATGTATCGTATCCATGCCTTTTTGGCATTCAATGATTTTCTCGTCAGCATCTTTCCATCCAGGGATCTGCCTTAGATTTTCTTTTGCAGAGCTATACCCTTCCACCGTCTTTTGCTTTATCAAAGATACAGCACCGTCATAGATTGCGTTCTTCCGAGCAATTTCTGCTTTGTCTAGACATAGTTTCTCGCGTTGTTTTGCGTCTCGTAGTTCTTCAAAGAAGAAGCCGTTTCCTGCCGTTCCCTGCTGTTCCTCAATCGAAAATTTACCAATGAAATCGTTAAACTTCTTTGAAGCAGAGCGATAATCACTGTCCGTCTTAGCGGAAGACATTTCGGTGCAAGCTTCCCGATATAGCTTTACACGGGGAAAATAATTAGCTTCGGTAGGTCTTAGTCCTGCCTTGGTGAATTGCTCCACCATGGCATTGTAGTAGTCTTCCTCACTGGGATATGTGTCAATGGGCTTGATTCTAACCTTCTCGTTGTTCCCCTTGAATGGTCCATGGACAAAGTATGTCACGACCTCGGTGCGTCTGTTCTTCTCTTCCAGGGAGAGATTGCTGTAGGTGAGGTTGTCGATGACGTTCTGGGCGTACTTCTCAATGTCATCG
>OMYM01000310.1 GCA_900315225.1 uncultured Erysipelotrichaceae bacterium | reverse complement strand
TGAAAATATTTTAATTTCTAGTTAAAGTTACTAGAAAACCATTACTTGTTTTTAATAATTTTGTATAGTCTTATATTTTATACTATAATTAGATACTCTCTTGTCTTGAAATATTTGGAAGTGGCTTCTCTTTCTTGCTTTTCTGCTTCCACACGGGCTTCGTATGTGTGTGCCATTTTCAGTCTGGCATCAATCAAATCAGAAATGACTTTCGTTTCCTCACAGGCTTCTTTCCTAAAATCATCCGGAATAATCTGTCTTCTCTTTTCTTCATATTCACCGGCCTCCAGACACCCACAGCAACAACTTTTTTGAACTTCGGGGCATTTATGACAAGGATTCTCAACATCCAAAAGAAAATCTATATAATTAAGAATCATATCCCATTCTTTATGTGAAAGTGTTATGCTATTAGTCATAGTTACTCCTCCTTTTCAAGCTCATCGTCGAGATACTTCTTACAGGCCTCCACATCAAGCAATCCAAAATCACTAAGGACGGTTATCACATCGAGACCGGATGTATTCACGGTGATACCGGTTTCTGCGATGTAGTCATTGATTTTTAGAGTCAGTTTGAGTCGTTCTGAGAATATCAGATCAATCGGTTTCGGCATCTCCAGTCAACTCCTTCCTGATTGCTTTTGTTCTTTTCATAACGGCATCTACGTCACCGTCTTGCAATGTATATCCGGTATCACAAACTGTAACAAGGATCATTTCAATCTCATTACACAGCCGCATGATTGCGGCACGATCAATGTCGACTTCGTTCACCGTTGTTTGCAGTCCGTTTATCTGTGATGCGATTGCACACAGCACTTCGTCTGTGCTTTTTTCCTTCATGTTGTTCAGGACGACTGCGTTTTCTGCGTTTATGGTATGCATAACGTCCGCTTTCTTAATCATTTCAAATTCGTTCATTCCGTATTCATTCATTTTCTTTTTCCTCATTAATCTTATGTGTAACGGTCACAGGTGCACTGATGGTAAAAGCATCCCGAGCGTCCTGATACGCAATACCTGCATTGATATCACGTTCTTTAGCAGCCTTGAGCGCTAGAGAAGCAAAGACACACTCGTTGTATGCAGTGATGTAACGCTTAACTGCTTCGTTCTTAAGCGTCTCGTCTGTGAGTCCATGGGCTTTAGTGAACCCTTTTACTCGATCCACCCATTCCGCCTGATCCGGACACCCGCAACAGGATCTTCGATCAGGACTTCCTGGAGGACCGCACTTTCGATCACACGGCGGCTCGTTGTTTCTCATGAAGTCTGCATACGCCTTAATTGCATAGAGCTCCTCACTAGTGATGGTGATAGTCGTTTTTACTTCCATTTAGATTACTCCTTTATCTAAAGCAGCTTTTTGTCTCTGGATTGACACAATATACGCAATTATAGTCATCATGATCAAAGTCCTGGCATCCACGATAGGAACTAACTGCTTCTTCATAAGGGTCATATTCCCACATCGCACAAGTATTTGTACGTTCGATCGATTCATTAACAAAACAGCACCATTTTGTATAGGTATTACACCATCTACAATTAAAACAGCTAGGTTCTGTTTTGCGGTTTTTGTCCTCATACAGGCTCATCAACCGTCCGACATCTTCTTCGGTATAACCATCCCAGTGCTTAGCTTTCTCAAGTTCTTTGCAGTCAAAAAGATCCCAATATTTATCCTCGTAGTGATAGCCGTAAGGACCGGCAGGGGTATCAATTGTAACTAGGAACCAACCTCCACCAAAACAGGGTTCTCCGTCCTCATGCTTTCTCGTCTTCCAAGAAATATCACGATTCTGATTTACAAGAGACGCAAACAACATAGCTCTCTGGTGATATAGTTGATTGAATGTATGGAATCCATCTGACACATCCCCGATATCGTCCACATGTGCAACTTCACAAATCGCCTTTTCATATGCTCTCTGATTATCAGTCATGGTTATTCCTCCTTATCGTTTTATATATACTTCGGTACGAATCATGTTTATAGTTCCATCATCCGCTGGAACCAAATTTACACGATAAATAATGCCGGTTCCAAAGGGTCTGCTCCAATCGCAATGATTCTTTTCTAAATGCTCTTTTGCAGTTTTAAAATCAACACATCTTTCGGTGCATTCTGTGCCAATCTTCGAAGTTGTATTCCAGATTTCGTAATACGTATAACCGTCTGCTCTGACTGCTGTATCAGATAGACTCATTAGCAGTCCGGCATCTTCTTCCGTATATCCGTTCCAGTGCTTAGCTTTGGACTTGAGATATTCAACCTCAATCTCACTCGCTGCAAGATCATTCATCAGAGTCGTTATCTCACTATGGAGTTCTCTCTCTTCTGCATCCGCTTTCTCATAAATATCTATAAGTGTGCATATCACTTTTAAGGTTCGTTGCTTAATCGTCTTATCTCTATTGTCGATATACACATTGATATCAAACATTGAATAAAGCTCTTCAATACACCATAGGAGTGAACCTTCCTCGACACCATCATCAGTAGGGCTTAATCCATAAATGGAAGTTTCGTGTTCATTAAAGAATTCTATTACTTTTTCGTAAGAAGTCATTCACTTCTTCTCCTTTCAAACAACACGACACCATAAGCATATTCGAATACGTCAATACACCCCGTCTCTTTATTAACACGGTAACAACTTCTATTTATTTTTTCTTCCATGTGTTCAATCATCTGTTGGCTATTTCGGTGATATGCAAGTTTAACACCAGCAAAAAACTTATACAAAACCTCTGCAAGCTGTTCACTGTGGTCATGAAACATATAGTTCCCTTCCTGTACATGGTAAGCCTTATAAAGGATGTTAAACGGTATACCCTGTATTATCATGCTATCACGAATATCTGTCATCCTGATAGGAACCTCGATGTTATATTCGTTTTCCACAATCGTCTTGCATTTCTCTATAAGTCTGTCCTGAACTTCTTTATCCATCACTTATCCATCCAATCCCGATGTATCACACAATAATCAACCTTTTATAAAGTCCTTATAGACCATAGAACCTGTTGCACCGGTCTGACCTTGATATTTACCACTATAGGGTTTCTCTGCCCCCACATCCATCATTGCAAATACAAGTTGTCCAACTCTAGACCCAGCTGGGATAATAATTGTTCTATCACTAGCATTGAATAATTCTAGTGTAATTTGACCTTCAAACCCAGGATCAACCCAACCGGCATTTTGAATGAATAAACCCAATCTTCCAATCGAAGATCTTCCTTCAACAAAGGCAGTAATGTTATGTGGTAGCTGGATATATTCTTTTGTGGTTGCTAATACAAACCTCTTTGGTTCCAAAGCATACGAATCACATGTAACAGTCATATAAGGTACAGGTTCATCAAATCTTTTCGGACCTGTTATAAGTTCACCATTTTCTGTGTATTCCCTTTCAAATGTAAAGGAATCCCCAATAGTAATATCATAACTAGCCGGCTGTACATTTTCATCTCTGAATGGATTAATGAATACCCAATCATCTTTCTTATGAGTTGCCATTTGTTTGATTGTAAAATCACTTAGAATAGATCCATACATATAATAACCTCGCTTTAATAATTTTTCATAATGATAGTTGCATCAAATATATAAAAATATTTGATACTTTATGCCAAATTTTTATGTAAATTTGACAATGGCATACTACATACCTCTACACAATATTCACAGATATATGTGATTTTTTGTGCTACTTTTATGGCAAATTTAACAAAATTCCCTTAAATTTGTCTTGGA
>OMYM01000408.1 GCA_900315225.1 uncultured Erysipelotrichaceae bacterium | reverse complement strand
TACTCTGGATGGCATGTGTCCCGAAATCAAAACAGAAAAGAGAGTTTGATGCAATGAAAGAAATGTTTGAGCGATTTTCATTCAATGAAAAACCAGAAAAGATGATCTTTGCTGTCAATGGATTGTGTTTGCCAGAAGATAATCTTGCTTTTATGCATGAACACAACGGTGGCGAAGGACCGTTGGGAAAAAACATTTACGGACGCTTTTGCAAATTGGAAGAACTGGAAGAGATTAATCGCATGTATGAGGTGCAAAGCAGCTGGCCGGGATATATTGTCATCGGCGGTTTCAACGATACGCTTTGGGCGTGCAATCCAGGAAAAAAGATATACTGTCAGATCGACAGCATGAACATCAATGATGATACGTACTACACGATTTCCGATTCCTTGGAAGCATTTCTGGTCAACATGGATAAAGAATTGGAAGAAGTGGATTGAAAACAATTACCGTTACAAGGAAATGAAAATTCCATAGTGCTTGATGCGTATCTATTCTGGAGCGATCAAATATCTGGAGTAGATCTCGAGTCTTAGAAACAAATGTTTAGTAGGCAAAGTTTGGCTGATGTGGTATGATTTCCTCAGGAGAAAGGAGGGTTGTATATGACGAATTACATGAATGCAAGGAAACCTTTGCGTTTGTATGAAGATATTTACGACAGCATGTATTTTGTGGATAAAAGCGGATTTCTAAAGGATCTTTTGTTAATGGTAGCGAGTCGAAAAGAACTCCGTGAATTGGGTATGAAACGTCCTAACAGGTATATTTGCGTCACACGTCCCAGACGTTTTGGGAAAAGCGTCAACGCCTGGATGATTGCATCGTATTTCATGAAGGGCGTAGATACCCACGAGCTTTTCGATGACCTTTCCATTGCCAGTCATCCCTTGTATGAAAGTCATATAAACAAGCATAATGTCATCTTCATGGATTTATCCGATGGTGCGGCAACCGTAAATACGTATGACGAATATATCGCCAATATCACTCGCAACATCCTCAGTTCCTTGGAATCGCTGAAAGAGGGGGTTCTTGCGAACAAAAGTATTCCTGTGTCAGAAAATATCGAAATGTTTTCCGGTTTACTGGAGACAGGGTTTATTTTTATCATTGATGAATGGGATTATCCTCTTTCCATGCCTTATATGAAGGACAGTGAGAAAGAACGCTATGTGAAATTCCTGAGTGAAATTCTGAAAGGAAAGTCATATGTCGAAATGTGCTATATGACTGGAATCATGCCTATCAATACATACGACATCGGGACACCTTTGAACATGTTCGAAGAATATGTCATGGGAGAGGATGACATGTATGCTTGTTATTTTGGATTTGATGAGAATGAAGTCGACATGCTTTATCACATATACCAGGGTGTTTGGAAGGATAGGCAGGCGATAGATAGGAAGCAGTTGACAGAATGGTACGATGGGTATTACCTAGATGGAAAGAAACAGATCTATAATCCAAAGGCGATTGTATCGGCCTTGACAAGGAACAAGCTTACAGGATACTGGTATAGGTCAAGCCGGTATGATGAGCTGTATTCATTCATCGAGCATGACATCGATGGATCCAAGGATGCGGTTGCCCTCCTGTTGAGTGGCGAGGGATATCCCACAAAGATCTACCAATACGCTGCAGCGTCTACCAAGATGACCACGATTGACCAGATCTTTTCCGCCATGGTTGTATACGGCTTCCTCACCTATAACGCAATAGAGAGAAAGGTATACATTCCCAACCTGGAATTGATGGGAAAGTTTAAGGAGATGCTGGCGAACAACCATTCCTTAGGTTATCTGCATACCTTGTATATTAGTAGCGAGGATGTGCTGAAGGCCACGAAGATGCTGGACCCAAAGCCAGTGGAGCATGCCGTGAAGCTTGCCCACGACAAGGAGATATCTTTGTTCAAGCACAACGACGAGGATGCCTATGCTTCTATTATCAATCTTGTGTACATTGCGGCAAGGGACACATACGAGGTGACAAGGGAGGCCAAGGGCGGCACCGGCTATGCGGATCTTCTGTTCAGACCAAAAAGGAAAGATGATGATATCATTGTGATTGAGCTAAAGGTGGACGACACGCCACAGAACGCGATTGATCAGATCAAGTCGAGGGAATACTACAAGGCATTGTTGCCATCATTTGGTGAAAAAAAGGAATACACCGGCAGGATCATCCTTGTGGGAATCGCCTATGGCAAGAATGATTCATCCAAAAACCATCAGGTTTCTTTTGAAGTCGTCAATGCTTAAGAAACATGTCGATCAAGATGGAATGAAAGCTGAGAATTGATAAGACAAACGGCGGTGATTGATACTTTGTCTGATGGTAAATTTATGGGTTATTCCTTCAAGTATTGCATCAGCAATCCATCTTTTGGCATTGACTGGAAGAGGAAATAGAAAGAAGCAGAAAAAGAAGTTGCCAAAGATCAGCAATGGTCAGCAATTGTTTGTGCTGTACGATCAACTTTCCTGCTTTTGTTGAAGCTTGATGCTCTATTCTTCCTGTTTTGGTCTATTTGCCATAAAGGATTCTTTCGGCAAGAATTGGCGACTAGGTTGACGGCAAGAGCCAACCACGCTATCATATAGACGCTAGGGATTTCAATAATGGATGAAGACATGTAGACCGAGGATTGCCAAGGAAATAAACGAAATGAGCGCTAGAATGATTGGAAGAAATAAAGAATGCAAAGAGCTTAAGAGAACCATGGAGGAAGGAACTGCACAGCTGGTCATTGTCATCGGAAGACACAAGGTCGGCAAGACATATCTGATCGATACTTTTTTTCAGAAGAATTATGCATTCTATATGATTGGGGTTCAGAATTTCACGAAAGAAGAGACACTTTCGGATTTTGCAATGCAGTTGAGCAAATACAGTGGAAGACCATGCCCGAAACTAGAAAACTGGTTTGATGCATTCTGGGGTCTTGCCGATTACCTTGACACCTGTAGCATGGATGAAAAACTGGTTGTGTTCTTCGATGAGATGCCGTGGATGGCGGAGCCAGCCTCAGACTTTATGAAGGCCCTTGAGTTGTTTTGGGGCATTTATGCCGAAAAACACGACAACCTTGTCTTTATTGCTTGCGGTTCCGTGACATCTTGGATGACGGAGAAGGTTTTTCACAACAGAGGGGGCTTGTTCCGACGCTGCACCTGCAGGCTGGACGTGAAGCCGCTGAGGCTTGGCGAGGTGGAGGAACTGCTCCAATCCAGGGGCATTTACCTTCCGCGCCAGGAAATCGCAAGAGGCTACATGATCCTGGGCGGCATCCCCGAATACTGGAAGCTTCTGGACAAGGAAATGTCACTTTCTCAGAACATCGACAGGCTGTTCTTCAGCGAGGGCGGCGTGATGAGGGACGAGGTCTTGGAGCTTTACGGGGTGCTG
>OMYM01000304.1 GCA_900315225.1 uncultured Erysipelotrichaceae bacterium | reverse complement strand
TCTTACTTGACAATCGTCAAACATTTCGGGTATGATCAACGGGTATCATTTGAAGGGAGGTTGAATAAAACATGGATACCGTTGTAATAAAGCATATCCAGGATATGACGTTTCTTGATTGGTCACATATTCGATCCTCTAGTGGGACAGCTGGGACATTGCTAAAGGCAGAGACGATTGAAAATGGCAGGAAAGTGTACTATAAGTTATCTGGATATGATTCTGTTGAAGGTATTACAGGGCATGAATGCCTGAATGAAATTATCATTGATCGCTTATTGACGATATTAGGCATAGAACATCTACATTATCAACTGATACATGCAAAAGTAGAAATTGATGGAAGAAACCATATTACATGGTTATGTGCTTCGGAAGATTTTAAGCAACAGGGAGAAAGCAAAATTGCTTTGGATGACTTCTATCGGGTAAATGCCTTGAAGGGTGAATCGCATTATGATTTCTGTTGTCGCATGGGTTGGAGAGAGTATGTAGATCGGATGATTGCGGTTGACTATTTGATCCTAAACCGAGATCGCCATGGCGCAAATATCGAGGTATTGCGAAATAGTCGTTCTAAAACGATGCGTATCGCTCCGTTGTTTGACCACGGCTTGTCTTTGTTGTTTTCTTGTCAAACGGATGAAGAGATTCAAAAGTTCGATGTCATGAAAGATCGACCTTGCCAAAACTATATTGGCAGTCGATCATGCCTGGAAAACTTAAAATACATCACAGATAAAGCAAGCGTTTTTCCCTGTAAGCTGGAAGAGGAAGATAAAAAGATTCTCTTTCAAGATTTGGAGGATGTGATCAGTGAAGCACATCGAAAAGCGATCTGGTCTATGATCTACCGGAGGTATTTGCATTATGAAAATCTTTGAAATCATGGATGAAGAAAATAATTCTACGGTTGGAACATTGATATATTACGAGAAAGCAAAGACATTTGTAGTCGAACTAGAGGAGACATTAGACGAATGGTCGGCACCATTGTTGTTTATGCCATTTGTCCAAAAGAAAATCTTTACGATTCCCCGGAATATCAGTCTTCTTTGGGTACAGGAACGCATCATCCCCGCAAATCGGCAGAATATCTCCAGTATCTTGACTAATCATCAAATGCAACAATATGATGAGATGAAATTCTTGGAAATATCCGAAGGCAGATGTAGCCAAGACCATCTCTATGTACGTCAGATTAACAGCATGCCAAGGTATGTGGAAGAGAGGATGAAACATAACTTGGTTGATTGTGTTGCTTTAGCGAATCATAACCTTCTTTGCATCTTTCAGGATCATATGATCAAGAAAGTTGATCTAACTAGTTTAGAATATGATGGGATAGATAAAATCCTAAAGAATGATGCCCTGTATGATTCTTGTTCATGCACTGTAGGTGGATATGCGGCAACCTTCTATGATTCGATAGATATTCCAGCTCTTCTTCTTTATCAACATGGCCAGGTCATTCCCTTGCATATAGAGGATCTATATGCATTTGTCCAAAAGAATGTGATCGATTCATCGGAAGCAAGCGACATTTTGGGATGTTCAAGACAAAATGTCCATTACCTCACCCAGAAGAAGATCATTTCTCCCATAAAGAAAGGAAATAAGACAAGCCTATACTTGAAAGGTGAAATACAAAAACATACATGGTGAGAACAGATATATGGAATGCTCCCATTATGGACATCATCAACCGACAAATAATCAAACGGTCAGAAGCTCTCGTTCATTACAACAATGCAGAATTCTACCTATTTGTGCGTCCAAGTATATAACCTTTAATGCATGGAGAAGCCAGTATATCGTAAAAAACCGATGCAAAGGATATTCCCGACATAATGTTGCAGTCTTGCCAGATAATAAGCGAAATCAACTGCGATGGAAAGAGCCAGCTCGTTATTATACTGGAACGATCAAATATCTGGAACAGAGATATTTACAATCGTTGGGAATATAACAGCAGGCAGACATATTTGGTTGTCCAAGTATAATGAAATATAACTCAAAGCTACAACAACATATCAAACCATTTTTCAGTCAATGTCATAGGTATGCGCATTTCCTACTTTCTGATTCCAAATCTTCCAATTCCTCAGTCCACTGATCCGCATCCATCAATATCTCTTTGATTTCTGCATAATCATCATCTGTCAGCAAAGCCGTAGATGTAAAAGCTGAATATTCTGCCGATGAAATGCATTCGAATAATATTCTTCTTAGCCAACCAACAATACGATTCCGTTCTCTAACCGAGGTTGAAAGATCCGATTGACAACTCTTTGCAAAAGAATTTATATGGCTTAATTGATCCAATAATTCCAAAACAATTTGATACCGCGGACTGCATTTTTTCACCGAATCGTTCAAATCCAACACATTTATTGTTGTGTTAGCCTTGCTATCAGGATTATGATCAATGGCTTTATACTTGGACGCACAAATATGTAGAATTCTGCATCTGAGTATATATGCGGAACGATTGTAAATATCTGTTCCAGATATTTGATCGTTCCAGTATATATCTGCATAATTTCAGATAAAAATACTCTTTT
>OMYM01000341.1 GCA_900315225.1 uncultured Erysipelotrichaceae bacterium | reverse complement strand
CATTGCGGTAGTTGTTGTAATCATCGCTTTGCTGACCGTAATTGTTACACAGCAAAGAATCATCCGCGCAAAAAAGGAAGTTGAAGAGAGCCATCAGCAGATGTATGCTCTGAACAAGCGCGTTTTCATTGACGCACTCACATCCGTAAGAAACAAGGGCGGCTTCAACGATTATATTCAGGGGCTTCAGATCCGGCTTGACAACAAAGAGCCAGTTGCGTTCGCAGTCATTATACTAGACTGTAATAACCTGAAAATCGTCAACGACCAGTTTGGGCATGATAAAGGCGATATGTACATCAAGAAAGCAAGCGAACTGATCTGCCGCGTTTTCAAGCACAGCCCTGTCTTTAGAATCGGTGGTGACGAATTCGCCGTTGTTCTACAGAATGAAGATTATCAGAACAGAAAAGAACTGACGGAGTTGTTTAACAAGAAATCTGACGAGATTCGCGACTCGGCAGAAAACAAATGGGAACAGGTGAGCGTGGCATTGGGAATGGCGGAATATGACTCGCAATCCGATACTTCCGTTGATGATGTTATACATCGTGCAGATAAAACGATGTACGAGAATAAGCGTGCACGTAAAGAAAGGGATCTCGTTGGATAAAAACATGATTTGAAAAAAAACAGCTGCATTCGATATGTTCCTTGCGAACAAGCAGAATAGTGGATATGTTTTAGACCACAATAACGCGAACGCTCAAGAGAAACAAATATATAAATGGGATCTTCGTGCCGTGTCGAGACGGTAGTATCGATATCAAAAAACAGGCAAATCTAAGTTTGATAAAGGAGCAAAACATATGATGACGTATTGTGGAAACAACTGTTGCAAAGAATGTGATCGGCTATCGGCGTGTGGAGGGTGTGAACAGTGCCAAGGACATCCGTTCGGCGGCAGCTGCGTTGCCGAGAGAAACAAAGACTTCCCGGTTCTGAAGCAGCGATTGATTGATGAAATCAACGCTTTTGGCATCGAGGGACTTGCTGTATCTGACCTTAATCTGCTGACTGGTTCTTATGTAAATCTGTCATATCCTCTTGCCAACGGATCTACGGTTCAGTTTTTGAAGGATAACGATATCTATTTGGGAAATCAGGTTGAACAGGCAGATTCAGATCGCTGTTACGGCATTGTCGCAAATGAAGATTTTATTCTTATTTGCGAGTATGGCTGCAATGGTTCCGATCCAGAAATCGATTTGTACAAACGAAGATAGATCCTGGTTTGGCACTTTGCCAATGTTCAACTTGCTGTCTCAACCTTAGCCAGTAGATCGAATACAAGCCGTTTTATCTGGCTAGCTTAGAGAGCGAGAACTAATTATCAAAACGCTAATGCGCTACCGTTTCGGATTCTGTCAACGCAAGACCAAGATACTAGCATTTTAAAAAAGTCTCCGAAAGGAGACTTTTTTATTTGAACAATCAAATATCCAAAGCAGATATTTGATCGTTCCAGTATAACAGTTGATAGACGATGCAGAATTCTACTGATTTGTGCGTCCGAGTATAGTATGCTTCGTACATGCATACAGGAGGGAAGACTCAAAGAAAGCTCCTGGACAACCACACAATATGTGGTTCATGGCCATCCCAGGGCATGGTTCCTGGAAAAAGACCAGTTTGATGTCAAGCGGAAAATAATGCGCAATATCGCAACAGCAAAGATTTAAATGATATTTGGGAATGGCGGGGGTTTTGCTGGGGTGAGGGCAATAGGCATGGTAGGGTTCTTTAGCAAACACGCATGAAGGACAGAATCGCCGATCAGCTATCTTATCCACAAATACAAGCTGCCGTACGATTGCACACCCGAAAAGGATATCGACAACCATGAAATGCAGTGCGACATCATCTTGACGAGGAAGAAGAAAAAGGCGAGGGATGGAATGTCATCGTTCAACACGTGCAGGAACATCGTCTGCGAATTCATCAAACACTTTGACAAAAATAATGAAAGCGACAGGGGAGTGACGGCGACGCTGCTGTACTCGGGAGTTGGCAGGTCCTTGAAGAAACAATTGAATTATATTGGCCTCAGGCTTGAAAACAAGGGGTGAAATCTATAAAGTGACTGGGGTGCCTGGTATCAACGATTTCAGGATCATCGTACTGCGCAAGCTTCCTGGGGACAAATACGCGTACTTCAGGATCGTTGGAAACAATGCAACCGAAGCGGTTAAGGGTTACAAGAAGGTGTGGCCATGGATGGATGAGATCCGCAACGCATGCCTACTTGTCAACAACAAACAATACAACAAGGCGATGGAGAAGTTGGAGAAGATGAATCAACGCAGCGCTATATGGCTTTGTTCCATCCAAGGGAAGAACCAGGAAAACACATATGCAATCGCTAGCCCATTTGCAAATATGTGTTTTTATGGTACAAAAAATAGGGATATGAGGTGGGAAAGCGACATCGCAATATGCCATAAGCATGCCTTACCAACAAACCCTGATATGTTTGAAGTAAACGATGAAAACAAAACGTTCTTATTCGTTTATTTAATAGCAAAGGAGTTTCGAGCCATATGATGAGATACTATTACGACAACCATGGCATGGAATATGCTGAATATACCGGCAAGCAAGACAAGAACATTCGACTGGGATTTGTCGTAGATAAAGAGATGAAGCTCTTTTGGTCACCAGATGAGTGGTTTTATGTCTTTGACGTTGATACCGAAAAACACGTTGAGCCGGAAGCTTCCATGGTTGACTGGAAATGGGTATTCGAGAACAGTCTGTATCCTGTTCCATCGAAAAAGATCGTTTTTGGGGATTCGTATTTTCTCCATGAGTTCATGAAGGTGATTTCATATGATTCTGTCATTGCTTCCCTTGAATGCAAACGCTTGGATTGCCTCTACGCCATGATCCACTACTATGCTCTCAACAGCATGGAGTTTATGGAGCAAAACCCTGTCCTATCGCCTTCGGAATGGTATATTGGCAACTATGCCCGCTATCTTTTCCCAAAGGCGAATTTCTCCTGGCAAACCATTCTGAAAACCTTCTCGGACATTGGCAAAAAGCCATCGCTTGATGCTTTTTTCAAGGCGCATGTGAATTCTATCCTTGGCATTGCGAAAGACAACGAGTGCATTCTCTACGTTGGTCAATCGATCCAAACAAAGAGCGACAGGAACTTTTGGTTCACACCTATCGTTGGCTACCACAAGGAAAGCAAGCTTCCCTTGTTCTACAAACTCATTTTCAATGACAATGTCAGCGATGGTGACATCCTTGGCGCAAGGGCGCAGGCAATGCTCTATGGGCTGGAGGTTTCCCATGTGGTGGCGGATTGCCGAAAACGATCAGTGCCTGATGGAGTCCAGCATTTGATGGATCTCAACCTCGATTTCACAGCAATCATCGATACAACTCTCGACTTGCTGGAGAGAATTGATTTTGAAAATCCTAGCCTTGGCAGCTCGTTTGAATTTCAGGGAAAAACGATCAGTTGCTGGAAAGCGGAGGATAAGCTTGGAAGCCAGACGGAAACAGGCAAGGATATCCATGGCTTCTGGTATGTGTACCAATATGCCACAAAGAAGAAGATCCAGCCCTTGAAGCGGCTGAAACGATATGGGGAAAAGGGATTTCCCATTGCGGACAAAGCTGAGAGCTGTGGCGTGTTCTCCCTTGTTTCTAGCGTGGATTGTCCTGGCAGGAAGATAATAGAGGACTATGCCATTGCGAACAACAGCAGCACCTTCTTTCAATTCGCCAAGGACTACCATATGCTGCTCAAGGACTCTAAACGAGGCATGAAGATCTTTCAAGGATACATGCTTGTTTCCTTCATTGCATTCTACTTGATCATACTCATCCAACGACGGCTGAACACTGTTTCGCGAAGGTATCTACAGCCCTTGGACGCAATGGACAAGGCAATTGACGATATCATTGTGACACAAGCCGACGGTCAGACGCAGTGTTTTATATGCACGGAACCTTTGGCGTATAATGAGCCAATCATCTTTCAGGAATTCTTCCTTGCGCTAAAAAACTATATCGCAACCCTGGACTCAAAAGGAATCCATCCCGTGCACGAAAAGAAAAGGGGAACCATTGCGATGTTGAAGCAGCTCGAAGCTTTAGGCATTGGCGTGGTGAACACTGTCTCTTTGACAGACAATGTCATCGAGCCTAAATTTCGCAAGGAATACAGCAGGAAACTCGATTGGCGCATTCTGGCATCAAATGAACCGATGCTTAGCGACGATGAGATCGACAAGCTTCGGGAAAGCATGAAGCATTTGGGCAATGAAATGGATGAAATGATATAATGTTTCCAACGGGAGGGTAATAAGCATGGAAATCAGGCAATATATTGAAGCAGATGTCGAGGCGATGAATGCCATTTGGAACGAAGTTGTCGAAGAAGGGATTGCATTCCCCCAAGAGGAAACACTGGACAAAGAAACAGGTCAGGCGTTTTTCGCTTCGCAAACATATTGCGCGGTAGCGCATGAGAACGGGGAGATCGTTGGATTATATATCCTTCATCCAAACAATATTGGACGTTGCGGCCATATATGCAATGCTTCCTATGCAGTTTCTTCGCAATGCAGGGGAAGGCATATCGGGGAGAAGCTTGTGCTGGATTGCCTTGCCCAGGCAAAGGCGCATGGGTTCAAAGTGCTTCAGTTCAACGCTGTAGTTGAATCGAACATTCATGCCAGGCATCTCTATGAAAGGCTTGGTTTTGTGCAACTTGGAACGATACCAGGTGGTTTTCGCATGAAGGACGGGTCATATGAGAACATCTGCCCCTACTATCATGTGCTTTAATGATAAGGAAAGAAGGAAAATATGGGAGTATTGGAAGGTTTAAAGCCAAAGAGCGTGTTTACGTATTTTGAAGAGATCGCGGGGATACCGCATGGCTCTCACGACACAAAAATGATCAGCGACTATGTCGCGGAGTTTGCGTCAAGGCGGGGCTTGCGGTTTATCCAGGATGCGTTCAACAATGTCATTGTCTGGAAAGACGGCTCAAAGGGATTCGAAGGCAGCGAGACGGTGATTTTGCAGGGACACATGGACATGGTGTGTGAAAAAGAGGATGGATATGTCCATGATTTCCATGTGGATCCGTTGAAGCTTGAGCTAAACAACGGGATTGTCTCGGCGCGGGGAACGACCTTGGGAGGAGACGATGGCATTGCCATTGCATACATGCTTGCCTTGCTTGACAGCGATGAGATACCTCATCCACCACTGGAATGCGTCTTTACCGTAGATGAAGAGGTTGGCATGCTCGGGGCTGCCGCAATGGACATGTCTGTGCTGGAAGGTCGCAGGATGATCAATATAGATTCCGAGGAAGAAGGATATCTTCTTGTCAGCTGCGCCGGAGGTGTGCGGGCAAATATTTCACTGTCCTTGCAAAGGCGCAAGGACAAAGGGACGTTGTGCAAGATATGCGTTTCTGGTTTGACGGGTGGACATTCTGGCGTGGAAATCGACAAGCAAAGGGGGAACGCCAATATTTTGACTGCTCGCCTTGTCGAGGAAGTCCTCGCAAAAGGCGATGCAAGGTTGTGTGGGATCAATGGCGGCATGGCGGATAATGCCATTCCAAGGAAGGCGGAAGCTGTGCTTGTAACGTCTGATTTTAGCGCTGTGCAAGAGATTGTCGCAAGCAAAGCAACAGCCTTAAAAGCAGAATACCGTCTAAGCGACCCAGGAATGGAAATATCGTGCGAAGAAATAGGCGCAGAAGAATGCAACAGTTTCGTTGACGATTGTGCAAGACAGGCAATCACCCTCATGCGTTGCCTTCCCAATGGCATTCAGCGCATGAGCCTTGACATTCCAGGCCTTGTCCAGACTTCCCTGAACATGGGCATCGTCCAGACCACGGACACCGCGCTTTCCATTTCCTATGCTGTCAGAAGTTCACTGGAATCGGAAAAGCAAGAACTGACAGACCGCATCGAGCTGCTGGCACATGCCCTTGGCGCAACCGTATCCTACAGTGGTCCATACCCTGCCTGGGAATATCCGGAAACATCCCCGTTGCGCGATACCATGTGCGAAGTATTCGAGAGAATGTATGGGCGCAAACCTGTCATTCAGGCGTTACACGCTGGGGTAGAGTGCGGGTTGTTCGCGGGAAAGCTTGGCAATCTGGATGCCGTATCGTTTGGTCCGGACATGAAAGACATACACACGCCGCAAGAAAGCCTAGACAGCGCAAGCGTTGCCCGCACTTGGGACTATCTCCTGGAAGTCTTGAAGGAACTAAAATAGCCACATGGGCAAACAAAGGATTGCTTATGAAAAAATTGATCATATCATTGTTATCGTTCTGCCTTCTGGCTGGCTGCTCAAAAGAAACACAGCCAAAAGACACCGTAGACATCATTGAAAAGACCATTGACGATGATGTCTCTATCGATACTCTCATAAAGGAAATGACGCTGCAGGAAAAAATCGCGCAGATGATCATGCCTTCCTTTCGTGGGTTCTATGACGAAGAGGGCAACAACTCCGGTGCCCTTGAACTCAATGACGCGCTCAAGGAAGCCTTTGAAAAGTACCAGTTTGGCGGGGTAATACTCTTTGCTGAAAATATTTCTACCGCAGGGCAAACGGCGGGTTTGTGCAGCGATTTGGCGGACACAGTGAAAATACCAATGTTTATCGCCACCGACCAAGAAGGGGGAACCGTCAGCCGCCTGGCAACGGGAACGCAAATGCCCGGGAACATGGCGCTTGGCGCAACCCGTGACCCGCAACTTGCGAAACAAGCCGCCCAGATCATGGGAAATGAGCTAAAGGCATTGGGCATTAACACTGACTTTGCGCCTGTACTTGATGTCAATGTCAACCCAGCCAATCCCGTCATCGGCGTGCGCTCTTTTTCCTCGGATCCACAGCTAGCATCGATGATGGGTGTGGCGTTTATCGATGGTCTGCATGAGGCAGGGGTGTTGTCTTCCCTCAAGCATTTCCCAGGGCATGGCGATACCACCGTAGACAGCCATATCGGCTTGCCTGTCATAGACAAGTCGCTGGAAGAGCTTTGGCAATGCGAGCTGATTCCCTTCAAGGCTGCCATTGAACAAGGAGCCGACATGGTGATGACCGCCCATATATGCTATCCCCAGATTGAAACCGAGACATACGGCACGTCCGAGGGAGAAGTGACACTTCCCGCCACGATGTCGAGCGAAATCCTCACGGACTTGCTGAGGGGGGAGCTTGGATTCGAAGGACTCATCGTCACGGATGCCTTGAATATGTATGCGATCGCGCAATTCTTTAGCGAAATGGATGCAGCAAAGATGACGATCAATGCCGGCGCAGACATCTTGTTAATGCCTTTTGACATTGGCTCACTGGCAAGGATCGCCCACGCGGGCGAATATATCAACGGCATCGCGGCAATGGTTGAAAACGGGGAAATCCCCATGGCACGCATTGATGAATCAGTCAGACGCATCCTAGAGACCAAGAAGAAAAACAATTTATTCAAGGCGGATGATCGGACACGGGATGAAAAAATCGCTGCAGCGACTAACGAAGTCGGCTCGGCGCAAAACCATTCCGTGGAAATGGATATTGCGAAAAGAAGCATCACCCTGCTAAGGAACAGGGACAATGTATTGCCTCTTAGGGATCAGAACGTTCTTCTGCTTGCCCACGATGACACGGAGATAAATTCTTTGCAATACGCGATATCGGTCATGAAAGAGACAGGGGATTTGTCGTGTCATGTTCTTATCGACACATACGAAGACAAGTCTTTGAGCGAAATCAGCACCTTGATGTACGGTTGCGATACCGTTGCCATGATATCCGAAATATTCTCGGCTTCCTACTTGAACCCAGAGTCGGAAAAAGGTGGTGATTGCGCCAAGGTGGATTCCGTTGTGAATATGGCGCATAACGTTGGCAAGAATGCCATCGTCATAAGCTGCTATCTGCCATACGATGTGGCAAGATACGATGCGGATGCCATCCTTGTAGCATATTCAACCAAAGGCATGAGCCAAGACCCCAGGGATTCCACGGGAGACTTGCCGCAATATGGTCCAAATATCCCGGCAGCAATGTTCACTCTGTTTGGCAATTCATCGCCCCAAGGAAAGATTCCCGTCGACATCCCATACCTAACCCCTTCCTATGATTATTCCGATACCATCTTGTTTGAAATCGGCACGGGCATGACATACGGGGAATAGACGCATGAGCGAATATATTTTAGAGGCTCGCAACCTCAAGAAAGTCTACAACTATCGTACCGAAAATGCTTTCGAAGCATTGCATGACATTAACTTCCAGGCAAAGGAGAAAGAGTTCATTGCCATTATGGGACCTTCTGGTTCGGGAAAGTCAACGTTTATCAACAATATCTCAACGATCGACATCTATACGGCGGGGCATGTATATATCAATGGCGTTGAAATCAAGACAATGACCGCCTCAGAGACCGGCAGGTTCCGCTACGAAAACCTTGGCTTCATTTTCCAGGACTTCAACCTGCTGGATACGCACACGATGTTCGAAAACATTGCAATGCCTTTGTCTCTTGCAAAGGTAAGCCGCAAGGAAACGCGGGAAAAGGTCGAGAAACTCGCAGAAAAAATGGGAATAACGCATCTTCTTGTAAAATACCCAAACCAATGTTCAGGCGGGCAGAGGCAGCGAGCTGCCATCTGCCGCGCACTCGTCAATAACCCGCGGATCATTGTCGCAGACGAACCAACGGGAAACCTGGACTCAAGGAACAGTTCGGAACTAATGTCGATCCTCAGGGATCTCAATGAGAACTCTGGCGTAACCATTATCATGGTTACCCATGACCCATTGATTGCCTCGTATTCTTCTCGCTTGATCTTCATACGCGACGGAAGGATCGAGGAAGAAGTCAAAAGGGAAGGCATGACCCAGGATGCGTATTTTCAAAAGATCGTGGTAACTGTTCAGTGAGAGGGGGAATTTATTTCCAATAAATTATATATTTTTTATTTGCTTGACATTCAAATGAAGCGGATTTTTG
>OMYM01000301.1 GCA_900315225.1 uncultured Erysipelotrichaceae bacterium | reverse complement strand
TTGGTTGCGCCAATGTTCAATGTGTAGTCGGAATGTATCGCATCATCTGCTGCTGTGATGTTCAATGTGCCTGAAAGGATGTTAAGTGTTGCTTCGGAATTGAGAGCGTCATTCACATTGGCAGTGATATCGATGGTTGGTCCATCGATGGTCAGATATGCTTCTCCTTCATCTGTCGTGGTGCCAGACTTGATCGCATTCTTGCCATTGGAGATGACTTTCAGTGTTCCATCCCCAACAATGGTGACCTTGGAGCCATCCTTTCCTTTGATTACAGCGTTCTCTGCGTTCTCGTTGGCAGGGTATGTCTCATCGTTGTTATACGCTGCATCTTGGAGGGTGTTTACCCCCTTTACGACAATGGTCGCTGTCGTGCTTTTATTGCACTGTAGAGGGGCTGTGTCGCTTGCGGCGAGGGTGAGTCCATCCAAGACAAGTGTCACGCCCTGGGTGCCTTTTTTGACCGTCACAGTGCCATCTGCACATTGTCCTGTAACAACATATGTCCCTGCGTCATTGATTGTCAAGTCAGTGCCTTCGATCTTGTACCCTGTGTAGGATCCTTCCTCCACAACAATACTCGTATCACTGAAAGTGAATTTTGTAGCATTAGATATGTCGTAGCTTTCTGCCTTTGCCTGAATGATCCCTGGCAAGACAAGAAGAAGAGCCATGATGGTAGCGAATGCTTTCTTTGCGTATGACATGTTCTGTCCTCCTATGCCTAAACCATAACTCTCTTACGTGTTTTTTATGTGAACATGCATTGAATACGCAATGAAAAAACACAGGTTGATCCTGTGTTATCTTATAAACAGAAGATAGTAGCCAAAGCAAGCCAATGCCATGATCAAGAGGCATACGACAATGATGATAATAGCGACATTCTTCTTATTTGGCTCTTCGTAATCGTCATAATCATAATCATCGTATACATAGTTTTCTTCATCACGGGGTGGCACAAGCATGGATTCTACATCGATCTCTTTTTCGGATTCCTTGTTACCCATATTCAAAGTATCACCTTCACCGATAAAGTCAACGGAATTCTCAATGACTGGTTCTGGCTCTGGTTCTGGATCGACTGCCTGAATTGCCTGGATTGCCACATAATTGGTCTTGTTGAGGTCTGGGTTGAGTTTCTCAACCCAGGCAAGGAATGAGCCAAGGTCATATCCTGCCTCTGAGACCTTCTCTTTGGCGGAAGCGAGGTATCTTTTGACGGAATTGATCTGAATCATGAGTTCAGATGCGACATCCACCAGTGACATATGGTCATAGAAACGCAATGCAAAGCATACTCTTTCTTCTTTGCTCAACAAGTCAAGGACCTCCAGGATCTTGTCTTGACAATCAACGGTTTTCTCTGGCACATATGCACGGGTGTTGATTGTTTCATCTGCGTTGTTGTATGTGTCAAAGGCTTGTTCATTTTCCGCAACAGGCAATAGTGTGCGAATGGACAAGTTCCTCAACTGGTCTGTCATCCATTTGTTGCAGTCTTGTTGGCGTGTCCCCTCGTCGGCGAACTGAAAGATGTGACGGAATGCGTTTTCCTCTACCCCTTTTGTTGTACGCCGGTCACGCTGATACAGTCTGGCAATGAAGAATAAATCCTTAGCATATCCATTCAGGATCAAGCTCATTGCTTCGCGGTCGTAATTGCTTGCTCTTACCAGCAGCTCTCTGATTTCGTTATCTGAATAACCCATATTCTTTCTCCGTATCTCAGTTCTTTAAACTATGTATTGGCGAAGGGATTCTCCCGCCTCTGTTCACCAATATCGACGCATCCGTCTTTTTTACCGGCATTACCGGTCCTTCTCCCAGCAATCCTCCAAATACCAAGTGATCCCCTGCTTCCATTCCAATGGCAGGAATCAATCTACATGCGGTAGTCTTGTTGTTGATCATGCCTATTGCGGCTTCATCGGCGATAATCGCCGATAAAGTCTCAGCAGTAGTATCTCCCGGAACGATGATCATGTCAAGCCCTACGGAACAAACAGCCGTCATTGCTTCGAGTTTTTCCAATGTCAACGTGCCAGCCTGTGCGGCCGCGATCATGCCCGCGTCTTCAGAAACTGGTATAAATGCCCCAGACAACCCGCCAACGTTGCTAGAAGCCATGACACCGCCCTTCTTGACCGCATCATTCAACATTGCCAAGGCAGCGGTCGTGCCAGGACCCCCGCATTGTTCCAAGCCAATCTCTTCCAAGATCTGGGCGACCGAATCACCGACCGCAGGCGTAGGCGCAAGAGACAAATCCACAATGCCAAAGGGAACCTGCAGTCTGCGGGAAGCTTCCATTCCCACCAACTGACCCATGCGTGTCACCTTAAACGCTGTTTTCTTGATCACCTCTGCGACCACATCCATTGTAGCATCTTTTCCAGCTTCTCTCACAGCATTTCGTACAACACCAGGTCCAGAAACCCCGACATTTATGACACAATCCGGTTCACTGATGCCGTGGAACGCGCCCGCCATGAAGGGATTGTCTTCCACGGCATTGCAAAAGACGACAAGCTTTGCGGCACCAAAGCAATGATTCTCTTTCGTATACTCCGCGCAATCCTTGACAACCTTCCCCATGAGCTTCACAGCATCCATGTTAATGCCAGACTTCGTGGAACCAATATTCACCGAGGAACAGACGATATCCGTCTCTTTGAGAGCCTGTGGAATCGACGCAATCAATTTCCTGTCTCCTTCCGTCATTCCCTTTTGGACAAGCGCGGAATAGCCACCGATGAAATTCACCCCCAGTTCTTTTCCCGCCTTGTCCAATACCCTGGCATACTTGACACAATCCCCGCCAGACACACTTTCCAACAAGGATATCGGTGTCACCGATATCCTCTGGTTAATGATGGGAATCCCATACTCCCTAGAGATATCCTTGGCCACACTCACCAGATTCTTAGCCTTATCCATGAGCTTGCGATAAATCTTCTCGCATGAGACATCTATATCACTGTCGGCGCAATCCATCAAGGATATGCCCATGGTAATCGTACGAATATCCAGGCATTCTTCTTCAATCATCCGGATTGTTTCCAGAATGTCATCTCTTCTACTCGTTCTCATATACGTATCCTATATCGTATGCATTGCATTGAAGATATCTTCATGCATGACATGAATCTTCAATCCTTCCGATTTCCCCAATGTTTCCAAATCATCGGCAACCTGATGAAACATCGTCATTCCATCATCCTGTGGCACATCCACAATCATGATCATCGTGAACAAATCCTGTAGCACTTTCTGTGTAACATCAACAATGTTAATGTTCCTAACGGCACAATTTGTCGCTACAAACGCAAGAATACCAGGACGATCCTTACCAACGACCGAAATAACAGCTCTCATTCCATAGCCTCCCTATCTTGACTCTTTCCTCAAATCGTCCAAAGACAACCCACAGTAATACAATTCCATCTGTAGGTAGAGTTCCATCTTTTGTATCATTTCTACTGTATCATCCACACATGAAGAAGACTTTACCTCCGTGTTGAAGTCATATGTGCATGCGCCCATGGAACCAACATTCCCCTTCCAGCTATAGCTGTAGACAATGGTATAATTCGAGTATTCAAACGTACAGTTGTTAAAATCAACTGTATATGATTCGTTTTCGTTATACTTGGTGCGATATACGTTTTCCCTGATCTGCTCATAGTTCAAGCGAGACACAAGTCTTTTCTTAAACGTTGCGGTAACCGTATCCTCCGGACTATCATCATCCAGGGTAAGAGGCTGTATTGCGTCTGTATCTATTTCATTATAGTTCACATAGGCATGCAACGTCTCTATGTCCTCATCCTTGAGGGTTAGACTCGTTTCATTCAATCGACTATACTCCACCGTGGAGGTAAACGCAATGCCTACCTTTTGCCCATTAGAATCCACATCAATGTCAAACACTGTCTCTTCCCGTATGAAGTTGCCATTCGCATCGAATACATCCCTGACACTGCCATTTTTCACCTTGAAATCGAGTTGATTCACGCCATAGAAATCATATCGATCCACAAACACTTTCGCGGCAGTGCTTGGACTAAACGCAAACGAATACACAGAATTACCTTCATCAAATTCCTTGTTAATGGTGAGGGCATCATAGTCTTCGAATAACGAAGGACCCAACGGTATTAACAAAGTTCCTTGCATCTCTTCATACGACATCGCTTCCTTGAACTTCACCCCCGAATAATCATAGTAAAACGTATCTTCCAGATAATACGCATCGGTCACAAACCGCATACCATTCGCATTCAAGTTTTGGCTGACATGCACATGTTCCCTGTCTTCTTGTTCCATGATGGCATCCATGTCGTATGAGTTATATGTATCATTAGGCATATGCATCAGATACATGCTCTTGACAAGACACGTATACGAAGTATTCTCAGGCATATCCTCCACCATTGCGACATACTCCTGCATCAATGTCTCATCCACGGAAGCCACCGAAACATCATCAGGTACATCCATGATGGCGGAGGACACACTTTGCGCCTGGCATCCCGCCATCATCATTGCCAGCACTGCCAGCTGGATCATCTTTTTCTTTACCATGTCTTCTATTATACTCCAAGACACTTTATTTGGGAGAAATAATAACAGGAATTAATGCTTCTTCTTCCAATCCACCCGCATGATTGCCTTTTACCGTGACTTTCTTCCCATATGTAAGCTGTAGATATCCCCGTGCCACCGCAACATATTCCCCGATCATCTCTTCAAAGCGCGCATGTTGCGTTCCTTTTCCATACAGATGCATCGACATTACCTGTTGCTTGTCGTACAAGTCAAACTCACCTTCAAATACACTGCGAAAGCGGTCTTCAAACTCTTTCTCCATTCCTGGTTTAATGAAAAAAGTCGGACTTCTAGTCTCTAACGCAGGTTTCCGAAGGAAACATTGCGTAATCTCAGGATATTGCGCCAAGTCACATGTCTTGGCTGATACCTGGCTATGATCCGCAATGACCAACAAACCACAATCCTCAGGCAATTTCATATTTGCGACTTCTTTCTCCATATTCCGCAGAAGTTCCTTTACACATGGCGCATCAGGTGATACCTTGTGCATTAGATAATCTGGATTATCCCAATACGCATAGACAAAACGCATATCCCCGTTTTCCGCCAAAGAACGCGTCATCCAACAAAAGGAAGAAAAATCCCCACAAGGATTCTCATCGCCCCAAAGAGGCCACACAGAAGCCGCGACAATGCCTTTTTCCTTCAGTTCCTCATGAATAGGTTTTACCGGCAAAGCATCCCAGCCTAAAGAACCATAATTCTCGTTGGTATAATAACCCATGCCCCGAAATAGCACTACATTGTCATCCACTTCTTTAAAATACTGTTGCCAACCAAGCCACCCCGTCTCACACGGGTACTTCCCTGTCAGAAACGCCGTTGTCGCAGCGGTTGTCGTCGGTGGAAACACCGTCGACACCTGATGCGACATATGCGAGCGAAAGAATCCGTCCTCTCTCAACGTCTTCTCTAGAACACTCACGCCCATGGCATCCAGTAACATGACAACAACACACCTAAACCTATTCCTCTCAAGCCAATTATAGACAATACTGTCTGGTTCACCGCTGTACGACAATCCGTACCACTTTCTCAACGCGGCGCTAAGATCAACAATTCCGCCATACTCCATTATTCCCTCCTTTAACAAAAAGCTTGCGTGTATTACACGCAAGCTAAGATTCCACTACTTAGACCAGCTCAATAATAGCCATTGGAGCCGCATCACCACGACGCATACCAGTCTTAATGACACGGGTATATCCACCATTACGGTCAGCATATTTTGGAGCTACTTCACTGAAGAGCTTCTGCAATACTGTCTGTCCTGTCTTCTTATCCGCAACAACATCACGAAGATACGCTGCAGCTCTACGACGTGAAGCAAGGTCGCCTTTCTTGCCAAGCGTGATCAGATGATCCACAACGGAACGCATATCTTTTGCTTTAGCTTCGGTTGTCTCGACTTTGCCATACATGATGATGGAAGTGGCAAGATTTCTCATCATAGCCTTTCGGTGATCGGATGTTCTGCCAAATCTACGATATCCCATAATTATTTCCTCCTGTTAATCAAAGGACTTAAATCCGAGTCCAAGATCAATCAGCTTGTCCTTTACTTCTTTCAGTGACTTCTTGCCGAGGTTACGGACTCTCATCATTTCATCCTCGGTCTTCTGCGTCAGTTCTTCAACAGTTTGAATACCTGCACGCTTCAAGCAATTATAAGAACGTACAGACAGATCCAGATCCTCGATCATCATCTGCGTTCCCTTGTTCATTGTTTCAGTTCCGCCTTCCTTAAGGACATTGTCTGTATTGAGGACATCCTCATTGATGCCAGCAACGATGTCAAGATGATCGATCAAGATCTTCGCAGCCATGGCCAATGCCTTTTGTGGCGTGATAGATCCATCGGTCGTGATCTCCATCGTCAGAAGATCATACTTAACCTCTTGCCCAACTCTGGTAGGCTCCACATAATAGGCAACCTTTTCAACTGGTGTATAGATGGAATCCGTGAACACAGTCCCAATTCCTTGTGAACTGCCTTGGTTCCTCTGCTTGTTTATGTCTGCGCTGACATATCCACGACCATTCTTTGCCTTCAGTTCCATTTCCAGGTTGACACCCTTTTCAAGGTGGGCAATTTCAAGATCCTTGTTCAAGATCTCTACTTGTGGCGGACAGATGATATCGCCGGCAGTCACCGTTCCAGGCCCAGTCATCGAAATCGATAAAGAGTAAACCTCATCGTCTTCGATTGTCATGATCAATTTCTTGACCTGGAGAATAATCATCGATACATCTTCTCTGACACCTGGAATTGAAGTGAACTCATGGTAAACCCCATCAACCTTAATGGAGAATACCGCCGCTCCCGGCAGGGAGGAAAGCAACACGCGGCGGAGCGCATTACCGATCGTCTGGCCAAAGCCTCTCTCCAATGGAGCAAGCACAAACTTGGCGTAATTGTTCTCTTCCGAGAATTCCGAGACTTTGTAATCGGCGCGTTCAAATTTCTGCATTCAACATTCCTCCTCTATTTTTGATTAACCACGCGGTCTCTTTGGCGGACGGCATCCGTTATGAGGGATCGGTGTTACATCATTGATTGCTGTAATGGACAAACCTGCTACCTGCAAGCTTCTGACTGCCGCCTCACGACCAGCGCCAGGTCCCTTGACATTGACTTCAACAGTCTTCATGCCATTCTGAATCGCAACCTTCGCTGCTGCTTCAGCACAAAGCTGTGCAACATACGGAGTAGACTTACGGGAACCCCTATAACCAAGAGCACCAGCAGAGCTCCAGGAAATAACGTTTCCTGCTTCATCAGAAATTGTAACGATTGTGTTATTGAATGTGGAATGGATATGCGCCACACCCTTGGCTACATTACGCTTGATCTTCTTCTTACGTGTAGCTGCTGTAACATTTCTTTTTCTATTAGCTGCCATAACCCCTCCTGATTACTTCTTCTTGTTCGCGACTGTACGACGCGGACCTTTCCTCGTGCGAGCGTTTGTCTTTGTGCGCTGACCACGGACAGGAAGACTTCTCCTGTGACGCATGCCACGGTAGCTTCCGATTTCCATCAGACGCTTGATATCGAGGGCTTTCTCACGACGGAGATCACCTTCTGTCTTAATCTTGTCAACTTCCTGACGAATCGCAGTTTCCTGCGCATCTGTCAAATCCTTGACACGAATATGTTCATCAATACCGCAAGCAGCGAGAATCTTCTTCGCCGTTGTCGGGCCAATTCCATAGATGTAGGTCAAAGACACGCCTACGACCTTATTACGCGGAATATCTACTCCAGCAATACGAGCCATACTATTTCTTATCCTCCAAATTAACCCTGTCTCTGCTTATGCTTTGGGTTCTCGCAGATCACCATGACAACGCCCCTGCGCTTGATGATTCTGCACTTATCGCAAATTGGTTTTACCGATGGTCTTACTTTCATGTTTATTTGCCTCCTGGACAATTCTAGTCGTTCTCCTACTTATGACGGTAGGTAATGCGCCCACGTGTTAAGTCATAAGGCGAAATTTCAACTGTGACCCGATCTCCCGGTAAAATGCGAATGTAGTTCATTCGGATTTTACCAGCAACGTGGGCTCGGATCTCATGACCATTTTGAAGCTTCACCTTGAAATTGGCATTAGGAAGTGTTTCTTCTACGATACCATCAATCTCAATGACATCCTGTTTACTCATTCAATCTCTCTTTCTCACAAAGACCGGGGAAAGGAAAAACTTCCTTTCCCTAGCCTATATTTTGCGTCAAGCAATCTTTCCTAAAGCCTCTTTAATCTCACCGAATACAATGTCTGGCTTCTGGGAAGCATTGATATGTGTTACAACGCCCTTGCCCTCATAGAAGTCAATCACAGGCTTCGTGCTGTTGTCGTATTCATCCATACGAACTTTCAGCTGTTCAACAGTGTCGTCTTTCCTCTGCTGCAGTTCACCACCACACACATCGCAGATTCCCTCGACCTTGGAAGGACTGTTCTTGATGTGATAGATTGCACCGCACTTTGGACAAATGCGACGTCCAGTAATACGTTCTTTCAAAATTTCAAAGTCAACTTCAAGAGCAATGACTGCCTCTACAGGCTTGCCAATCTTGTCAGCGATTTCCGAGAAAGTCTCTGCTTGGATCAAAGTCCTAGGGAAACCATCAAGCAGATAACCCTTCTGACAATCTGGCTCTTGAAGCCTCTTTTCGACCATGGCGTTGATGACTCCATCCGGCACAAGCTTTCCAGCCTCCATGTAGGACTTCGCCTCTTTGCCAAGTTCTGTGTTGTTGCGCACGTTCTCACGCAGCATGTCACCGGTTGAGATATGCGGGATGTCGTATTCCTTAAGGATCAAATCGGACATTGTGCCCTTACCTGCACCAGCAGGACCCATGATCAGGATATTCATTATATTCCCTTTCGTCTTTCGACTGTTGATTAATTCGGTTTATTTCAGGAAACCGTGGTAGTTCTTCTGTGTCAATTGACCCTTCAACTGCCTTACTGTCTCCATCGCCACACCAACAACGATGATGATACCTGTTCCACCGATTCCTGTGGAAGCCGGCAGAGCAGTGAACATTGTCAGAAGGTATGGTAACATTGCGATAACCATCAATGCCAAGGCACCCAGAACCGTGATTCTGTTGAGAACCTTGTGCAAATAGCGCTTTGTTTCCGAACCAGGGCGAATGCCAGGGATATAAGCACCAGACTTGCTGAGGTTATCGGCTACGTCATCAGGATTGATCTGCAGGTCTGTATAGAAGAATGTGAACAGAATAATCAACACTGCATACAGACACAAACCAAACGGCTTGTTCAACGACAGGTAATTCTGTAGCTTGTTGTACAGCGATGCGTTGAAGAAGCTGATGACGATTTGAGGCGCTGTGATAACCGCCTGGGCAAAGATGACCGGGATTACCGAAGCGCTGTTAATCTTGAATGGCAGATACGTAATATCGTTTCCACCACGTTTGTTGGAACTGTTTGTGTATTGGATCGGAATCTTTCTGACCGCTGTCTCCATGATGATGACGAAGACAATGATCAACAGGTAGAGAATGCAATACAACGTGAACATCAGCACACCGTTGAACAGCTCGCCATGTGACAAGCCACCCGCCAGAATGTTCCAAGCCTGCACAAACGTTGCAGGAATATTAGAAACGATACCAGCGAAGATGATGACTGACAAGCCATTGCCTATTCCCCTGACGGAAATCTTATCACCAATCCAAATCAGAAACATTGTGCCTGCCGTCATGACAGTCGCCGTATAGAGATAACCAGACAGATTTGCATTGTCTAGAATGTTATACTGCTTATCGAACCCGTAAACCAGGGAATACGCCTGTACAAACGACAAGACGACTCCCAGGTAACGTGTGACTTTTTCGATTTTCTGTCTTCCGGTTTGGCCAGATTTAGCTGCTTCAGTGAGGTATGGAATAACATCCATGCTCAACAGCTGAATGATGATGCTTGATGTGATGTAAGGCGTAACACCCATCGCAAAGACGGAAAGTCTTTCCAACGCACCACCACCAAGCAAGTTCATCATACTGAGGATACCGTTATCCGCAATCGATGCTGCCACGGCACTAGAATTAACGCCTGGCACAGGAATTGCAGAGCCTATGCGATAGATCAGCAACATTGCCAAGGTAAAGAGTATCTTTGCACGGATATCTTTATTCTTGAACATGTCGACGAACGAGCGCAGCATGGCTAGAGTACCTCTACTGTTCCGCCCGCCTCTTCGATAGCTGCTTTAGCTGTCTTGGAACACTTCTCAGCCTTGACCGTTAGCTTTTTCTCAAGCTTGCCCTTGCCAAGAATCTTGAGTCCATCAAGAGGCTTCTTCAACAAACCAGCTTCTTTCAATGCCGCAAAATCAACGACTGCGCCATCTTCGAATCTGTTCAAATCCTTGATATTAACAATTGCATATTCCTTGCGGTTGAAGTTCGTGAAGCCTCTCTTAGGCATTCTCTTGTAGAATGGTGTCTGTCCACCTTCAAATCCGATGGCAACGCCGCCGCCAGATCTGGAGTTTTGACCCTTCTGACCCTTGCCAGCTGTCTTGCCGTTACCAGAACCAAGACCTCTGCCAACTCTCTTTCTCTCGCGACGAGCACCCTCGTTTGGTTTTAACTCATGTAGTTTCATTTATGTACAACCTCCTTAACGAATGTCCGCAACTTTCTTCTCTCTGATCGCTGCAACTTCGTCAACAGTGCGCATCTTCTGGAGAGCATTCAATGTTGCATATACCACGTTTACAGGAGTACGGGATCCGATGATCTTGGAGCAGCAGTCGCTGATACCAGCAAGCTCCAGGATAGAACGAACCGCACCACCTGCGATAACACCAGTACCAGGGGCAGCTGGAGCAATGAACACCGAGCTAGCGCCATGCTTTCCAGTCATAGCATGTGGAATCGTACGGTTGTCATCAACGAGCTTGACTCTGAAAACACTCTTCGTGGCTGCTTCCGTAGCCTTCTTGATAGCGTCTGGAACTTCGGTGGCCTTGCCCATGCCGAAGCCAATTCTGCCCTTCTTGTCGCCAACAACGACCAGAGCAGCGAAACGCATCCTACGTCCACCCTTGACAGTCTTGGATACACGGTTGATGGAGACTACTACATCTTCGAACTCTTTCGGCTCACGTCTCTTAAACGTTCTACGCTCATTTGGCATATTGTATGATCTCCTTCCCTTAGAACTTCAGACCTGCTTCTCTAGCAGCATCTGCCAATGCCTGGACTCTACCATGGTAGATATATCCGCCTCTGTCGAAACGAATGGCCTCAATGTTAATAGCCTTGCACTTCTCGGCGATATCAGCGCCAACCTTCTTGGCAGCCTCAATGTTTCCGCCGTTTTCAAGCTTCAGCTGAAGGGAACTCGAAGCACACAGTGTATGACCCTTTGTGTCATCAACAACCTGTGCATAGATATGCTTGTTGGAACGGAACACGTTCAGTCTTGGACGGTCAGGAGTTCCGTTGACAACCTTACGTACACGCTTATGGCGGCGAATACGCTCTTTGTTCTTATCGACTAATTTCTGCATACAACTAACTCCTTTCCATTACTTCTTAGCAGCAGCAGTCTTGCCTTCCTTACGACGGACAACCTCATCAGAGTAACGGATACCCTTTCCTCCGTATGGCTCAGGCTTCTTCTTGGATCTTACTTCTGCCGCAAATTGACCAACGACCTGCTTGTCAATACCAGTGATCGTGATTGTTGTGTTATCCGGAACAGTCACTTCCAGATTATCCGGAACTGTGAACTCGATCGGATGGGAGAATCCAACGTTCAATGTCAATTTCTTTCCACTGAGAGCTGCACGATAACCAATACCGACAATCTTCAGTGTCTTTGTGAACAAAGTATTGCACCCGTAGATCATATTTGCAAGCAACGCCCTAGTCGTTCCATGCAACTGCTTTGTTCTCTTCTCATCATTTGGACGCTTCACAGTGATAACGCCATTTTCAATCTCAATGGAGATGATGTCAGAGAACTTACGTGTAAGTGTTCCCTTAGGACCCTTTACAGTCACCTCATTGCCTGCCTTGACTTCAACTTCAACACCAGCAGGAATGGTAATCGCCTTATTTCCGATGCGTGACATATTTTATCTATTTCCTTTCATTACCACACATAGGCGATTACTTCACCGCCAATGTGCTTCTTTCTGGCTTCTTTGTCAGTCATCATTCCCTGTGATGTGGAAATGATCGCAACGCCCAATCCATTCAAAACTCTTGGAACATTGTCGCCCTTAGCATAAATGCGCAGACCAGGTTTGGAAATTCTCTTGATTCCCTGCATGACCTTCTCGCCTTCAGACGTATATTTCAGAGTGATGACAAGCTTTTTCTCAATGCCTTCGCCCTCGACAAGGAACTTGGCAATATAACCCTCGCTCTTGAGGATCTTGGCGATTTCCAGCTTCACCTTGGAAAACGGAACAACATCGACTGTAACCAGCTTTGACTGATATCCGTTACGAATTCTTGTAAGCATATCAGCAATAGGATCTGTCATATTCATATTGCACTTTCCTCCTTACCAGCTAGCCTTCTTGACTCCCGGGATCTGACCCTTGTAAGCCAGCTCACGGAAGCAAATACGGCATACTTTGTACTTTCTCAATACGGAATGCGGACGTCCGCATCTCTCGCAGCGAGTGTACTCGCGTGTGGAGAACTTTGCAGGACGGGACTGTCTAACTTTTTGTGATGTCTTTGCCATACTTGTTCTCCTTACTTAGCAAACGGCATGCCCATTTCCTTCAGAAGGAAGTGAGCCTCTTTGTTTGTGTTAGCAGTCGTGACAATGACAACATCCATGCCACGAACCTTGTTAACCTTATCAAAGTTGATTTCTGGGAAGATCAATTGCTCTCTAACACCAAGCGTGTAGTTGCCACGGCCATCGAACGCTGTAGCGCTAACGCCATGGAAGTCACGTACACGTGGCAGGGAAATGCTGACCAGCTTGTCGAGGAACTCATACATTCTCTCGCCGCGAAGCGTAACCTTGCATCCAATCTGCATGCCTTCACGCAGCTTGAAGTTCGCGATGGACTTCTTTGCCTTTGTGATGACTGGCTTCTGGCCTGCAATCTGCTGCAGTTCAGCAACTGCCTCTTCCAATGCCTTTGGATTCTGGATGGCATCGCCAACACCCATGTTGATGACAATCTTAACAAGCTTTGGAGCCTGCATCGGGCTGGAATAACCAAATTCCTTCATCAGGGCAGGCTTGATTGTTTCAACGTATTTCTGCTGCAAACGATTCATTATTTCTTAACCTCCTTGACGATTTCCCCAGACTTCTTGTAGTATCTTACTTTGTTGCCCTTGTCATCAAACTTATATCCAACCCTACTTGCTTGCTTGTTCTTTGTGTCATAAAGCATGACGTTGGAAACATCAATTGGAGCTTCCTTTTCCACAAATCCGCCATCAGGGTTGACCTGCGAAGGCTTCAACGATTTCTTCATCATGTTAACGCCTTCGACAATAACCTTATGTTCCTTCGGGAAAGCCTTGGTCACCTTTCCAATCGTTCCCTTGTAATGGCCTGAAATAACCTTAACAGTATCCCCGTACTTGATTTTCATATCAGTCGTTCCTCCTCAGAGCACTTCCGGAGCCAGGGAAACAATCTTCATGAATCCCTTCTCACGAAGCTCTCTAGCAACCGGACCGAAAATACGTGTTCCGACCGGTGTAAGATCATCCTTGATGATAACAGCTGCGTTATCGTCAAACTTGATATAGGAGCCATTATCGCGACGCACGCCATAAGCTGTACGTGCAATAACACACTTGACAACCTGTCCCTCTTTGACAGAACCATTCGGAGAAGCCTTCTTGACTGCACATACAACGATGTCGCCAACCGAAGCCGTCTTGCGTCTACTTCCACCGAGACATCTGATGACAAGAAGCTGCTTGGCACCGGTATTGTCAGCGACGTTTAATCTCGTTTCATTCTGAATCATATCCGATTTTCCTCCGCTTCTTAAAGAATAACTGCCTTCTCAATGATTCTGACAAGACGGAAATGCTTGTCCTTGGAAAGCCTTCTTGTCTCCATGAGTTCAACTGTATCGCCAACACGAGCCTCGTTGTTCTCATCGTGAGCCTTATACTTTGTTGTGTGCTTTACCTGTCTGCCATAGATGGGATGAGGCTTCTTGGTAGTGATCGCAACGACGATTGTCTTGTCCATTTTATCGGAAACAACTGTTCCACGAAGAACCTTACGTCTATTTCTCTCTTCCATGTTTCCTTCTCCCTTATTCTGCGTTCGCCATCTTGCGTTCTGTCAATACAGTGTAGATGCGAGCGATTGTCTTCTTTACTTCTTTGATCTGGCGCGGATTCTCAAGGACCCCTGTAGCCTTCTGGAAGCGGAGGTTGTAGAGCTCTTCCTTGAGTTCATCCACTTCCTTCATGAGTTCAACATTGCTCAGTTCCCTAACTTCTTTTACATTCATGTTACTTCTTTTCCTCCTCGCCCTTCTTAACAAAGCGTGTAGATACACAAAGCTTGTTAGCCGCAAGTCTCAAAGCTTCCTTAGCAACTTCCTCACTGACACCGGCAACCTCGAAGAGAACTCTTCCTTCACGAACAACAGCTACCCAATGGTCTGGAGCACCTTTACCGGAACCCATACGTACTTCGAGAGGCTTCTTTGTTCTTGCCAAGTGCGGGAAGATGTTGATCCAAACCTTACCGCCACGGTTCATATAACGTGTCATAGCGACACGGGCTGCCTCGATCTGGGCGCTGCTTACATATGCACCCTCTGTAGCAACCAGGCCATACTCACCAAATGCAACTGTACGTCCACCCTTGGCGCGACCTTCGTAGCTCAGGCGATGAGGCCTTCTGTATTTCGTCCTATTAGGCATCAACATAGATTAATTACCTCCTCCGACAGGAGCAGCTGTGTTGTCAGCCTTTGCTTCTGCGTTGTTAGAACGACGGTTGTTTCTACGATCATTACGATCATTTCTACGTCCGCCTCTATTTCTACGGTTGTTGTCTCTTGGTGCACGTGCAGGTGCCTCTGGCTCCTTCACCATCTGTCCAGGAAGAACCTCGCCACGGCAGATCCAAACCTTGACACCAAGCTTGCCGTATGTTGTCATAGCTTCCTCACATGCATAGTCGATATCACTTCTCAATGTATGCAGAGGAACATTACCCTTGGAATAACCCTCGGAACGAGCGATTTCAGCACCGCCAAGACGACCCTTTGCCAAAGTCTTGACACCCTTTGCGCCAGAACGCATTGTCTGCTGGATCGCCTTCTTCTGGGCGATACGGAAGGACTGACGGGATTCCAGCTGCTCGCAAATCTTACGAGCAACCAGTCTAGCATCCAGATCAGGGTTAGCAACCGCAATCACTTCAACCTTGACATTCTTTCCACCAGTGAGCTTCGTCAGCTTTGCCTTCAGGATCTGCATCCTATCAGCGCCATCTTCCTTCTCTTTGCCAAGCATTGCACCAGGACGTGCACAACGGATGATCAACTTGACATCCTTCTTGCCCGTGCGCTCGATTTCAATCCTAGAGATATAAGCATCTTTCAGCTCTTTCTCCAAATAGTTACGGATCTTGACATCTTCATTCAGAAGATCTCCATAATCTGCCTTCTCAGCATACCATCTAGCATCCCAATCTCTGATGACACCGACACGCAGACCAATTGGACTAACTTTTTGTCCCATTATCTAGACCTTCCCTTCTTACTTCTCATCGGAAACCACAACCGTAATGTGGCTAGTTCTCTTCAAAATCTGAGAGGCATTGCCCTTTGCACGAGGCATGAATCTCTTCAGTGTGACACCCTCATCAGCGTAGCAAGCCTTTACATAAAGCTGATCCGCATCCAGATGGTTGTTATGTGTAGCATTCGCAGCCGCGCTCTTGACAACCTTTGCAACCGCAGCCGCCGCATGGTTTGGCATGAACTGCAGGATACCAAGTGCTTCATCAACACTCTTTCCCCTGATCAGATCAAGAACCAGACGAACCTTACGCGGAGTAAAGCGAACTGTCTTCGCTGTTGATTTTACATCCATATTCTTAATCTCTCCTTACGCTCTCTTGTCCTTGCCGTCGCCATGGCCGCCAAACTTACGTGTCGGCGAAAACTCACCGAGCTTATGTCCAACCATGTCTTCTGTGACATAGACCGGAATATGTTCCTTGCCATTGTAAACAGCGAATGTATGTCCAACGAAGCTAGGGAAAATCGTTGAACGGCGTGACCATGTCTTGATGACTTCTTTCTTGTTAGCCGCGTTAAGTTTCTCAACCTTCTTCATCAGATGGTCGTCACAGAATGGGCCTTTCTTCAAACTTCTTGACATTTCATCTCTCCTTTCGCTTATTTCCCATTGCGTCTTCTGACAATGTACTTATTGCTATGCTTCTTAGGCTTGCGTGTCTTCACGCCCATAGCCTTCTTTCCCCAAGGTGTCATAGGAGCCTTGCGACCAATTGGCGCACGTCCTTCACCACCACCATGTGGATGGTCTACCGGGTTCATCGCTGAACCTCTAACCGTTGGCCTAATGCCTCTATGCCTATTTCTACCAGCCTTACCCCAGTTGATCAAAGAATACTCACCATTGCCAACTGTTCCGATTGTAGCTCTGCATGTGCCCAGGATACGTCTAACTTCACCCGAAGTCAAACGAAGAGTGACATACTTCCCTTCTGAACCAAGAATCTGCGCCGAGCAGCCAGCAGCTCTTGCCATCTGTCCGCCTCTTCCAGGATACAGCTCGATGTTATGAACGACTGTACCATCAGGGATATTCTTAAGCATCATAGCATTACCGATCTTGATATCGACGGCATCGCCAGAGTAAATCATTTCGCCAACCTTCAATCCTTCAGGATGAATGATATATCTCTTCTCACCATCAACATAGTGAATCAGAGCGATATTGGCATTTCTGTTAGGATCATACTCGATCGCTGCAACCTTGCCTGGAACTCCATCCTTGTTTCTCTTGAAGTCAATGATTCTATACATCTGCTTCGCGCCGCCGCCTTGGTGGCGTACAGTGATACGACCAGTGTTGTTTCTACCCGCCTTCTTCTTCAACGGTCTGAGCAAGCTCTTCTCTGGCTTCTGCTTCGTGATAATGTCACGACTCAGCGTGCTCATATTTCTGCGTCCGTTGGTTGTCGGCTTATATTTAATAATTGCCATAGTTCTTTTCCTTTCGCAGTTTATCCGGTGATCTCAAACGAATCTCCGATATTTAATTTATGTTGAGCTATTACTCAACGTTGTAGACATCAATCATTTCGCCTTCAGCGAACTTAACGATTGCCTTCTTATAAGACCTTGTCTTACCAATGGTGCGACCAAACCTTCTTGTCCTGGACTTAACGTTGATTGTGTTAACCGAAACCGGCTTCACCCCGTAGATCTCCTTGATCGCCTGGGCAATCGCCGACTTGTTATAACGCTTGTCAACCTCAAACGTAACTTTGTTCTCTTCTGCCAACGCCTGAGTCTTTTCAGTCAAGATAGGACGAATAATAATATCACGTGCAGACATTATTCATAAACCTCCCCTGCTGAAGCAGCAGCCTTTTCTGTGAACACAATCTTGTCCGAATTGACAATCTCATATACGTTCAACTGAGGGATCGTCAACAACTTTGCGTTCGGAATGTTATTCATGGAGAGATATGCCTTTTCAACATCCTCTTCCGGTGTAGCAACGAACAATGTCTTACGGTCAAAGCCGAACTTGTCCATCAATGCTACAGCCTTCTTTGTCTTGATGACATCGAAACTCAGATTCTCAATAACCTTCATTTCGTTAGCCTGGAACTTCTCGCTCAATGCGGAACGAAGAGCCAGACGACGAACCTTACGGTTCATCTTCATCTTATATTGCCTTGGCTTAGGTCCAAAAGCAACACCGCCGCCTCTCCACTGTGGAGCACGCGTGGAACCCTGACGAGCACGACCTGTGCCCTTCTGACGATAAGGCTTTCTTCCACCACCAGAAACCTCAGCCCTAGTCTTTGTGGAATGTGTTCCCTGCCTTCTGTTATTCAAGTAAAGCACTACTGCATCAAAGATTGACTGCTGATGAGGCTCAATGCCAAACACCTTGTCATTGATTTCAATCTGCTTTACAACCTGGGCTTCCTGATTGTATACATCAATAATAGCCATGGTTACTCCTCCTTGCTCTCGATTTCTTCAGCAGAAGCGTAGGAAACCAACTTAACTGCTGGAACTTCCTTAACCGGCTTCACTGTTGTGTGGATAACAACCAAACCCTTCTTAGGTCCAGGAATATTACCCTTAACCAGAATATAGTTATCAGTCGTATCAACCTTGATGACTGTCAGATTCTGATTTGTTGTCGTGACATGTCCGAAATGTCCCGGCATCTTGGTGCCCTTCTCAATACGACCATTGTTACGACCAGTTGTCGCAAGAGAACCAATGTGCCTAACGTTCTTGGAACCACCGTGAGTCTCTGGCTGACGGTGATGACCATGACGCTTAATGTTACCGGAGAAACCATGTCCCCTAGAAATACCCTGGACATCAACCTTGTCGCCAGCCTTGAACATATCAGCCTTAATGACATCGCCAACATTCAAGCTCATCATTTCGTCACCCTTGACTTCCTTGATGAACTTCTTTGGTCCAGTGTTTGCTTTCTTAGCATGACCAATCATCGGCTTGTTAGAACGATGTTCCTTGACATCCTCATAACCAAGCTGGATAGCCTCATAGCCGTCTGTCTCAATCGTCTTCTTCTGTAAAACGACATTTGGCTTAACCTCGATGACAGATACCGGAATAAGTGCGCCCTCTTCCGAGAATACCTGTGTCATGCCGAGCTTACGTCCTAAAATACCTTTCATTCGTACCTACCAAGTCCTTTCTTAAAGCTTGATTTCGATGTCGACGCCGGAAGGCAGATCCAATCTGCTCAATGCGTCGATGGTCTCCGCAGTCGGACCGATGATTTCAATCAGTCTCTTGTGTGTACGGATTTCGAACTGTTCGCGAGAGTCTTTATATTTATGCACCGCACGCAGAATTGTAACAATCTCACGCTCAGTCGGCAGCGGAACAGGACCGACGATCTTCTTTGCGCCGTGGTTGTTTGCAGTCTTAACGATCTTCTCTGCTGCTGCATCCAAGCTCCTGTTCTCGTAAGCTTTCAATCGAATTCTTACTGAGTTCTTTGCCATGAATTTTTCCTCCTTATATTCACTTCCCCTAGGGATACGCTACACGGAAATTCCCCGGTTGTCACACCTCACAGTGTCAACGTCTGCCGGTGTGCCGGCAACCTCCCGTGGTCTTTGCGTAGCTGGTATATATTACCATTTATAGAAAGAGAATGCAAGCACTTTTTTCAAAAAATATTTGGCATCGCCTTTGTTTGTGAAATATAAGACAATTCAATCGTCATATTGCGTATGTTTAATCGGTAATGCGCGCGCGAAGTCGATTTTCCTTTCATTCCATTCCATCCAGCGCGCGTCACCTAATCCTGTCTGTCACATCTATAGCAATCAAAATGTTGTGATTTTTCCTCTTTATCGCGCTAAAGCAAGCTCCACAATTATGCCCTCCACAGATGCCTTATATTCTACCTATATAGATAGGATAGTTAACCTTTATGTTCCAAATCTAAATTTTGAACGCTTACCTTGCGATTGTCTTTGATGAACACCTGATATGAAATTTTTATTTCCTTTGCGAATCATCGTAGCCAACGAACAAATATTCCTGGGCTTTATTTCTGTGAGTCTTTGCATTCTTTTGATTTCCAAAGGAGTATGTATAATCAATTGGTAAGACATCTATATTCTTCTTGTATTTTGACACTAGATGTACCATTTCATCCTGAGAAGGTAAACTATTTGATGAATAAGATATAATCAACACGCTTTTTTCGTGCCTTTTGAACAATGCATCAAATGCATGATAGGCACCATCCCTACTCGAAAATGGAGTATCATACTTTTTAAACTTCTTTGTTTTAGTATCTTGTTGAATCTCCACTCCTTTCCAATTCCGTGCAAGCCCTTCAACGAAATGATATCGGCGTATATAATCATTATCAGAAAACTCTGAGTAATATGGTGGGTCAAAGTAGACAAGATCAGCATTGGCTTTAAGCTCCATCGCATCGCCACACACTGCTATGTTTTTCTTTCCATTGTCGAATACCGCATTGTTAATTGCTTCTATATTTTCTGTGAATTGCTCTCTAAATGAAATTTGAAGGTCACGTCTTCCATCATCGTACTTACCTATCCCGGTATATGTAAATAAACCGCGTGGGCGTTTCTTGATACATGCTCTTATAAGAGCTGCCATGGCAATAGCCTTTTTTGTTGGATCCGATATATCAAGAATATTACTCCTTAAAACATCAATGAATTCATTGTCTTCGTCCGTATAATATAACCCCCGAAAGGTATTCGAAACAAATCTGTCGGTTTCCTTTTTCTTGACCATAAGCTCAATCATTTCATCATTTGTCAATATCACGTCGTTGTTCTCAATCAACGCCTTGGAAAAAATATAAGACATATGCATAAAATCATTGCTCATAACTTTCAATCCATGTGCTTTAAACATATACCCGACAATGCCTGATCCAGCAAACAAATCAACCACAGATTCAACCTGAAAACGCGAGACCTGATCCCAAATACAATCCAAAAGCTTACTTTTTGATCCCATGAATCGTGTGGGAGGATATTTTAAAATTTGTTGATGTGGAACACAAAAGTGTTGATCAGGCTCAATCGTAACGATAACATCTTCTCCCGAACGATTTTCACCTTTGCTTGATATATATCTTTTCGTCTTCACAACCTTCAGTGGATACCCATTGTACAGCTCTGAAACCAGTCCTGAATTTGAATTCGTCAAGACCATGCTTACTCCTCTTTGCTTGAGTAAGACTATCAAGCCAGCAAGTTCTCGTTGATTCGCTTCGGAAAACTGTTCCTTGGTATATCTCTTAAAATCTGCATTTTCCGAAATCGGTACATACGGTGGATCAAGATAAACGAAATCCCCTTTGTTTGCATACTTATCCAAAACTTCTTTATAATCATCGCATATTATGGTTGCCTTTTGAAGAACCTGAGATGCTTCACGCAATCCATTAGCATCACATATAGTCGGTTTTTTATACCGTCCATACGGAGAATTAAATTCTCCCTTCTTATTCACCCGATACAATCCGTTATAGCAAGTTTTATTTAAATATATCATTCTCGCAGCTGCTTCAGCAGGATCAAGTTTAGTCCAGTCTTGTTTTCTTACTTCATAAAACATTTCTCCCGTATTTTCATACCTTTCCAACAAGCCTATTACCTTTTCAACATTCTCAGCAATCTGCTTATAACAATTGATCAGCTCAGGATTGCTATCAGAGATAATTGCTTTCTCGGGTCTCAAAGCAAAAAAGAACGCTCCTCCACCAATGAATGGCTCAATATATGTATTGTATTGGTCAGGCATCGCTATCAAAAGTTCTTCAAGCAACTGTGTTTTACCACCAGCCCATTTTAAGAAAGGCTTTACTCTTTTCTTCTTCATATCTTTATTGTTCACATGATTTCTCATTGCACTATCCCGCCATCTTTCGAAAGGTAACTAATCCAATCAAGTTTCATACTTAAGCCATCATACGACAAATCAGAAGAACCCTTTTTTTTGTTGCATGGCATTGACCTAAGCGATGCCATTCTGTATCAAGTCCAAGGAATACCTTCGGTGTTCATAAATAAGTTCTTCGAATATTGTAAACAAATGCATGCCCAGCATATTGCTGGGCATGCATGGATCTTATCTATACTCAGATACACAATCAAGTGGAATTCTGCATAGTTCATCTACAGCTATATGCGGTTCGACTGTAAATATCTGTTCCAGACATTTGATCGTTCCAGGATTTAACAAGCATCTTACTTTAGCAAGTCACACTGTCCAAGTAGATATTCTTGCCGGAACCGACAAATTCCCTGTAGCCTCTGAAGTACCTTCTCGCGGTGAGCTTGGAGAAACGGAACTTGCTCGACATGTCGTCAATAACGAACGAAATGTCACGTCCGCTGTTCAGCAAATCGCTTATGAACATGTAGATTTTCGTAACCTTCTTTTCCTTTGCCGCCTGCTTCAAAGCTTGCTTCACAGCCTTTTCCGTCTGCTTTGCAGCCTTTCTTGCTTCATCTTCCCTGATTTCCTTTTCCCAGTCCTCCATTGCCTTGCACATATCCGCCGATCCCTCCTTCCCAGATCCAATTGCATTTTGCTGAAGCCGCCACAAGCGCTCCATCTCGATTTCGGTCAGGAGCGCAATAGCGAGCCTCACCTTTAGCAAATCACACTGTCCAAGTAGATGTTCTTGCCGGAATCGACAAACTCCCTGTAGCCTCTGAAGTACCTTCTCGCGGTAAGCTTGGAGAAACGGAACTTGCTCGACATGTCGTCAATAACGAACGAAATGTCACGTCCACTGTTCAGCAAATCGCTTATGAACATGTAGATTTTCGTAATCTTATTTTCCTTTGCCGCCTGCTTCAAAGCCTTCTCCTTTTCTTTTGTCACTTGCTTCAAAGCCTGATCCTTTTCCTTTGTCGCTTGCTTCACAGCCATTTCCGTCTGCTTTGCAGCCTTTCTTGCTTCTTCTTCTCTGATTTCCTTTTCCCAGTCTTCCATTGCCTTGCACATATCCACAGTCTCCTCCTTATTAGTTTTAATGGCATTTTGCAGAAGCTTCTTTAGACGCTTCATCTTGATTTCGGTCAAGAGCGCAATAGCCAAGTCGGAATTCATATTGCTGAGCACTTCCTTATGTTCAGCGATGGCAGCCTTGAGCGCTGCCGTATTACTTCTTGCCTTCAGCACTGCATTAATTGCTGCTACTACTGATCCGCCACGCTTGATCTGCTCTTCTGTAAGCCTTGTGAGATCAATCAATTCCGATGTCCCACCACCTCTATAGTAC
>OMYM01000298.1 GCA_900315225.1 uncultured Erysipelotrichaceae bacterium | reverse complement strand
CATAGTTCTCGGCATCGAAATCCATGTAGAAGACAGGATATGGCTTCCACGCCTGGGGATTGCCTTCCTCAAGCCGTTCAATGGCCAAGCCCTCGAACAAGTCCTTTCGACCTTCCCAATACGATTTCATCGTAGATAAGAGTAAGCTCTTGCCAAAGCGTCTGGGACGACTCAGGAAGAATGGAGTCACCTTGTGTACCAGGCGGTAGATAATATCCGTCTTGTCAACAAGGATGCATCCTTCTTCTCTCGCAACACGAAAGCTCTGTAAACCAACCGGTAATTTTCTTTCCTGTAGAGTAGACATAATAACAACTCCTTTCATCTCATCCGAGGTATCAAGTTCCGCACATCATCCTTCAGCCATTCGTTGTAGAACAACGGAATGGCTCCATAGCGTCCATTTAAATCTTCTCTGTCTATTTTGATTGGCTTAACGAAAACGGTTTATACTGGAACGAGAGAGAATTTTCTAACACAAATCTGACTAGCATGAAGATCTCCTTTCACCTTTTCCAGTATACTTGATTCATTCACATTCATCAATGGCATTTTGTTGTTTGGCAGGAGTTTTGCATGAGTGTACTTATTATCTCCTACCAACGATCAGCAAAGCAGGGAAAATCCATGACCTTGGGCTGAATGATATGGATATCCATTGTTTCATGATGTTTTGCTTCAAAAAAGCGTCAAAAGCGCAGAAGAATCTCATCTTCTTCCGTATCCTTTGCATACGCCGAATACAACTTCACAGCCTTTCGGAAGCGAACGGAAACTGACAATTCCACAAAACAGCATGGGCTTGACCCCTTTGATGATCCTGGCAAGATGGACTTCCAATAACCATGTCTGAATCATACGCTTGTATCGCTTGAATGGCATCGTGCGTATTTTAGCAAATCGAACCGAACGATGGGATGGTCAAATTTTTCCCTATAGCAGTCAACGACCGTATCCCGCAAACAAATCAACTGTTCTCATCTTTCCCTCCGTTGTTTTGCACTGTATTATACCTATAAAGTCACAAAATATCAAGCACTTTATCCAGCATTGAACACACCGTGAAAAGAAGATTCACTTTTCCCACAGTTGATTACATGACTTTGATTAAAAATAAATTAGCCATTATAATTCAGCATCGAAAGACTGCCGAAAAAATGAAAGTATTTTCATCTGAAATTAGACTTGAACATAGATTCGTCTTGTGGTTTAATAATTCTGTGTTCATCAAGGAGAGGAGCTGAAACTCTTTGTCGTTTTAGCAAACTTCTTGTGTATTGACATCATGCTATCGCATGTAAAGGAGGGTGTTGGATTGTGCAAAAGATGGTATCTGGTAAGTCATTTCATTTTTACCACGGGAACGCGTTGGAAACATACGGTGAATGGCCTTCACCCGATGTGATCATATCGGATGGAGCCTATGGCGTAAGGGGTTTCAGAGGCGACACTTCCGATGCATCGGAGCCGAGTGACTGGTACGAGCCACATATTGTGGCATGGAGCAATGCCGCCAAACCCTCGACAAGCCTGTGGTTTTGGAACACAGAGGTTGGCTGGGCCACCGTCCACCCAAGGCTGCTTGACAGCGGCTGGGAATACGTTCAACTGGTCATATGGGACAAGGGATTGGCGCATATAGCGGGAAATGTAAACGGAAAGACAATACGCCAGTTCCCCGTGGTCACGGAAGTCTCAGCGCTTTACAGAAGAAAGGTATTCCTCAGCAGTGAAGGCAAGAGCCTCAATGCCAAGGACTGGCTTCGAGCAGAATGGAAAAGAAGCGGACTTCCGTTCGCCAAGACAAATGTGGCATGCGGCGTAAAGAACGCTGCGACAAGAAAGTACCTTACGGCGGATTCGCTTTGGTACTGGCCACCCGGGGAGGCAGTGCAGAAAATGGCCGAATACTGCATGGAATACGGGACTAAGAGCGATTTCCCATACTTTTCGCTGGATGGAAAGAATTGTGTCACCGCTGCGGAATGGGATCGGCTACGCGCCGTATGGAACCACAGGAATGGGATCACCAACGTATGGAGCCATCCGCCGTTGGCGGATGCGGAACGTTTAAAAGGCACAATGGAAAGAAGCGCCCCACGCACACACAATCCCACCAAGCTGTCGGCAGCCCATCTTAACCAAAAGCCCCTTGATCTGATGCTGAAACAAATCATCGCCACGACAAACAAAGCGGATGTGGTGTGCGAACCGTTTGGCGGTCTTGCGTCAGGTTCCGTGGCTGCCGTGCTGTCGGGAAGGAATTCATATTCAGCAGAAATCGATGATACATTTTACGAGCTTGCATTAGCGAGGTTGAATGAAGCAATAGAGTATTATGAAAAATAACGGTGTCTTTTGAAATTCGGCTTTTCCGCAAAAATCCAATCTGCAAGTTGACTGTTGCCATATTCAAAAACAAATGTGGAATTGAACCTTGGAGCCAATGTCTCTTGTGCAAATCGCGACAATCTTTCTGCCGTTGACTCTCAAAAAAGACAAAACGCGGAAACGATGAAACCCTTGATATTTAAATGCTCATAGATTACAATAACATTAAAGGGGATCAAGACATGACAATTGCTGTTTGGAATATTCTTGACTTGGATGAGAAAGCTGGGAAAGGAGAATAGAAATGGGACAAT
>OMYM01000187.1 GCA_900315225.1 uncultured Erysipelotrichaceae bacterium | reverse complement strand
ATGAACTTCTTCCTGGCATTCTCGTCGTCCATGTCGCGGATCTGGTTCTGCGCCTTGATGAATCGCTCCATGATGAGGGGGACGTTCAGGATGTCGTCCCTGGTGAACTGCGACTTGTTTTCAAGCGCTGCCTGCCGCATTTCACCCGCAAACTCGCTGTTGCTTATATAGTACCAATACAGCCTCATCTCAAAGATGCGGTTGTCGACGACAAGCGCATCGTTTTGCCTTCTTGCAAAGCCGTGCATCAAAAGCAGCTGCTGAGGATGGTTGTCCACCCTGTAGACAATCGCATCGCCCTGGAACAGCATCCAGAAGAAGGCGTGCAAACGTTTTTGAAAATGCGCCACTATTGTCAAAACTATCATAATCCATTTCCTGAAAATCAAAGCTGACAACAATGTATTTATCCTTTAAAGCCTCGCAAAGAGCATGAAGAGTCGTGGTCTTTCCGTAGCGCCGTGGTCTGTTCATCGTGAAATATTTTCCGTCATCGACCATTTTCTTGATCTTTTCAATGCGCTCTGAAATATCGACCATATAATGGTCCAACGGTTTGCAAACATCTGTAGTAGTAAACGCCTTCATAATCCCTCCTCTTTTCCTATTCATTTTAGCACAATACATCCCTGTACGTCCAATTCCAATTAAACAGGAAGTTTCATTATGACCATTGACATAACATGTTTGAAAATATACAATGAAGAATGATTAACTTGTAACTGGAGGAGTGCAAATGTCTGAAAGCAATGAAAAAATCTTATCTGTCGGTAAGAATGCAAATGATACAGCCGCATTGATCTGGTCAGTGGCAGATGATCTTGTAGGAGCATATAAGCCCCATGAGTATGGCCTTGTCATTCTACCAATGACAGTGATTAAACGATTCCATGACTGTCTGATGCCTACCCATCAGGCAGTTCTCGATACACACAAGAAGGTTGAGAAACTGGCTGTGAAGGATGGTTTCCTGCGGAAAGCATCCGGCTACCAGTTCTACAACACAAGCCCGTTCACATTCAAGACACTGATTGCTGATCCAGAGAATATCGTTGAGAACTTCAAATCCTATCTAAACGGCTTCTCCGATAATGTGCAGGACATCCTTGCACGCATGGACTTTGACTCACAAATCAAACACATGAACGAAGCAGGACTATTGTATCAAGTCATCACAGATTTCTGTGATGCAAGAGGTGATTTCTCCCCCGAAAAGATCAGTGCAGTTGATATGGGATATATATTCGAGAACCTTGTTCGTCGTTTCTCTGAGTCTTATAACGAAGAAGCAGGAGCACACTTCACCAGCCGCGACATCATCTACCTGATGAGTGATCTCCTGGTTGCTGGCGATGAATCCGCTTTTACGGGTGATGGCATATCCAAGACCGTATATGATATGACAATGGGAACATCACAGATGCTGACTTGCATGGAAGAACGCCTAAAACAGTTGGATGCAGATGCGGATGTCACTGTATTCGGGCAGGAGTTTAACCCATTCACATTCGGCATTGCCAAAGCTGATATGCTCATCCGTGGCGGTGATCCAAATAACATGCAGTTTGGCGACACACTGTCCGATGACAAATTTACTGGATATAAGTTCGACTACATCATCAGCAATCCTCCGTTTGGCATTCCATGGAACCGTGAAGCCAAGGAAGTCGAGGCAGAATACAAGAAAGGAAATGCTGGACGCTTCGCTCCTGGTCTTCCCGCCAAAGGCGATGGCCAGATGCTCTTCCTGCTAAACGGTGTTGCCAAGCTGAAAGATGATGGCCAGATGGCAATCATACAGCATGGTTCCTCCTTGTTTACAGGCGATGCCGGTTCTGGACAGTCTGAAATCAGAAGATATCTCATCGAGAACGATTGGTTGGATGCAATTGTGCAACTGCCTACAAATGCTTTTTACAACACGCCAATCACAACGTATATTTGGCTTGTCACAAAGAATAAACCATCACACAGGCATGGAAAAGTTCAACTCATCGATGCCAGTGCCTGTGGTATGTCTAGACGCAAAAACATAGGATCCAAGAACACAGATATCTCCCAGAACTGTCGCGACCTTGTGGTTAAGGCCTATGGGGAATTTAGAAGCGATACATTTGAAGGAACTGATGAAAACGGCGGCACCATCACAGTCAAGAGCAAGGTCATTGATGCAATAGACTTTGGCTATAACAAGATTACCGTGGAATCCCCTATGACCGATGAAAACGGCAACATCGTTCTAAAAAAAGGAAAACCCATAGCTGACGCTTCAAAGCGAGATACAGAAAATGTCCCTCTTGCGGAAGATATCGATGTATATTTCGAGCGTGAAGTCATTCCGTATAATCCAAATGCTTGGATTGACAAGAAGAAAACCAAGGTTGGCTATGAGATTCCCTTTACCAGAACCTTCTATGAGTATAAACAGATTGAGCCTTCAGATGTAATTGCAAAAAGAATCGAAGAGCACGAAAAGAGACTGATGGCTAAACTGCATGATTTGTTTGGGGAGATGTATGGCAATGCTTAGACCAACACATATTCCATGGATAGGTGAAATCCCATCTAAATGGGACGTAATTAAGCTGAAATATGCCTCATTGCTGAAAGGACGTATTGGTTGGCAAGGTCTTACAACAGATGAATATCGAAGTGATGGTCCATATCTTGTGACAGGAACAGACTTTGAAAATGGTATTGTTGCATGGCAACATTGCCATCATGTTTCTGAAGAGCGGTATAAATTAGATATTGCAATCCAAATCAAAGAAGACGATTTGTTGATTACAAAAGACGGAACTATTGGAAAAGTAGCCATCAGTAAGAATTGTCCGGATAAGGTTTGTTTGAATAGCGGCATATTTATCATTCGAAATATTGGAAGATATAAATACTATAGTCGCTTTATGTATTATGTGCTACAGTCTGACGAACTTCAATTATGGTTTTCACTTACTGACCGTGGTAATAGTACCGTAAAACATTTGACACAAGAAAAGTTTTATAACTTTTCCTTTGCTTATCCACCATTATCAGAACAGCAAGCCATTGCTGATTATCTGGATGATCGTTGTTCTAAGATTGACGAGATTATCGCAGAGGCTACAGCCAGCATCGAAGAGTATAAGGAACTGAAACAGGCT
>OMYM01000296.1 GCA_900315225.1 uncultured Erysipelotrichaceae bacterium | reverse complement strand
CCCTGTGAAAGGGATTGTCTTGGGAATGGATATTCAGTGCCGCGCTGTCAATCTCTTGCTTTAGAAGGAACATATTGGTTTTGCATTGCGCAGTGTCTTGACGACAGGCCGCATGTCAAGCCTTCACGCCGCCACGCCGTGACTGTTCCGCCCCGGCGTGGTAGAATGAAGTCGGCGGTATGACCATAGACAAATCTACTTTAGGCGCTCTTATCGCACGCAAGACCAACAGCGCAAATACCGCCGGCCCAGTCTGTTATAGAGTGATCAATGCCACTATAGATATTCGCGGGCTTCTGGTTGACTATGCAATGGCATACAGCCGGGCGATTGTCAATATTCGATCATAAAATTTATATTATTTGACTATTCGGAGGAAAAAATGAAAGAAAACAAAGGGGAATGCAACCCGGTGCTGGACCGCATCCTGAAAACACTGAGGATTAGATGCCTCAAGCAGATAGAACTCGCAAGGCACCTGGGGATCAACGAAGTCGCTTTTACAAAATGGAAAAACGGCGAAAACACATCGTTTATGCGCCATATCGACGCAATCGCCGGCTTTCTCCATGTGGACAAGGAGTACCTTCTTTATGGAACCAATGCCGAGGAATCCCTGCTTGACCTGCATCCCGATGAAATTGAGCAATTGAAAAAAATATGCATGATACCCGAGGAAAACAGAAAGGTAATCTATGACATGATCGAAACGATTTGGGCACTTACATCGTACAATTGATTTCTTGTTCTAGAAAACCGATGTCTCCTAAAGTAGATATTCCGATTTATTTGCCGTCTGAAACTGCCATATGGTATAATTGTATTGAAGGAGGCAATCATATTTATGAATATACATTTAGATCATATTGGCATTATTCAAGATTCTGATATTCAGGTAAATGGATTAACTGTCATCACAGGCAAGAACAGCTCTGGTAAGACTACTGTTGGTAAACTTTTATATGCTATTGTTCGCGCATCAGCTGAGATGGATAAGATGATTCTCAATTCAATGTACGACTATGTCCAATCTCAAGTTGAAGATGTGTTATCAAGTTTTGGTATGTCTTTGCTTAAATCGAGTCGATTTTTTGGTGTCCTGTCTGACGCCGAGATGACTTCCGAATGGAAGGAGTTAAGCAATTTGTTTTGGTCTGTTCGCCATAGAGATAGCTCCGTTGATTTAGAAGATTATGTCAATAAAATGTTGAATTTTATCGAATCTCTTTCTTTGGAAGACATTGATAAAATACTTAACCACAATTTTTCTTCTCCTAGTCGTAATTTATCATTATTTAATCTGGAAAGCGAAAATACAGATATAAAAGAAGATCATCTTTTAAATTTGAAAAACCGACAGTTAGACAAGTTGAAAAATGTACTTAATACAATCAGGGATCCAGATGTGATATCTAAACTCTCACCACAACAGATGAAAATGGCAATCAACGACATCTTTGCAAATCAAGTTTTGCCTGTGAAGGATCCCTCGACAACTGGTTTTATTCGCATTAGCAACGATGAAACAACGTTGTTAGATATTCAGATCTATGACGAAAATGACTATGCTTTCAGAGATCTCAAAGAATTAAAGCATCTTTATAGCCAAGCTATTTTTATCGATAATCCTTTTGTCTTAGACAAAAATTACGTATCATTAGGCGCTAAAGCAAATTCGTTTACGGATGTTGATACGTCTAGTTCGACCCATTTGTCCGATAGCGATACCCATCTGGCTCATTTATTGAGATCACGGAAATCAGAAAATATCTTTGATTTGCAAGACTTGCGCAATTCAACACAATCGGTCATAGAGAAAATCAATGAAATTGTACCAGGAGAATTCATTGTTACACGCGATGGAAACTTTTATTTGAATGATGGAGCTAAACTAAAGGTAGCAAATCTTGCGGCTGGTTCGAAGCAATTTTCCATCATTAAGACGCTACTGATGAACGGTCATTTGACAAGTAAAACTCTTTTGATTTTGGATGAACCTGAATCCCATCTGCATCCGAAATGGATCAATTCCTTTGCTGAAATATTGGTTTTGCTTATTTGCGAGCTAAGACTACATGTCCTATTAACCACACATAGCCCAAATCTATTGCTTGCCTTAGACTATTATTCAAAAAAATATCCTATCCGAAAGAATGCTCATTTCTATTTAGCTATTCAAGAAGACGATGGCTTTTCCCATATTAACAATATTGATAACAACATTAGCGATGCATACACCCATTTGGCTGAACCCTTTGTTTGGATGAGCATGCTGAATGACGCAATCGAGGAATGACATCTATGAAAACGAATTCAAATCATATTATCAATTATCTAAGAGATACATATACCGAACCAGTTTTAAAAGGAATTGTCAAATCATTCAAAACTTGTTCTTTGGATACATCAAATCAAACTTCCCTTGTTAATAGTGAGACACATGTTATTGATTTTGACAGCTTAACAAAATGGTTCTATAAAGGACAAGATTCTCCTAAATCAGCTGATTCTCTTTCATTCTCTGAAGACGAAGTGCATTTGTTTGAATTCAAATCTGGTCAATTAATCAGCCCTCCTAGGAAGCTGTGCAAGCTTTTGAACAGTGTTTCGGGAAAAATCAAAGATAGTGGAAATACTCTCACTAATAAAATCCTCAGTCAAGTTCCTGAATGTTCTACGATAAAGCTCAACTTTCACCTTGTTACAAGTCTCCAGGGTAAAGGTTATGAACCAATCAACAATGTTTACGCCAAGCTGGTTTCAGAAAAAAGCAAACATGATTCATTCAAAGATACAGTTGAAGTCCGTATGAGAGAAATCGATGGATCGAAACGTTTTAGCACTACCGATCTAGTTTATGCGGAGCATTTTGATGAATATCTTGAACTTCATAAAATCGTAGATATATCGTTATGAACAAATCCATGGTTCAGTATATCATGATCTGCCAGGAATGATTTGTTCGCTTTCATGATATCATTGGGAATGAGATACCAACCGTGAAGAGTTTCAAGAACAAAATCAGGCACAGGATTCCCTGGGTAATGCTCTTCTGTGACAGCTGTAGAAGCACCTGTGTTTTTGTCGTGCCCTTGAACAATGGAATCGATGGTCATGCGAGCAATGCCGTGTCTGACGACATTATGTTTTGCCAATGTGGCTAATAATTCCACATGTTTCTGGATTTGAGTATACTGAGATCGCTACTTTCTAT
>OMYM01000240.1 GCA_900315225.1 uncultured Erysipelotrichaceae bacterium | reverse complement strand
CTTAGTGTTTTCTCATGGCTAAAGTTTTTATTATTGAAAAATCAACAAAATGAAATAAGAATCAAGAATTATTCGTAAATTTGCAGAAAAATATAATAGTTACGAAAATGACAGATAGCTCCAAATATCTCCCCATGTACACGCTTAACCAATTGGCCGACCGTGTTGCAATGAAAGTGGATTATATTAGCAGACTATATAAGGCTGACAAGGTTTGGGACAATATAATTGAACTATGTCAGAAAATCGAAGCAGAACCACGAAATGTAAGTACCGTCATCGTTGAGGTTTCAAAAGATACAGGAATGGCTGTTAACGGGTCGAGCATCAGATGGTGTCATGTCAGATTGACTCTTGTCTATATTTTACTTTATTACCGTCATATTGATTCAGTGGCCTACAATAAAACGGTTTTCCCTCAGCTTGTCAGCAAAATGGGAGCCTATGCAGACGATAAGATTCTGAAGAATAAAATTCAGAAGGAAATTGAAAAAATTAAGGAAGAAGACAAAATCTTAGAACAAGAGATATTGAAGTCACAAAGTAATAAAGCAGTTGTCATTCCGTCTGTTCCTAATAAGAATGACATGGAGAAAGGACGGAGACAATTTATTCAAGCTATCAACGCAGGCCACATTGTTATAAACTCTATAGATTGGGCTGATGCTACGTTGGCTTTTAATAGGGAAGTGATGAAAGAATTCTTCTGGGGAATAGAAGACGATTCGATATTGAAATCAGTTATCAAAGCTATCAAAAACAGGTGGGAAGATTTGCGAAAAGTTAGTGACAACAGATGTTTGGAAATCACTCATTCAACAGGGATGCCATTTAATATAGACCCCTGGAAGTTTGGTGGACTGACGAAGGAATCTATCGACAAGTTTTTTGATGACTTATGGGTAGAGCGCCGTGCAAGGATTGTTTATTGTTCAGCCTATACTGATGTCATTCAGAATGATGGAAACAAGGGCGCATTATCCAGTTCTTCGCACCAGCAAAACTCCAATTCTGACGACTTGGAAATTATAGAATCTTTGAAAACACGTGTTGAGGAATTAGAATCTAATAAAAAACAATGGAATGCTGAGAAGAAAGATTTAAATGAAAAGATTCATAATTTGGAAAACAAATCAGGATGGATAGCCTGCTTTGATAACTTCCTGCATTCAAGCCTTGATGCCAAGGCCATTGCTGATGCTCTGAACAATATAAGCTCACCACATTTGCCGAAAAATGAAAGGAGCTACTGGTGGGTATTTTATGTTAGCCTGTTAGAAATCAATTGGATTTTAGACTCCGCAAACCATAAAACCGTTCTGCAATGGGTAAACCTCCATTTCAATATGGGCTGGGACTGGCGCAGTGAACAACTGTTTAAGTTTACAATAGAAAAGAAATACAAAGTCAAGCACAGTTCCGAGTGGAGCAAGATGGGAACTACTGGCAAATATTATGCAGAGCTTAGTGAAAGAATGAGAGATGCTTTTGTGAGAAATATAGATGGTGTGCTGTTTGATCGAGAAAAATATGTTCTTCCTGGAAGTGAGTCTCCTAATGGAAGGGTTACAAAAAAATAGTATACAACAGTTTTGTTGTTTGTAAAACAGTAATGGGTAGAATTGTTTACCCTTACTTTCACTTACCCCAGAAGGTAAGGGTTGAAAAAAGTTCCCTTACCTTCTCTTTCCATCCCTTACATTGTTAAAAATCAGAGAGTTAGTTTAACGAAAGACACTTCGTAGTTCCAAAAAAAAATTCTAATTTTGTGCTCGCAAAACGATTGTGGGCTGTATTGCCCTTGCATTCGGAAAGCATTCGCATTATATTATGCGAAAAGGGTAAACCCTCGATATTAACATCGGGGTATAATGAATAACATATATGGAAGTTAACAAGACTAACAGCAGCAACGTGATGTTCACCCTCTTTGGGAAAGGACATTGGAGTGAGAGGGCACAGAAGTATGTGCCATCTACCAAACCACTCATGAATGTAGATATTCCGTGGGTAGGTAGCTATATAATATCGGAACGCGCGAAACCGCAGACGTTGGAGTTGCGCCAGATGATGG
>OMYM01000295.1 GCA_900315225.1 uncultured Erysipelotrichaceae bacterium | reverse complement strand
CAAGCTGTCCGCCGACGGCAGGATGGCGATAATACAGAATGGATCGCCGCTGTTCTCGGGCGACGCCGGCTCCGGCCCCAGCAACATCAGGAAATACATCCTGGAGAACGACTGGCTGGACGCGATCATCCAGCTGTCGACCGACCAGTTCATGAACACCGGCATCAGCACGTATATCTGGGTCCTGAGCAAGGACAAGCCCGCATGCAGGGTCGGAAAGGTGCAGCTCATAGACGCAAGCCATTGCTACGAGCCAAGGAGGAAATCCATCGGGACAAAGAGGAACGACATCACGGATTACTGCAGGGATCTTATCGTCCAGGCCTATGGCGAGTTCAAGGACAACGCCATTTATGGCGACAGGGACGGCATCCATTGCCACAGCAAGGTATTCGACACGATGGAATTCGGATACCGCAAGATCACGGTGGAAAGGCCGCTGAGGGACAAGGACGGCAACATCGTCATGAAGAAGGGAAAGCCTGTGCCGGATCCCGAACTCAGGGACACCGAGAACGTCCCAATGAAGGAGGACATCGACGAATACTTCCAAAGGGAGGTGCTGCCATACGCCCCTGACGCATGGATCGACACGAAGAAGACAAAGGAGGGATACGAGATCCCGATGACAAGGTCCTTCTACGAATATACATCGCCGGAGCCTGTGGAGGACATCATGGCAAGGATCAGAAAACTGGAAGACGAGATATCGCAGAGCCTGGAGGCACTCCTCCACGGGGAGGGCTGACATGGCAAGGAAAATGAAGGACAGCGGCATTGAATGGATTGGGGAGATACCAGAGGGGTGGAATGTCGGCAAGGTATCGTATTTCTTTGATATTCAATTGGGCAAAATGCTTCAACCGATTGCACACAAGGAGGATGATACACTTGAGTATTATCTTTGCGCAGCAAATCTTGGCGGAAATTGTTTGAAGACAGATAATCTAAAACAAATGTGGTTTTCCAAAAGCGAAAAGTCGAAATACGAAGTTAGAAAAGGTGATTTGCTTGTTGTTGAAGGAGGAGATGTTGCAAGTTGCGATATTGTTAAAGAAGATGCAAATGGGCTATGCATCCAGAATGCAATTCATAGGGTTAGGAATCGAAGTGGATTTGACGAAAGGATTCTCCGCTATTATTTGATGGTCGCAAAATCCGTTGGCTATATTGATCTGATTTGCAACAAAGCAACTATTGCACATTTTACAAAAGAAAAGCTTGCGTCAATGCCAATGCCCGCCATTCCGATAGAAGAGCAACATGTAATCGCGGATTTTCTGGATCTCAAATGCGAAAGAATCAATGCTGCCATAGAGAAGACAAAGGCTTCCATCGAGGAATACAAGAAGCTGAAGCAAGCCATCATCACCCAGGCGGTAACAAAGGGGATTCGACCTAATAGACCGATGAAGGATAGTGGGGTTGAGTGGATTGGTGAGATACCAGAGGATTGGAATATTTTTCGTATTGCGAATTTATACGATGAGCGAAATGAGAATGGAAATGAAGACCTCCCTATACTTACTGTTTCAATCAACACGGGAATATCAGATCATGAGGTAGCTGAAGAAGAACAAATTCGTGTGTTTATTCGATCAGAAGATAAAAGCAAGTATAAACGTGTTTATGTGGGCGATTTAGCATATAACATGATGCGTGCATGGCAAGGTGCATTTGGTGCAGTTAGAGTGGATGGAATGGTTAGTCCTGCATATGTCATTGCAAAACCAAAAGAAACAGTGAGGATTGAAAGTCGATATATGGAGGCTTTGCTTCGTACATCGGCAGCTGTCGAAGAGATGCACAGGTATTCAAAAGGAATAACTGATTTTCGTTTAAGGCTATATTGGCCTGAATTCAAGAATATCAAGGTCTGTGTTCCCTCGGCATCAGAACAAATTGAGATTGCCAATTTCATTGATTCAAAAAAGGAAGAGATTGACCGCTTGATAACAGTGAAGGAGAAGATTGTTACTGAACTCGAATCCTACAAGAAATCCCTCATCTATGAATATGTCACCGGTAAGAAGGAAGTATCCGCATGAATATGAAGACCAATGGATATCATTTTGAATCTGATATAGAGGCATCCCTGTTGTCTCCATCATAGGGAATATGCCAGGGTTGATGATGAATATAACCCTAGGTTTGGTTTGTATGTTTCTTCTCTTGTTGATTTTGTTAATTGGAAGCAAGCCAAGGAGTGAAAAGAGGTTTTCCTGTTTCTTTCTATCGATCAACCTTCTTCTTGAAGCGAGAAACTGTTTTTTGTTGCATTTTTCTCCCACCCGAACAAACATTACCAGGATTCCAAACAACAATCCCCCGCACAACGCATAAATGATGTATAATCCAGGCAAGACAGGCAAGTGCATTGCATGCCTATGGAAAAGGAGGAAGCAAGATGATGAAATTCACCGCAGGCAAGGATGACTTCAAGAAAATACGACAGAAAAACATTTTCTATGTGGACAAGACGAAGATGATTGCCTCCCTGTTGGATTCGGAGGATGAGGTCGTGCTAATCACAAGGCCAAGAAGATTTGGCAAAAGCCTGATGCTATCAACCCTGAGGGAATTCTTTGACATCGCCAACGGCAAGGACACGGCAAAAACCCTTTTCAAGGATCTATCGATCATGAAACGGGATGATCTAATCGAAGAATACATGGCAGAGTATCCAGTACTCCATTTTTCATTCAAGGATGTCGGGGGACTAACCTATAGCCAGCTCATCGACAGCATGTTGAGAAGTATGCAGCGCTGGTGCAAACTCAACAAGCGTCACTTTGACTTTTCCAAGTGCAACGAAATCGATGTCAAACTGTACAATAGGATTGAGAAAGGAATCGCAAACCCTGAATACAAGGATCCCGTAACGGGCATGGACCAAAAAACATCTGATATCCAAGACTTCTTAAACACCGTGATCGCCATGTTATCGGATATTTACGAAAAGAATGTGATTCTATTGTTGGATGAGTATGATGTCCCGCTGGCAAAAGCATCCGTTTTGAAAGGAACCGTGACAATGAATGATACGGTCGTCTCCCCCTACGAGGCGATGAAATCATTCATCGCCCAGATGTTTGGGACAGCAATCAAGGGAAATCCCCTCTTGGAACGGGCGGTCATTACCGGGTGCATGCGCATTGCGCAAGCAAGCATCTTCACCGGGGCAAACAATTTCAACAGCTATGGTGTCATGGATTCCATGTACGGCGACTGCATCGGCTTTACCGATCAGGAAGTCGCCTACATGCTTGAAGAAGCCGGCATCCCCGAGAAAATGGAATCTTTCAAGGATTGGTACGATGGCTACGCATTTGGCAATTCAGAAATCTATTGCCCGTGGGATGTGCTGAAGCAGATACGCTTGTTCCACGAGGACCCCGAGGCGGAAATGAAGCCGCATTGGCTTGGCACAAGTGAAAACGAAATCCTCCGGCAGATGCTGCGCAACCCGAAAATGAACATTGAGGCGCAGCTTGCCCAGCTGCTGGACGGCGGTTCGTTGAACGTGAAGGTATGCGACAACGTCACCTATGCCACATTGGAAGACAACGTTGAGAACCTCTGGAACGTCCTGCTCCAGACAGGATACCTGACCAGGCGGTCCACGCAAGAGAAAGGATCGGAAATGAACCTGGCCATCCCCAACAAGGAAGTGGAACTGTTCATCCAGGACGAAATGATCAATTGGATGATTCAACGTGCCGATTCCTCACAGTCATACCAGATCATGGACGCCCTAGTCCACCACCGTGGCGAGGAAGCCGCAAGGCTTCTTTCCCAGCACTTGTTCGAAAGCATGAGCTTCTTTGAATACCACGAGGACTTTTACCATGGATTCATAGGCGCATACCTGAAACGGGACATGTATGAGCTGGAGGTCGACAGGGAATACGGGCTGGGCAAGCCAGACATCGTCCTCTTCGACAACAACAAGAGCCTTGCGGTAATCATCGAGGTAAAGCACGCAAAGGAAGAAAAGAAACTTTCGGCGAAATTGAAGGAGGCAGTGAACCAGTGCATCCGCGAGAAGTACATCGAAGGCGTAAAAACCCGTTTCGAAAACGTTGTGTGCTATGGGCTTGCAACCTACAAGAAACAATGCTCCATCCAGGAAGTGACGCTAGGTGCATAGTGCGAAACACATGAAAACCGCATGTCTTTCATAAGACATGCGGTTTTATTGTCGGAACACACAAAGCAAATGCTTGATCATGCCAATTGCTTTCTGAATCCCGTGAGCATCCTCTACGAATTTCCATATGGAATGCTAGTGATACTGCGTTTTACGATGCGGAAAAGATAATATAGCGCCGAAGAAAAAACGGTTCCGTGTCGGTAATGGTTCTTTCCTTTGGTGGCATGGGATAATCGGTCAAAAAACTCATGCTTATGGATGATTGGCTGTTGTGGATGCATGTCAAAACAAATGTGGTATTTGCAAATAGCAGTGCGAGTATATCACAAAAGCTTCATGAATTAGCTTAATGACAGTTCTCTGTATCCTAGATCGCTTTTCCGCTAGAAGCATTCCGTGAATCTCTGGCAACATGGATTATTCACTCCTTTCAAGTGCCTTCCCTTCAGACAAATCGCCGGGTCATTCGATATGCCTCTAATTCACGTCTTCGTAATAGCAATTCACTAAAAGAGAGGCGATCTCAATCGCCTCCAAACCAACAATCAGTAAACTCAATCGGGATAATCGCGAAAAAGTGGAGTTAAACAGCCCATGGTCGAGAATCTTCAGGATCGGAATCATCGTCCATAAAGTTTCGGGCATAAGTTGGCGTAAGTTCGTAACGTTGAATAATGCTTTCTTTGATCTTATCGTCGGAAATGCCCATGTAGCGACCATAGCTGATATCGCCCTTAATGCGTTGCGTCCTCTCTGCGGTAAGCTTCACATAGTCAGGGCTGAACATCGTCATCATGATCCTCTCCACCTCTGGGCGATGTTCTTCCAAATACTTGGCAAGGTAGTTTTTTTCAATGCATTCATTGATCGTTGCCACTACCGCCAATTGCTTCTCTTCCGGTGTGCGTGCCTTCAGCACGTTTGCATCCCATATCCGACAATAGTCCATGTATTCTTCAATGATGTCCCCCCGATAGTCGCCATGGATGACCCTGGCCTTGAACCTCTGATTCAATGAAATCTCGTCGAATTCGATCTTCTTTTTACCTGTGTAAATCACAAATGCCTCGACATCCGGAACATCGACCTTTACAGAGCCGTGCAGATCGGCATGGTGGATTTTCAGATAGCTCATGGCCGAGTCGAAGTAGTAGTCCGCAAGGCGGAACACGATGTTCATGCTCCATGTGGACTGCGCTTCCGACAGCACAATCAGCTTATTTCTGGCCAAAAGCCCAAGATCGTTGTAGGGGTGGATTGAGAGTGCATTGTCCAGCGTAACCAGTTCCAAATCCGCTTCCGTGATGGAGGAATCTTCTGGAAACAGCTCCTTGTAGAGCTGAAGATAATACTCCTGACGCGTAAACAGGTTCAGGAACACGGAGTTTTTTGCCTGTCGGGTCACGCGATCCTGCTTCAAAACATCAAGCTCATGCTTGTATTTATCCCGCTGGGCCATCATCTCTTGATAGGTTGGTTTCCTGTTTGCCATTTTTCTCACATCCATGATCTACGTCATGCATAACCGATTATACGTATTTTTGCAACACAATCGGAAACATGCACCTTCGCCTGACCTACAAGTGCCATTCCACATCATACGATGCCAGTCATGTTGTCGGAATGACCAACGAGATGGAGATGCTTGCGGACTGGTTGCTTGGCTTTACCTACGGGAAAAAGGGTGCGAGGTTAAAGGCTTTGAGAATCATTGTTGAGGTGGGGAGTGTCAGTCGCAATCATATGGTGATGTTGCGGTTGAGATTGCTTTTAGCACTATGCCCTGACACACCCTTGCCTCGGCATGAACCTCCGAATTCACCATCAGAATACCTCCATCAGCAATGTTTCCAGGATTTTATTGTTCTTTGGCGATGCCATCGCATAATCCTGGATTGCCTGTACATCGAGCCTTGGCATTCGCTTCCGATAATTCAGAATGATTTCTTTATAGTAATCGAAGGGAAGCTTGCTCTTGTAGCGGATCAGCTCGATCAACATCCGTTCCACACTGTAAATTGAAATCGGGTAACCTTCGTATTGCATCGTTTCCACTCCCATCCCAAAAATGCAACTGGGAGAGAAATATTGATTCACTTTCGCATTCCTGATCTTGGCAGCGTTTCTGTCGGTTGCCAGGTCGTATTCGTCAGCCCATGCATATAAAACGCATTATGCATGGTAACAACCGCATTGGGATATTTGAAAGCAAGAACGGCTATCTTCGGAATATACCGCCTTTCCCACCCGAAAGAGTTCTCCAGCATCAACCTTCTGTTGGATACCGTAGTCAGATCCGTATTCCCTTAAGCACTCTCTCCTGTTCTTCATGCCAACCAACTCCTTTCATTTGATTTTCATCCGCAAATCTTCATGTTTTGCGGAGCTTTTCACAAATCATGGCATATGTTCATTAATGCAACAGTTTCAGGACGCCAAAGGGTCTTTTGTCCTCAAGCAATGTACACAGCATTGCCACGCAATAACAACAAGCCACCACTAACAAGTAGAGCTTGAAATCCGTTCCAAGCCTATCCGTAACATGTATCATGTTACGGAAGAAGTGGACAAGGGATGCATGCAGGCAATAGGCGATGGTAGAAGAACACTTGGCAAAGCGTATGAAGAATCTGTTGTTTATTCTCATGTCGCAAGATTGAACAAGCTTGAACAGGCAAATGCATGTTGGAACCAGCATTATGTAGCAGTCGTTGTCATGGACTTGGCCTAGATATGTCTTGACAAGCCAATCCTCACCTTTTAACATCGCAAAGCATGCGATTGTCATAGCCAACCACATTCCTGTCCTTTCGCTCTTCTTCCCCTTGGCAAGGCACTTGCCAAGGGAAATCCATAGAAGCGATGCAGGAAAGCCTGTAAACATTCTTGGGTACGCATTACTTGCGGCCAATGCCAAGGGAAGCGTATGTCGATAACAATGTACATAGTGCATATGCCATGATGCCAACAATCACCAATGCCCAATCAGGCAGAAGCAGCGACATCACAAATACAATCATTGTCCCAATGACGGTAGCCATCAGGTACCATGATGCCCGAAACGTCGATGCCATTAACATGTCATGGATGATCTTTCCAATGTCATCCATGACATATCCCCGACAATGGACGGTAATTGGCCATAACAACAAAAGCCATATGCCATACAATGTCAAAAGTCTTGCGCAATAGCGCAAGACAACAATCCATCTTCCCTTCCCATTCACATGTTTCATCTTTGTGAAGAGAAAGTAAGAACCCATCGTAAAAAACATTGGTACGGCAATCCTGGCATATGGATGAATCATGCTTTGAATTCCCTTGCTTGTGACATGGATCGCTACCACAAGCAATGACAACAACATCTTGCATATATCAAATGAATCCTGGTTTTTCATCCTTCCTCCATGTATAGCTTG
>OMYM01000294.1 GCA_900315225.1 uncultured Erysipelotrichaceae bacterium | reverse complement strand
GACTGGATTGTGGATATTGGTCCAGGTGCAGGTATCCATGGTGGGGAAGTCATTGCGAATGGAACACCGGAAGAAGTCAAAAACTGCCCGCAATCCATCACAGGACAATACCTCTCAGGCAAAAAGATCGTCCCCATGCCATCCAAGAGAAGGGAAGGATCAGGGGAATACGTCGAGATAAAGGGGGCAGAAGAACACAACCTCAAGCAAGTAGATGTAAAGTTCCCGCTAGGCAAGCTAGTGCTTGTTACAGGTGTTTCGGGTTCTGGCAAGAGCACACTTGTGAACGAAATATTCATGAAAGCAATCCTGCAGAATCTTGGAAGAGTGAAGGTAAAACCAGGTAAGTTCAAGACAGCCAAGGGACTAGAGAATATCGACAAACTTGTACAGATCGATCAAGATCCCATTGGACGCACCCCAAGATCCAATCCTGCGACATATACCGGGGTATTCGATGAGATCAGAGATGTCTTTTCCAAGACACCAGAAGCCAAGATCCGTGGCTATGACAAAGGCCGCTTCTCATTCAACACCAAGGGAGGCAGATGTGAAGCATGCCAAGGCGATGGCGTTAAAGTCATCTCCATGAACTTCTTGCCTGATGTGTATGTCCCATGCGAAGTATGCCATGGACAACGATACAACGAAGAAACCCTCCAATGTACCTACAAGGGAAAGAACGTCTATGACGTACTGGAAATGCCCGTAGAAGAAGCATTGACATTCTTCTCTAATCACCCCAAGATCAAAAACAAACTCCAGACGCTGTATGATGTAGGTCTTGGCTATATCAAGCTTGGCCAATCCTCCACGACCCTGTCGGGAGGAGAAGCCCAACGTGTGAAACTCGCTTCAGAACTCCAGAAAAAAGCCACAGGTAAAACCGTTTATATACTGGATGAACCAACCACTGGCCTGCATACAGACGATGTAAATCGACTTATAGAAGTCTTGCAGAGGATTGTGGATAATGGCGATACAGTCGTTGTCATTGAGCATAATCTTGATGTCATAAAGTGCGCCGACTGGATCATTGACCTAGGACCTGAAGGAGGCGATAACGGTGGTACAATCATCGCCCAAGGAACCCCTGAACAAGTATCCAAGGTGAAAGAATCCTGGACAGGCCAATATCTCCAGAAAGCCATCAAGTGGACAAACGAACACAAATAACGAAAGGACGGATTACTCCGTCCTTTCATGCCTTCATCATTACATTTCATCGTATACGCTCATCAATGTGTCGTAAACCCACATATTCGGTGAACCTCTCCTGAAGAACTTCGCATTGTTACCGCCAAGCATTGCGAAAGCAAAAGCACCTACCGCAAGCGAACGAGATTGCGCAGCATAATCATGCACAAGCAAGGTATCTGCCTTGCGGTTGTTTTTAATAAACTCTATGATTTGCCTGGCATCTGCTTGCGTAAACAAGATAGCCCCTTTCACTGGACGTTCAATATCATCAAACTCCAATGTTAGGACACCAGTACAGAACTGGTTTTCCTTGAATTCTATGCCAAATCCCCCAAGGTGAGAGTCTTGAATAGAAATTACCGCATATGTATCTCGTTTTTCCACATTGTCTTCCAATCCAAATGGATAGTAATGACCCATGACATATTCAAATGCGTCATGCACTGACTTGACCATTACCTTTCTCACTCACTTCACCCCCTTTCTATTTATATAATAGCACATAATTAGGAGGTGTATGTAAAAACTTTATTGTCAAGCATCAGTGTTTCATCACTATTCTTCTTCCACGTATATGCCATCCATATATGTGGTGTACAGAGGCTTACCCTCCTCGATCCATTTGAGGATAATGTCTGGCGTAGCGAAGATCTTTGGCTCTTCCTCTTCTTCTGGCAGATAACCAAAGTCGATCGTATCATCGAATAGCCAATAAGGGTTGGCTTGGCACCGCATGACAAGAAGCTCCAAAAGTTCATCCGATGCTTCATCCTTGCTCTTTTCAACGTCCTCGTAATGCCTGACAGGTGTCTGAAGGAACTTAGCGAAGCTTCTTTGTGGCAATGGCTTCCCATTGCCACATTTCATGTTCTTGCGGATCATCTTGATCTTGATGGAACGTATATCGTCAAAGTGGAAGTCATCCTCCACATGATCATCGCTAGGCGTATAGGGAATAGACTTGGAAGCTTCATATTCCTTGTTCTGCCGCGCGATTTCCTCGCTCGATGTGTTGTTATATTCATTTTGCACATAGAATACTGCCGCTTTTACCCCAAAGGCAGTAATGAGCTTCTTGCGGGCATTCTCAAACTTCTTCTTGATCTCCTTGGCAGGGTATCCAACAAGAAGGATAGCGCGATATTCTTCGGAATACCGCTGCAGGTTCTCAATCTCTAGGTTGAGAATACTCTTGCACATGCGTAGACGATAATCCACTGGCTCCCCATAAGAGAAAGACACGCCAGAGAAATCGCAACGCTTTGCTAGCGTGAGCAAGTCTTTCTCCGCGAGAGTGGATGGATCAAAGTCGTTTAGTATTTGAATGAAGTCAATAGCTTTGCCAAAATCATCTTTCTTTGGCAATGTTGGAATGATTGCTTGCGTAGCTGCCATGGTAATCTCCTCTTCCTTATGTGATACTATACCAATGTAGAAGAAAAAATGCAATTTCTTTTGCGCAAATCGCAAATATAAGATATACTGTTGGTGAAAGAACAGGAGGTATTGACATGAAAGACAGACACATTGACATTAGTCAATATCGTGATTACAGCAAGCCCATTATCCTGAATCTTACGGGAGAAAAGGGGTTTAGGACATACGTGAAGATGATAACATCACCCCGCGTGAAGTACGATGCACAAGCAGCAGCGCAAAAAGCCGCAGAAAAGTTAAGGCGTCAAGGCCTGAGGGTATGAATCAATTTATCTGTGTTCCCTTGCGTTCCGACCCGCGCCACCTAGAGATGATAACAAGGTTTGTCATTGACAGGGAATATGACATATCAACGATTGGAGACAAGGTGATCGGGCTAGAATCGTATTTAAAACGATGCGCGTGGGAAGACGATTTCAACAACGAAGTCAGGATCTACTTGATTATTGATACGTCTATGGACGAAGTAGCCGCATACTTTGGCCTAAAAGCGGGAATGGTTGCGAACGCGAAATATGGCATGCCTAGCCCGCACGAGAAAAGACGCATCATGGAAGAATATGGCGCAAAGCTCCTCCCCGAAGTAGCGCCAGGAATAGAAATATCCCACTTTGCGGTAAACGACAACTACCGTCGTTTAGCTGGACACAAAGGAAAACCCATCAAAGGTCTAGGAGAATACTTCTACCCTGCGTTCATCTACCCCATCATAGAGGAAGTAGCAACTCTCATAGGTGTAAATATCATCTACCTCTATGCGGCAGGAGACGACCGTCTTGTCCGGTATTACGAGAAAGTCTTCGCCATGCAAAAACTGGAAGAAGAAGACTTCTACATACCGCTAGAACCCGACTACGATGGAGGGTGCACATTCATGTACAGATTATTATAACGGCTATAAGCCGTTTCTTTTATGTGAGAAAGGAGCGTCATATGACCCCAAAGAAACGATACTCGCTAGTAGCCTTGGCCATAGGTTCATTCATGTACGTAAGCAATGCCCTTACCATACTCATGTACATCTGGCTACCCGACCATCTAATCCAAAACCAATGGATCTCCTGGTCCATCCAAGACCTCTCCAGCTTGGTAGGGATCCTGTTCGCAATGTTATTGGTTTATCGGATCCCCACCAAGAAAAGAGAACCAAAACCCATGCACATCCAAGACTTTCTCTTGACCTTGGGAGTGGTAGAAACAACATCCCTCCTGTCAGCCATGATGATTCTTGTTGTATTTACGATCCTTGGCGTGGAAAACGGAACAAGCATCGTAGATGAAATTGTTGGAAACGACCTCCTGGTACAACTGGTATTCGTGTGCATCACAGGTCCAATCATAGAAGAACTCATATGCCGCAAACTTGTCATAGACAAGCTTCGCGACACCGGAGAAAAGCAAGCAATCATCCTCTCCGCTCTATTCTTTGGCCTCATGCATGGAAACGTCTACCAATTTGCTTACGCTTTCCCGGTAGGTCTCATCTTCGCCTACGTCTACCTACGCACAAACAATATATCATATACGATACTGCTACACATGTTAATGAACCTTACAGGCGTCTTGACAATCCCATGGATCACCCCACTAAGCATCTACGCTACAACATATGTGATATTCTTCCGCAGACCAAAGCTCCACTTCGAAGAACCCCAAGAAAACATCCCACTAAAGACAATCATATGCAATGGAGGAATGTTGTTTGCGGCTGTGATCATTGTCATACACTTCATTGTCCTTGGAATACACTAAAAAGCTTACAGATCAAGTTTAAAGTATCTAATCGAGAAAGTAATAGGGAAGACGTATAGTCTTCCCTATGTTCTTTGTGCTTCGAGTGTCAATCCCCTATGGGATTGGTTCACGTTGCTGCATTATTTTTATTGTGTGCGGTCGTTACTTCTGGATGCACATCGTGTCAATTCCCTATGGGATTGGTTCACGGGAACCATCGCCTATTACGGCGGATGTCTTAGTCTGTGTCAATTCCCTATGGGATTGGTTCACACTCTTCAAGAGAACAACAAAAAAGAACTGGCGAAGCTCCAGCACACGTGTCAATTCCCTATGGGATTGGTTCACAAGCTGAAGCTTAGTCCAGTGAAATATTTTTCGTGGCTGTTGCCACCAAGTGTCAATTCCCTATGGGATTGGTTCACCCGAACTCACCATCGAGGGCGATCTGGTGAAATGCGGCGACTACGAGGTCATGTGTCAATTCCCTATGGGATTGGTTCACAGTACTGTTCATCGACAGTACGCTAATATATTAGCACGTTTTCGGTCGAAATCAAGCACTTTTTGGCGTCAATCCAAACAAATTTATGAAATGACAAAAATGTCAAACAACCGCTCCAGCAATAG
>OMYM01000292.1 GCA_900315225.1 uncultured Erysipelotrichaceae bacterium | reverse complement strand
GGGCTTTCATTGGCGGTTTTGTTGGCACAACACAATGATGTGACGGCAGTGGACATTGTGCCCGAAAAAGTTGAAAAGATCAACAATTGGACTAGTCCAATCCAAGACGAATATATCGAGAAATACCTAGCGGAACATGAAGAGAGAAAACTCAGCTTGCGCGCAACTGCGGATGCTCAAAAAGCGTATGCCGAGGCGGACTATATTATCGTTGCGGCACCGACAAATTACAATCCAAAGACGAATTTCTTTGATTGCAGTGCGGTTGAATCTGTCTTGAAGCTTGTCAAGGATGTGACTAGCGAAAAGGAAGAAAAGCCAACGATTGTCATCAAGTCGACGATTCCGGTTGGCTATACGGTATCTGTGCGGGAAAAGATGGGCATGGACAATATTATATTTAGCCCAGAATTCTTGCGTGAAAGCAAGGCTCTCTACGATAACCTGTATCCAAGTCGCATTATCGTTGGATCGGATGAGGCAAACATGAAGTCGGCAGAAACATTCGCTAGCCTTTTGCAACAGGGAGCAATCAAGACAAACATTCCAGTCCTGTTCATGGAGACGACAGAAGCAGAAGCGACTAAGTTGTTTGTCAATACATATCTTGCGTTACGTGTCTCCTATTTTAACGAGCTGGATACATATGCCGAAGTGAAGGGGTTGAAGACGGCATCGATTATCAAAGGCGTTTGCTTAGATCCACGCGTAGGCGACTATTATAACAACCCATCGTTTGGCTATGGCGGATACTGCTTGCCAAAGGATACAAAGCAGCTTCTGGCCAATTACCAAGACGTGCCAGAGAATCTCATAGAAGCAATCGTTCAATCCAACCGCACGAGGAAGGATTTCATCGCTGACAGGGTTTTGGAGATTGCGGGAACCTATGGCAACAGCGAGTCTTATTCCGCTATCCGCGAGAGCAAGCAGAAGGAAGTTGTTGTAGGCGTTTACCGCTTGACCATGAAGAGCAATAGCGACAATTTCCGCCAATCTTCCATTCAGGGAGTCATGAAGAGAATCAAGGCAAAAGGTGCTACGGTTGTCATTTATGAACCCACGCTGGAAGATGGAACAACATTCTTTGGCTCGGTTGTCGTCAATGACCTGAAGAAATTCAAGAAGATGTGCGGATGCATCATAGCCAATAGATACGACAGTGTCTTGGATGATGTAGAGGAAAAGGTATATACCCGCGATTTGTTCCGCAGGGACTAGAAGGAGAAACAAATGAAGATTACAGTAGCAGGGGTTGGATATGTAGGTTTGAGCTTAGCAGTCCTGCTTGCCCAGAAACATGAAGTAACTGCCATTACGACAACAGACGCAAAGGCGGAAAAGCTGAACAAGTTCATCAGCCCGATTCAAGACGATGAAATCGAAAGATTTTTCAAGGAAGCAAGAGAAGGCGAGAGAACGTTGAACCTTCATACAACGACAGACAAAGCTGCCGCATATGGCAATGCCGATCTGGTTATTATTGCGACACCGACAAACTATGATGATGTGAATCATTTCTTTGATACATCGGCAGTCGAGGATGCGATCGAATGGACACTGAAAGTTAATCCAAATGTCCTGATGGTCATCAAATCCACGATTCCCGTGGGATATACAGAGAGCGTGCGAAAGAAATATGGCGTAAGAAACATTATCTTCAGCCCGGAATTCTTGCGTGAAAGCAAGGCATTGTATGACAATCTGCATCCAAGCCGCATCGTTGTCGGTTGCGATGATGACCAAAAGGAAGAAGGGCAGATGTTTGCGGATCTTCTCTTGGAAGGCGCTAGGACCGAGGAACAAAGGGCATCCATGCCAGAACAGAACATCCCGGTGCTTCTTGCTCATTTGACCGAGGCAGAAGCAATCAAACTCTTTGCGAACACATATCTTGCTGTGCGTGTCAGCTACTTCAATGAACTTGACACATACGCCCAGACAAAAGGATTGGATACCCAGATGATCATTGATGGCGTATGCATGGATCCACGCATTGGTTCCCATTATAACAATCCATCGTTTGGCTATGGCGGCTATTGTCTGCCGAAAGACACCAAGCAGTTGCTCGCCAACTACAAGGATGTTCCGCAGACCATGATCGAAGCAGTCGTCAAATCCAACACGGTCAGAAAAGACTTTATCGCTGATCAGATCATTGCCAAGAATCCAAAGACAGTTGGCGTATATCGCCTTACCATGAAGAGCAACAGCGACAATTTCCGTGCCTCTGCCATCCAGGGTGTCATGAAGCGCATCAAGGCCAAAGGCATTCCGATTATCATCTATGAACCAACATTGGAAAATGGCAGTGAGTTCTTCCGCAGCGAAGTTGTCAATGACCTTGAGAGATTTAAGAGCGAGAGCGATGTGATTCTTGCGAATCGTTTCGATGCAGAAAAACTAGGAGATGTTTCAGACAAAGTATATACAAGAGATCTGTTCAGGAGAGACTGATTCATGCAAAAGATTGATCTGAATGGAAAGACAATCCTTGTTACGGGCTGCCCTGGCTTCATTGGCGCGAATCTAGTCATTCGTCTCTTGAAGGAAATGACATCTGGTACAGTGGTCAGCCTTGACAACATGAACGATTATTACGACCCAACGCTCAAGGAATACAGGTTGTCGTTGGTTGAAAAGGAAGCCCTGTCTTCTCCTGTCAAGCATGTTTTCGTCAAGGGATCCATTGGTAACAAGGTCTTAATCGATGAATTGTTTGACAAATATCATTTTGATGTTGTCGTCAATCTTGCGGCGCAAGCAGGCGTGCGTTATTCCATTGACCATCCAGATGTGTATATGGAAAGCAATATCATTGGCTTCTACAATATCCTAGAAGCCTGCAGGCATCATCCCGTGGAGCATTTGGTATATGCGTCTAGCTCGTCAGTCTATGGAGGAAACAAGAGGGTTCCCTTCTCGACCGATGACAAGGTTGATAATCCCGTCAGCCTCTACGCTGCCACTAAAAAGAGCAATGAGCTGTTGGCACACGCCTATAGCAAGCTCTATGACATTCCTTCCACAGGATTGCGCTTCTTCACGGTATATGGCCCTGCAGGAAGACCGGATATGTTCTATTTCAGTGCCACCCAGAAATTGGTGGCTGGAAAGACAATCCAGATCTTCAACTATGGCGATATGAAAAGAGACTTTACCTTTATCGATGATATCGTAGAAGGAGTGTTCCGAGTCATGCAAGGCGCACCTGAAAGGAAGACGGGAGAGGATGGTCTGCCAGTGCCTCCATATGCAGTATATAACATTGGTGGAGGGCAGCCAGAGAATCTGTTGGACTACATTAGCACATTACAGGAAGAACTTGTCAATGCCAAGGTGTTGCCAGAAGACTATGACTTTGAAGGACACCGTGAATTGGTGGGTATGCAGGCGGGGGATGTCCCTGTGACATATGCTGATTCAACTGCCCTTGAAAAAGACTACGGTTTTACGCCTAGAATTGGCATTCGGGAAGGTTTGCATGCCTTTGCGCAATGGTATGCTCAATACTATACAAAGGAATAAAACAAATCAGCGTCGTGCATATCACGACGCTTTTGCATCAGGCAAAATGTGAATGCT